>JBGAPN010000220.1:0-8297 GCA_044221235.1 Limisphaerales bacterium
TGTCCTGAACACCGACAAAAACCACCTCGACCCCCAACTGCTTCTGGTCCGCCGCCTCCTGAATCTGCTTCCGCAAGGCCTGGCTCGCGGCAGACCTGCCGTAACTCATGATCTCGTCCATGTTAACGCTGACAAGGTACTGAACCACCGCACCCGTTGAGATGTCCTGAAGCAGTTTGGCCGGGTCGCTCGCCTGGTAGGCCCATTTTTCCACGTCCTTGATTCGGAACTGAACCGGAATACTGACGGACAACAGGTTGACTGGAACGGCCTCCTGGCTCGCCAGCGCCTGATCCCGGAGCACCGACCGGTTGGTGAGCTGCTCCGAACTGGCCACCAGCATGTTGAATTCCTCGCGATAATGGGGGCGGGTCCAGACCACGACCCGATTCTTCTCCAGCTCCGGATCGGGTACTGCGCCCACCAGGAATTCCTGGATTCCCCGGGTGTTGAACCGATAGATGGCGTCGATCGGCCAAGGGAATTTGAAGTGGGCTCCTGGCTGAAGGGGTGTCCCCGCGGGTTTGCCAAACCGTTCCAGCAGACCCTGCTCCTGGGGCTCGATGATCACCAGCGTGGTCGAGACCCAAAGGATTCCCAGCCAGGTCAGCAAAAATGCGGAAATGTAATGCTCCAGGTACTGGTAAAACCAAGTCTCGCTGACCTTGAACCCGAACTGGTAGTCCAGTGCCTGGGCAGCCGTACTGAAGATTCCCCCGCTCTGGCCCAGCAGCCCGATAATTCGGCTTTCATAGATCAGCCGTGTCGCCTTGCCGTGCGCGCGGGGCCGATAGATTTCCAAAACCAGTACTACCAGCGTCTCAATCCCGATCAACACGAGCAGCGCCAAGAGTGCCCAGGCCAGGTACCGATCCCAGGCCGGAAATCCGGCCCAAACCAACCCGGACGCCGCCGCCGACACCGCGGACACCACGGCGCCCAGCATGACCGCGGACCCGCTGGGCCGGAGCAGACGGCTGTCTTCGAGCTGGGCGAGGCGGGCGCTGTATCGGCCCACCAGGAACAGAAAAAATGCCACGCCGGCACAGATGGCCAGCGTGATTGCCGCCATGGACCCTTCCGGGGAGAGCTCTCTTCCGGGCTGAATCCGTTCCCAAAAGAACCAGATTCCAAAGCCTTCCGCCGCCATGAGCAGGAAGGTAAAAACAGGCAGAACCCATTTCTCAAATTGGACACGGGACCGACGCGCCGGGGAGATCTCGGCTCCGCCTTCACCAAACAGGCTCGAATCGGTCCGGCCGCGAGCCAGCGCCTCGAGTTCCAGGCGCTCCTCCTCCTCCCGGGCCTCCAGGGTCATCTGGAACCACGCTGCCACGGCCATGGCCGCGGCAATGACGAAGAACCCCACCGCCACCGTTCCCGTGGCCAGGTCCGCTTGCCGGGCAAAGACTGCCAGGGTCACGGCGCCCACCAAGAGCAACAGGGCGTTTACCAGGCCGGTTTTGGACAAATTTCGTTCCATGCAGGAAGAACCGCTTAGGTGCCAGAAGTCCGAAGCCGGGTCTAGCCCAACTCTCGGTCATCGAAGAGGAGGAAGGCCACGGATAGGGTGGCACCGAGATAGGCCAGCAGGTAGCCAGCAGCCTGGCCCACATAGACCCACGGGATCTGCTTGTCGTTACCCAGCGCATCCGCCGCCCAGAACTGCTGCCAATTGGGTACTATGGCATAAACTACTTCCGCCCAGATAGATCCTTTGGATGCCGCTCCTCCAAAAAAGTAATCCGAAACCAGTCCGAGCAGGAAAAAGGCGGTGCACACGGCCAGAGTTGGAACCGTGTCCAGGCGGGTGGAACTCGCCAAGGCAAGTCCCGCAATGACCAGAAGCGCGAACAACACCAAAATTCCCGCGGGCAACAACCGCCAATCGACTTGGGCCAACCCGACAAAGGCACGCTCCAGGGTGGTAAACTGCACCACGACGACCAGGGACAACGTGGTACCCATAGCGGTCGCCAACACCGCATCGGCCACGAATTGCCGGCGCAGGAAGAAGTTGCCAAAACCCGCCGCGGCGTAGGCCACCGCGATTCCCGCCACATAGATTCCGAGCGAACTGAGGTCGGCGGACCCATAGGCATCAAAGGCCATTCGACTGGCCAGCAATACGGCCACCATCACCGTATAAGCAAACAACACCAGTGCCGCCGCGAGCCCCAGGTATTTGCCTACCAGGAATCGGACCCGGCCCACGGGTTTGGATAAAACCGTGAGGGCCGTTCCCTGTCGGATTTCACGGGCCACACTGGAAGACGCGCACAGGACCGACATCAACAACCCGGAAAGCAACAGAACCGCCAGCGCCATGTCCTTGACCATCTTGGGATCGTCACCGAACCCGAAATACGGAACACAGGCCAGGAACACCACAAACAGCGCCGAGACCGTGGTCAGGAGGAGGAAAAACGGTTGCCGAACGAGCTCCCGGTAGGTGTTGCTGGCGATGAAAAGGACGGAACGCATTCGGATGACTGTGTGAGAAGCATCCTACTGTTCAGGTGCGCGGGGTCAACGGCAACTTCCTTGAGTTCCGTGAGCCTCCAACCTCTTCCCGCTTCCTTCCTTCGGGGGCCGGCATAGACTCCGCCCATCGTTCATGATCCGCTCTTTCGCCTTCACCACCACCGGGCGGCTCCACTCGCGTGACATCGAGATCTTCCTGATGCCCACGCTGCTGGCGGACACCAATCTTTTCCTGTGGGTCGACTTCGAGGCCGCCTCCCCCGAGGAAGCCCGCCAGATCCTGGAGGGCGTCTTCCATTTCCATCCGTTGTCCGTCGAGGACTGCCTCAATGAGAGCCACTCCCCCAAGGTCGAAGGGTACGAACCCAAGGAGGACGACCGGTTCTCTCCGTATTTCTTCATGGTGATCCACGCGGTGGATTTCAACCGGGTGGACGGACTGTTCGACACCCGCGAACTCAACTTCTTCCTCGGTCGGAACTTCCTGGTGACGTACCACGACGTGCCACTGAACTGCATCCAGGAGGTCGAGGAACGCTGCCTGCGGAGCACGGTCCACGTCGCCCGGGCACCCGACCGGGTTGCCCATGCGCTCCTCGATTCGCTGGTCGACAACTATAAGCCGGCGCTCGAGCAACTGGGCCTGCAGATTGCCGAACTGGAGGAAAAGGTGCTGCGGAAGCCGGCGCCGGAAACCATGGAGGACATCCTCCGCACCAAGAAGGAGATCATCCATCTGCGTCAGATCATCGGCCCGCTGCGCGTAGTACTGGGTCGGTTCGCCCGCGGGGAAATCAAACTGGTCCGCGCCCATCTGGTTCCCTACTACCGCGATGTTTACGATTCTCTGTTCCGCATCGCCGAATTGTCCCAGGGCTACGCCGACTCCGTTTCCAACATCCTCCAGATCTACCTCAACATGTCGTCCAACCGGACGTCGGAGATCGTGAAGGTCCTGACCGTGATCACCATCCTAACCACGCCCGCGACGCTCATCGCGAGCTGGTACGGCATGAACTTCACCACCATGCCCGAGCTGCATTGGAAATACGGCTACCTGTACGTGATCGGCCTGACCCTGGCGACGACCGGCCTGACGCTGCTGTATTTCCGAAACAAGAAATGGCTCTGAATCCGCCAGGCCGCCCGAAATCGGGATTTCTGGACAAAGTCCTCACCCGGCTCAACCGGTTGGACCGTGAGGGACTCCAATCCCTTGTCCAACGTCTCCAGCGGGAGCGGTCGCTCCTGGAAACCCTGTTCCAGACCATTGAAGACGGAGTCATCGTGGCCGACCGGGAAGATCGGGTGATCTTTCTCAATCAGGCCGCCGGGCGGCTGATTGGATACACGGTCGAAAATGCACTGGGTCAGCCGCTGGCGCGGTTGATTCCAGAGCTCGACCGGGAATCGCTCCGACCTGGGGACCGCCAGAAGGCGATCCGACGCGAAATCGAGGTCCGATTCCCTCGTCCCCGATTCCTTCGGGTGTTCGCTGCCCCCATCGAACAGGATCCAGAGGCAGGCGTGGCCCTGGTGTTGCACGATGTCACTGAGACCCATCACCAGACCCGTGAGGTGGTGGAAGCCGAGCGCGTTCACGCGTTGACGCTTCTGGCGGCGAGTGTCGCCCACGAGATTGGCAATCCACTCAATGCGATTCACATCCACCTTCAACTGATGGAGCGCGAAGTCCGGCGCCTCCAGCAGGTGGCGGCCGGGCATTCCCACGGCGACCCCGCCGTCATCGCCGACAAACTTTCCAATTACCTGTCGGTCGCCCAGGGCGAAATCAGCCGACTGGACTACATCATCAACGACTTCCTCACCCGATGCGACCCACCCCGCCGAAACTGCGGGATGGATCGGTTAACGACGTGGTCAGGGACACGCTGGATCTGCTGCGGCCCGAACTCGACAACCGGCGCCTGCGGGTGGTGGAGCGGCTCGCATCGGACCCCCCTCCCGTGCGCCTGGATCCCTCCCAACTCAAGCAGGCCCTGGTCAACCTGGTGAAAAATGCCATGCAGGCCATGACCAAGAGCGGGACCCTGACCCTGTCCACCGGGGCGACTGCGGAGAATGTCTGGATTGCGGTGGCGGATACCGGAGGGGGAATCCCGCCGGAACGGCTCAACCGCCTGTTCCAGCCCTTTCAAACGACCAAGGAACGTGGGAGCGGACTCGGGCTGATGGTGGTCCAACGGATTGTCCGAGGTCACGGCGGGCGCATCGACTTTGAGAGCAAGGTGGGTCAGGGAACAACCTTCACCCTGTGGCTGCCCCGACTCGACCGCCCGCCGCTGCTCCTCTCCAACGCCCCAGCCTCGGTAGAGGGAGACTCCTGATGGACCGGGCGGCCAGCACGTCGCGCCAGCCGCCCGCGTCTCCACAAACTTATTTGAAGAATCGGGCGTCCCGATTTCCCGCAGACAGCAGGAATGCGAGCAGGTCCAGGATTTCGTCCTCCTTGAGCGTGTTCAACAAGCCCTCGGGCATTGGCGAAATCTTGGACGGCTCAATCGTCCGGACGTCCGACCGCTTTACGTTCGCAAACGCGTTGGGGTCCGTCATGTCGGTCGCGATCATCAGGGAATCGTCATTGAGGTTCGCCACCCGGCCCATGACGGTCTCGCCATCGTTCTTGGAGACAACAATCGCCTGGTACTGATCGCTGATCTCCTTGTTGGGATCGATGATGGATTCCAGAAGATCGCGCGGATTGAATCGCCCTGACACACCGGTCAGATCGGGGCCCACCGCGCCGCCTTCCGTGGCGAATCGGTGGCAGTTGTAGCAACCCACCGCCCCGAACAGCTCGCGGCCCCGATCGTAATTCCGGTTTTTCATCCCGCCGGCGAGGGACGGACTCAGCCCGTCCACGGTCCACTCCTTCACTGTGGTTCGACCGGCCAACAGGTTTTCAAGGGCGGTCCGCTTCGGCGGCTTGGCGTCGAGAATCGGTTGCAACGCGGTCTTCTCCGAAGGGGAGAGAGTGGCGAGCGCGTCGTTCTTCATGTCGCGCAGGAAACCGGCAAGACTCGCTCCGCCGCGGAAATTGGCCGCCTTCAGATACCATTTGAAATAGGACTCACGCAGCGGCGGGGTCCAACCCGTCCGCAACACCCGGAGCATTTTGGCATATGCCAGCTGCTCCTCCTGGCTGGGTGCCTTTTCCAGGGCGGACACCAGCTTGGATGCGGCGGAAGGTGTCTCAAGATACACCATCAACTCGCCGATCTGGAGATTCAGCGGTTGCGACAGGGCGGGAAATCGGGACTCAAACAGGGCTCCAAGACGCTGGCGCGTGGCGTCATCCGGTTTCCCGAGCCGGATGAAGGCGAGCGCATACACCCTCAGGACCCCCAGCTTCTGCGCCTCGGTCAGCGAATCCCATTTGAGCCGGTCGAGGGAGGCGAGAACGGCCGGCTGGAGCGCCGGATCCGGTGCAGGGTCGGTCGGCTTGCGATGCGATTCATCCCGAGCGCTCACGCGGACCAGCGCGATCAACGCGTTGATGGATCCGTTCACATCCTTTTCCGCAAGGGCCTGTTCACGCCAGGAGGACACCGGCTGCCATTCCACCGCGACACGGGCAGCGGTGCTCAGGTACCGGTCGTCGCTTCGGAGATATTGCCAGGCCGACTTCACCGCCTTCGGGTCTTCATGCCCGTGGAAGCTCTCCAGCTTCCGGCGCAACTCCCGTTTGGAACCGCCGGCGAGCTTCTGGTTGGACGGCGCCGTCGATTCCTTCCCGGTGTAGGTGACCCGGTACAGGGCCGATTGGGTTTTCCGCCCGCCGATCGTGAAATACATGGCCCCATCCTTCGGATTGATGATGACCTCCGTCAGCGGGAGGGGCTGGCCGGTGATGAACTCCTCAGCCTTGCCACGGTAACCGGCACCGTCCGGCTCAATATGGATCGCGTACAGCTTTCCGTAGCTCCAGTCGCTCGCAAAAAAGGCGTTCTGGTATTTGGCAGGGAACTTCGCCCCGTACCCAAACGTCACACCCGTGGGCGAACCGGGTCCGATGTCCACAACGGGCGGCAGCGTATCGGGATAGTAGGGGGGCCACTTGGATGCGCCGGAGCGCCAGCCGAAATCCGCGCCGCTCGCCACAAAACAGATCCGCGTGGGCCGATACCACGGGGTGTTCATGTCCCATTCCATGTCAGCATCGAAGGTGAACAGGTCGCCGTCCCGATGGACTGCAGCATCATATTCGTTGCGAAACCCGACGGTCTGCAGCTCCCAGTTTTTGCCCTCCGGGTCAATTCGGGCCACCCAGCCACCGGGTCCCAGAACGCCTTTCATGAATCCATTGCCGTCCCACAGCCGGGGCAGCAACAGATCCTCTCCCCAATTCTTCGGGACGTGGGACCCAGCCAGGTCGGTGATCTTGGTCTGATTGCCAACAATGATGTAGAGCCCTTTTCCATCCGGCGTGGGGACAATGGCGTGGGGACCATGCTCGCCGCCGCCCTGGAGTTTGCGAAGCAGCTTCACTTCATCGAATTGGTCGTCTCCATTGGTATCCCGAACCCGGTAAAGCCCGCGCCCCTGGAACGCCTCGTTGGCCACCATGACGTAGAGACTGTCGAAGGCATACACGAGCCCTTGGGCCTGACCGATGGGCAGATCGATTTTCTCAATCTTCAGGCCCAGCGTGGTTCCCAGTGCCGGAGGGGTAATCCGATAGAGAGAGCCGTACTGGTCCGAGACGATGAGTCTCCCCTTGGGATCGGAACACAACGCCACCCAGGATCCCTCCTGATCCTTGGGTACCGTATACAGAAGTTCCACCCGGAAGTCCTTCGCCACCTTGAGAGCCTCCACCGGGGTGGCGGCCGCGGTGAAGGAACCCGGGCTGGCCGCGCGAGCACCCGCCAGGGACGCCAGACACGCCGCCACCAGGGCCGGACGCAGGATTGCCCGGGCACAATCAGCAATGGAACGCATTCGGCGATGCTGGAGATCGGGCGTCCAATTCTCAAGCTTCGCCGTGGCTTCCGTTTCGGCCCGATGACGACACGAGGATGAACATCCGGATTGCCCGGCACCCATGTGGTTTGCTAGCAACGGGCTTCCGCCTCGGCGCGGACTGTTTGATGCGGATTGTCTTCCTTACCCTCGGTTACACCCCCGACCTCGATGGCGGCGGCTATCGGTACGCCACCGAAGTGGCCGAACTGATGGCGCGCCGGGGACACGAAGTGCACGCCGTGTATCCCAATCCAGGCGAGACGCTGCCCGAACGTGAATCCCGGGCCGGAGTGCAACTGCACCGGATTCCCCGGGCCGGAGGCGGATTCCGGGCACGATGGCGGTCGGCCAATGATGGCACCCGGGCCGCGTTGCGACAGCTCCTCGCTTCTGCGGAACCCACGCTCCTGTTCTCCCATCTCGCCTATCTTTCACCCGCACTGAAAGGGCTCCCCTACATCATGATTCTTCAGGGGCCCTGGGCCCTGGAACATCGGTATTCCTTGCAGGCGCGTCCGCGGGGCTGGTTTCGGCGCCTCCTCGATAGTGCCGCCTGCCGCGTCATGCATCGGGTGGAGCGGCGTTCCATCGCCCATGCCCGACGGGTGTTTGTCGCCAGCGAGTACTCCAAGTCGATGTTGCCCCAGTGGCATCCCGGACTCCAACCCTCGGTGGAAGTGGTCGGCGGAGGGGCGGACTTGCAGCGGTTTCAGCCACCCTCAGACCGGGAGGCTCTGCGGCGGGAACGGGGTCTCGCTGCGGGCGACTTCCTTTTTCTCGCAGTCCGCCGGTTGGATCCCAGGATGGGACTGATCCACATGGTGGAC
>JBGAPN010000221.1:0-9595 GCA_044221235.1 Limisphaerales bacterium
TCCTGACCACCTATCAGGTCATGCGGCAGCTCGGGATGAACCCGGCCCGCCTGAAGGCCTTCACGCTGAGCTTTGGGGATGGTCCTGACCTCCAGCAGGCCCGCGAATTCCTGCGACAACTGGGACTCGACCTCTTCCTGGAGGAAATCCATGCCGATTCCTCCGATCTCGACTTCATGGAGGCGCTTCGGGTGCTGGAAGACTACAAGCCGCTCGACGTGGAATGAGGCATCATGGCGCTCGCCCTGTGCCGGGGCATCCGTCAACGGTATCCCGACTGGAAGTGGCTGTTTGACGGCGACGGAGGTGACGAGAACCTCAAGGACTACCCGATTGAGGAGAATCCGGAGCTGACCATCCGGTCGGTGGTGCACAATCTCATGCTGTACCATGAAGGGTGGGGTGTGGGACGAATCAAACACTCCCTGACCTACAGTGGCGGTCTCAGCCGGGGATGTGTCCGGAGTTACGCTCCGATGAGGAAACATGGATTCAGCGGATTCAGTCCATTGCTCGGACGGCAGGTTATGGCCGTCAGCGAAGCCATCCCCTTCATCGAACTCACCCAATACGACGTTCCCACCCTCTATTCCCTCAAGGGCGAGGTCGTCTCCCGGGGAATCCGGCAGCTCTACGGCCTCGAGATGCCCGTGTTTGAGAAGCGACGTTTCCAGCATGGGGCCATCCGGAAGGACACCCTGCATCAACGGCTTCCCCTTCAAGAGGCCGCCTACCGGAAGAAGTTCCTGGCGATCTACCAATAGCCGGTAACGCGCTCCTGTTGTTTCCGGCCTTCCGCCCCCGCATTCCCGATGGATGGGGTTCCGTCGTACGGCGCCCCCGCTCTCCCCTTGGCTGAATTCGAGGCGTGTTCCGCGAAAGCGAAGCCCGCGCCTCCACCCATTGTGGCCTTGTGAACAACTTGACCCCATATCTGGTGTGTTTGCCCTTGCGCCACCCCGACCGGGCTCGTTCACTTCTCACGGGATGTACCTGAAAAACCTGACTGTTCTCGGGTTCAAGTCGTTCGCAGACAAGACCACCCTGAACTTCCAGCCGGGCATGACCGCCATTGTCGGCCCCAATGGGTGCGGCAAGTCCAATGTCAGTGACGCCATTCGCTGGGTCTTGGGGGAACAGTCCGCCAAAGCCCTCCGTGGTGGTGAAATGGAGGATGTCATTTTCAACGGCACCGACAAGCGGAAGCCGCTGGGCATGGCGGAAGTCAGTCTGACCTTGGGGGACGTCGATGCCGATCACCTGCGTTCAGCCGGTGTGCCGGTGGAATTCAACGAAGTCACCGTGACCCGCCGGGTCTTCCGGGATGGAGGTTCCGAATACTTCATCAACAAGGTCGGATGCCGGTTGCGGGACATTCAGCAGTTGTTCGCCGGAACCGGTGTGGGAAAGACCAGCTACTCGGTGATGGCTCAGGGCAACATCACCCAAATCCTCTCCAGCAAGCCGGATGACCGCCGCCTGGTGTTCGAGGAGGCCGCCGGAATCACCCGTTTCAAGCAGCAGAAGAAGGAGTGTCCTGCGAAAGCTCGGAAATACCGAGCAGAACCTCCTCCGAGTGGAAGACCTCATCAAGGAGGTCAAACGGCAGATTGATCCCTTCAGCGCCAGGCCGGCAAGGCACGCCGCTATCAAGCCCTGGCCAATGAGCTCCAGCACCTTGAAACACAGCTGGCCCGCCACCAGTTCGACGTGTTGCAGGAGGAGATCACCGTCCGCGAATCGGAATTGTCACGGGCCAAGCTCGATTACGAGGTGGGCCAGGAGACCGTGCTGCGCCTGGACGACGAAATTCTGCAGCTCCGCCAGCAGCTCTCGGAACTGGAACACACCATTTCGTCACAACAACAGCGTAGCCTGGAGCTGAAATCCGAGGCGGACCGCCACGAGAGCAAGATTGAGTTCAATCAGCAGCGTTGCAGGAGCTGCAGGATCAGAATGCCCGTGCACTCCATGACATCACCCAGTCGGAGGAACGCCAGACCATCGCCCGTGAGGAACTAACGCTGATTGAGCAGCGTGTGGTGGAGACCCAGGAGAAAGTCCGGGTCCTCCGACTCGAAGCCCAGGAGAAACAAGCCCGTCTCTCGGCAGCAGAACGCGAGGTTGCCGAAAAGCAGGAAGCGTTGCGACAAGCCCAGTCCCGGGCCTTTGGCGCCGCACAGCAGCTGAGCCGCACCCGGAACGAACTCAATCAGCTCGACCTCCAGAAGCAGGGCAACGTCGTCCGGATCGAGAAACCCAGGCGGAACAGACCGCTTTGGGTGAAGAAAGCACCCGGTTGGAATCCCGTCTTCGGGAGTTCCGGGTCCAGGTTGAGACCGAGCGCCTTCAGGTTCAGACCAGCCGCGGCACCCTGGAAGAACGCCAGTCTCGCCTGCGGGAACTGCAGCAGGAAATCACTGAAGCCCATTCCGCCCTCGACGACTTGCTTCGCCAGCAGGCCTCCAAGCGCAGCCGGCTCAACGTGCTGGAACAGCTCGACACCCAGCACGAAGGTTTCAGTGCCGGCACACTCGCGGCTCTGAAACAGTCCCAGCACGTCCTGGGCTCGCTGGCCGATCGCATCCGCGTTCCGTCCAGCCACGTCATGGCCATTGAATCGGCGTTGGGACATCATCTTCAGCTGGTCCTGACGGCACAGCCTGACGCGGCGTTGGGAATCCTGGCCGACTTGAGCGCCAACCGGCGTGGCCGGGCCAGCATCGCCGCACTCGCCTTGGTGGCCTCCGTGGGCACCAGGCCACTGGATCTTCCGACAGCGGGGTCTCCCGACACGACCGCGATCTCCACTGATTTCGCCCCGTCCACCGCTGCCCCGATTCCCGTTGGCGCCCCGGCCTTGGAGTTTGTGCAGTGTGACGCGGAGGTTCGCCCGCTGGTGGAGGCCCTTCTGGGGCGTACCCGGGTGGTCGCCGACCTGGACGCAGCAAGTTCTGCCGCAGGGCAACAACCCGGAGTCTATGATTACGTCACTCTCACGGGTGAATTGCTCACCCGGAACGGAGTGTTCACCGGCGGGTCCGCCAACAATTCCGGTCAGGCAGCCGCGAGCATTCTCGGGCGAAAGAATCAGATTGCGGAATTGCAGGCCGAACTGGCGGCTTTGACCGAGCAGGTTTCGGAAGCGGGTCGCCGCAAGGGCGCACTTCAGTCCGAGCAGACCACCCTGCAGGCCAGTCTCGAGCAGGCCCGGAGCGATCTCCGTCAGGTCGAGGTCACCATCGCCTCCCGGGAGGGCGAATTCCGAGCGCTCGAATCATCCCGGCGGACCCTGGTCCAAAAGCTGGAGACCGTCGGCTACGAACTGAAGTCCCTGGCCGCCCACGAAGCCGAAGGTGGGGAAAAGCGACAGGCCCTGGTCCATCAAGTCTCCGAACTGGAATCGACCGAACATGCGGCCACCACCCAGGTCGCTGAACTGACTGCCGACTTGGAACAGGCCCGACAGGCACGCGATGTCGCCAATCAAGACGTTTCAGAATCCCGGGTCAGCCTCGCCACCGAAGAACAGGTTCTCGCGAGTCATGGACGCCAGCGTCCGCCCCTCGAAGCCCGGATACGCGAACTCGAGGCGTTGATTGCCCGCCTTCGGCAGGAAATGGGCTCGTTCGAGGATCGTCGGGGCAATTTCGAAGCCGGCATTTCCCAAAGCGAGCGGGAAATCGTTCGACTGGGCCAGGAACGCGAGGTTCTGCTCAACCAGTTGTCCGAGCTCGCCGAGGAGAAACGCTTTCAGGAGGGGGAAATCCAGAGCCGTGAGGAACAACTCCGGGAACGACGCACCCAAGTCACCAGCCTGCAGACCCGACGCGGCCAACTGGAAGTGGAATTGACCCAAAAGGGAATGGCCGTCCTGCACCTCCGCGAACGCATCCAGTCCAAGTACCAGGTGAACCTCGACGACATTCGTGGCGAGGGCATCAAGATCACCCTCGCGGACGAGGGCCCGGCTCGGGTGGAAACACTCTCCACGGAGGATATGGCTGCCGCGGGACTGGCTACCGACTGGGACGCCGTCGGCACCCAGGTGGCGGCTCTCCAACGTCGCGTGGACGATATTGGCCCGGTGAATCTCGTCGCGATCGAGGAGTATGAGGAAACCGAACAGCGCTACAACTTCCTGACCACCCAGTATGAGGACCTTGTGAAGGCCAAGCAGGAACTGGTCGAAGTGATCAACAAGATCAACGGCGAGACCAAGTCCATGTTCCTCGAGACCTTCGAAAAGATCCGCGACAATTTCCGCATCATGTTCGTCGAGCTGTTCGGCGGCGGAAAGGCGGACATTCATCTCGTCGAAGGCGAGGATCCACTGGAGGCCGGAATCGACATCGTGGCACGTCCGCCGGGCAAGCAGCTCCAGTCCATCTCCCTGATGTCCGGCGGTGAGCAGGCCATGACCGCCGTGGCCCTGCTCTTCTCGATCTACCAGGTCAAGCCATCCCCGTTCTGCGTCCTCGACGAGCTCGATGCACCCCTCGACGAATCCAACATCAACCGGTTCGTTCGCGTGCTTCACCGCTTTCTGACCCAGAGCCAGTTCGTCGTCATCACCCACAACAAGCGCACCATTTCGATGGCCGACGTGCTGTATGGCGTGACGATGCAGGAGCAGGGCGTCAGCCGGATCGTCTCCGTGAAGTTTGACAAGGAGGAGAACCGGATGACCGCCCCGCCCACGGCGGCCTCGCCCCTGGAAGACACCCCTGCCCCCGCAACCGTCGCCACTTCGGAGGCCTCGGAGGATGCCGAGGTGGTGCTGGTGAAATGATCCGAACACCGGCGTCCCTGGACGGAATTAAACCCGGGGGTACGAATGCGGACCGGCTCGACATGGTCCGGCACATTCCGTCCACTGATCGCAAGACCTGCCTGTGAAACCGTCCGCCATATTGCCGGGGTCGACCCTCGGAGTCCTGGGCAGCGGCCAGCTTGGCCGCATGTTCGCCATTGCCGCGCGGCAACTGGGGTACCGGGTTCACGTGTACTCCCCCGACACAGATACGCCGGCCGGTCAGGTGGGCGACGTGGAGGTGGCCGCCCCGTATGAGGATCTGGGCCGCGTCCGGGAGTTCGCTTCCGAGGTCTCCGTGGTGACCTTTGAATTCGAGAATGTTCCCAGCGCCACCAGCCGGGCCTGCGCCGATCTGGTACCGGTCCGGCCGGACGGGGAGGTCCTTCACATCACCCAGCACCGGCTCCGGGAAAAGATATTCCTCCAAAACCACGGAATTCCCGTCACTCCCTTTCGCCCGATTGGCAGCCTGGCCGATCTGGAATCGGCGGCGCGTGAACTGGGTTTGCCGGCGGTCCTGAAGACCGCAAGTTTTGGTTACGACGGCAAGGGACAACAGAAGCTTCTGGATGCAGGATCCCTGCCCGCCGCCTTTTCAGCCCTCCAGGGTGCCGAGGGAATCTACGAGGCATTTGTCGACTTCGAAAAGGAGGTCAGCGTGGTGGCGGCGAGAACCCTCGATGGCGGATTTGCCGCCTTTCCGGTCTTCGAGAACACCCATTCCCGCCATATCTTGGACGTCACCTTTGCTCCGGCTGGGATTCCCGCAGCGCTTCACCAGCAGGCGAAGGAACTGGCTCGCGGTATCCTGGAGTCTCTCAACGTGGTCGGTCTGCTCACCGTCGAGATGTTCCTGACGCGCGATGGGAGACTGCTCGTGAACGAACTTGCCCCCAGGACGCACAACTCCGGTCATCTGACTCTCGACGCCTGCGTGACCAGCCAGTTCGAACAGCAGCTTCGGGCCGTGTGCGGACTTCCGCTCGGGTCCACCGAACTCCGGCGTCCGGCAGCGATGGCAAACCTGCTGGGGGACATTTGGTTCGACGCCGGAGGGACTCCGGACTGGGCCGCGGCCCTTCGAGATCCGGACGTTAAGCTGCATCTGTACGGCAAGGCCGAACCCCGGCGTGGTCGCAAGATGGGTCATCTCACCGCTGTCGCGGAAAGTACCGGAGCCGCCGTTCAAAAGGTTCGAACCGCTCGGGACCGGCTGTTGGGTCATCGAGCCCCTGGATAGGTCCCGCTGGGGCGTCGAACACCCTGCTCGATACCGGTCCCCTCCTCAGTAAACCCTGCGGAGGTGACTGGGCAGGACGCCCAATTCTGCCCGGTACTTCGCGACCGTCCGTCGGGCGATCATGGTGCCGGTGGCCTTCAACCGGGCGACCAGCTCTTCATCGGACAACGGGGACGATTTCGATTCGCTGGCGATCAGCTCCGCCAGGGCCGTCTTCACGCTCTTGTTGGAAACCTGCTCTCCAGTGGCAGTCGCCAACCCGGAGGTGAAGAAGTACTTCAGTTCAAAGACACCTTGCGGCGTATCCATGAACTTCCCCGACACGGCCCGGCTCACCGTCGTTTCATGGACGCCGACCACCTCCGCCACCTGGAGCATGGTCATGGGTTTGAGATGGGTTACCCCATGTTCCATAAACTCCCGCTGACGCTTCACGATTTCCTGGGCAATGTTCAGGATTGTGCTCTGCCGCTGGTGGAGGCTCTTGATCAGGAATTTCCCCGCCTTGATCTTTTCCCGGATGTAGTCCCTGACTTCCTGGGAAGTCTCCGCTTGGGACAGGAGATCCTTGTAGGTGTTGCTGATTCGGACGTGCGGAAGGAAGTCATTGACCGTCGAAACGACCAGTTCGCCGTCCGCCGTCCGGGCCACCGTGACTTCCGGAACCACATATTGTTCCGGCGTTGAGGAAAACGAGCGCCCGGGGCGTGGATCGAGGCGGGCAATCCGGGACGCCACGTCCTGGGCTTCGGCAGCCGAGATTCCCAACTGGCGGGCAATTTCCGGAAAACGGCGTTTACCCAGCGCCTCCATGTGGTCCCGCAGGATCTGGTACTCGGGGGAACTCGCCTTGCCAATGCGCTCCAATTGCAACATCAGGCACTCCCGGAGGTCCCGGGCGCCGACTCCGGCGGGTTGGAAGGATTGAACCAGTTTCAGGGCCGCCTCCAGATCCCCCAAGGGCAGGCCCGTTGAAAAGGAAAGTTCGGGCAGCGACGACTGCAGATAACCGTTGTCGTCGATGTTCCCCACGATCAATTCCGCCACCTGACGGTCGGAATCCGGGATCTCAGCGGTCCGGACCTGGTCCAACAATTCCTCCTGCAACGATGACTGCGCGGTGAGGAGTCGAGAGAGCATGAACTGCCGACGTTCCTCCTCCTCGGGGTCGCTGCGGGCCGGGCCGTTGGTGCTGGAAAAGAAGTCGCGCCACTCCTGGTCCAGTTGAAGAACGCGCTGCAGGTCGGCATCGAACTGGTCCACCGGCTGATTGGAGGGCGGTTCGGTCGCCGGATCGAATCGGGTGTCTGGGGGCGGTTCCGCCGGATCAGCGAGGGATGCGGCCGCACCCGCTGCCTCGTCTGTCTCCGCCTCCATGACTGGAGATTCTTCCAGCACCGGATTCTGTTGCAGCTCCTGCTCCACCATGGCCTTGAGTTCCAATACGGGAGCCTGGAGCAGCGCCAGCGATTGCTGAAGCTGCGGGGAAAGCACCATCTGCTGCGAAAGTCGCTGCGAAAGATGCAATCCTTGAGACATGGCGGAGAGACGTTACCCGCGGGCAGTCCGGCGAGACAAGCTTGGGACGCAGGAAAAGGGCCAGAACAAAAACGCGAGGGTCAGATTGGGGCGAATTGCAGACCGGAATCCTGCCCCACCTTGCCTTCGGATGGAAAACGGAAGGGGATGCGATCCGCGAATTCGGGGAACTCGGTGACCAACAATTTCCATTCCTGAAATTGCTTCCGTCCTTGATTCCTCTCGGAGCCCCCCCCACTTTGGCGGCTGTGCGTGTGGAGCACGCATCATGCTAGCGCAATTCAAGAGTCTCTTTTCGAACGACATCGGTATTGACCTCGGTACGGCGAACTCTCTCGTGTTCGTCCGCGATCAAGGCATCGTGCTGCGCGAACCGTCCGTGGTAGCCATCCAGGCCGGGACCACCAACGTTCTGGCCGTCGGGGAGGAAGCCAAGCGTATGCTGGGCCGCACCCCGGGAAACATTGTCGCCATCCGACCCATGAAGGATGGTGTCATCGCCGATTTTGAAATCACCGAGGCCATGCTTCGGCATTTCATTCAGAAGGTCCACCACCGCAAATTGATCAACCCGAGGGTCGTGGTGGCCGTACCGTCCGGGATCACCGAAGTCGAGAAACGCGCCGTCAAGGATTCGGCCACCCATGCCGGAGCCCGGGAAGTCTACCTCATCGAGCAGCCGATGGCGTCCGCCATTGGCGTCGGCCTTCCGGTTCATGAACCGGCGGGCAATATGATCGTGGACATCGGCGGCGGCACCTGCGAAATCGCCATCATCTCCCTCGCCGGCATCGTATTCAGCCGGAGTGTCCGGGTGGGTGGCGATGAGTTCGACGAGACGATCGTCGCGCACCTGAAACGCGCCCACAATTTAATGATCGGCGAACGCACCGCCGAGGAAATCAAAATTCGCATTGGTTCCGCCTTCCCCCTCGATCAGGAGCTGACCCTCGAGGTGAAGGGCCGCGATCTATCCGCGGGCCTTCCCAGAACGGTCACGATCCGGTCCGAGGAGGTCCGCGAAGCCCTTCAAGAACCCCTTTCCAGTATCCTGGAATCGGTCCGAATCACCCTGGAACGCTGCCCTCCTGAGCTTTCGGCCGACCTCGTCGACCGGGGAATCATGATGGCGGGCGGCGGCGCCCTGCTGCGCAACATTGATAAGCTGATTGCGCAGGAAACCGGGTTGCCCGTTCACATCGCCGACGACCCGTTGAGCGCTGTGGCGGAGGGGACGGGCAAGGTCCTCCAGGAACTGAGCTTCCTGAAGCGCGTCGCCTCCAGTTCGACCGGATAGCAGTCGTTGTTTTCCTCGGGGTGCGTTGGCCGGCGATTTTCCGCCGCCAGACGTGCTGAAACGGTTACATCTCTGGGTGCTGGGAGCCATCCTGGCCCTGGTCACGGTTCTCTTGAACCTTCCGCCCAATGCGGCGGATCGGGCCAAGACCTCCGTGGCTGCACTATTCATCCCCCTCTTCGGTCTCGCCGGCTCGGCGCAGTCCTTTGTGGACCGAGCCGCCTACGCCACTCATACCCGCACCACCCTGATCCGGGAACTGGAGCGTCATCGGCGGGAAAACCAGGAACTCCGGACGGCGCTGATGCAGGCCCGGCAAGCCCAGGACGAGAATGTACGACTGCGCGCCATGCTGTCGTGGAAGCCCAGGGCGCCTTGGACACTTCAGGCCGCCCATGTAATCGGACGGGAACCCACGACTTGGTGGAGGACAGTAACCGTCGATGTGGGCACTCGGGACGGCGTCCACGAAGGCATGCCCGTACTCACCAGTGACGGACTGGTGGGGAGGGTGCGCGATGCGGGTGCCACCCAATCCAACGTCGCCCTGATTGGCGATCCAGAATGCGGCGTGTCCGTGACTGTTCTTGAGACCCGCGAGCAAGGGATCATTCAAGAAGCGCGCACGGCGCCCATGGGCGACGGTTTTATCGTGATGCGGACGCTCCAGTTCAGTCCGGGAACCATGGCCGGCCAGACCGTT
>JBGAPN010000222.1:0-8155 GCA_044221235.1 Limisphaerales bacterium
CAAACGTGCCGCGCTCCGGATGAGCCTCTCCGACCCGGCGCGAAATGAGGTCCATCTCCGCGCGGGCCTGTTCGATTGTCGCCCCGGGTTTGAGGCGTCCGATGGCGAACAAGGTGTTGCCCCAGCGCGCGGTTTCGGGCGTCAGGGGAAACGGCAGGAGCAGTTCCACCTCTGTCCCCGGCGCGAATACCGAGTCGAAATCAAAGGAGGACGGCAGGACGCCCACGATCTCGGTGGGATCGCCGTTCAGGTTGATCACCCGCCCCACCACCTGGGGGTCGCCGGCGAATTGCTGGCGCCAGAAGGCGTGGCTCAAGAGTGCAGCCTTGCGGCCGTTCCAGAGGCATTCCTCGGTGGTAAATCCCCGGCCAAGCAACGGCTGGACTCCCAATGTGCCGAGAAAGTTCTGGGAGACGCCCACGCCCCGCAGCCGCCGTGGCTCGCGGCTTCCCAGCAGGGTGTAACGCGAATAGTCAAAGAAGGCGAAGTAGGCGGCCAGGTCCTCCACCGTGCGGCTCTGCTCCCGCCATTCCAGGAAGTTGTCCACACGGGTGGTGCGGGCCGACATGCCGCCCGTACCCACGTTTTCAATCCAGACCAGCCGCCCGGTTTCACGGAAGGGCAGCGGGCGCAACAGGACGGCCTCGACCAGGCTGAACATCGCCGTGCAGGCGCCGATGCCGAGGGCCAGGGTGAGCACCGCCACCGCGGTAAAGCCGGGATGCTTCAGCAGTTGGCGGAAGGCAAACTTGAGATCGTTCATGAAAAGGTCATTCGCTGCGCAGCGATTTCATCGGATCCACCCGGGCCGCCCGCCGGGCCGGCAGGTAACATGCCAGAAGCGCGACGCCCGCCAGAACGGCAACGGAACCGACCAGGCTCACCGGATCGGTGGCCCGGACTCCGAACAGCAGCGTGGTCATGAAGCGGGTCAGGACCAAGGCTCCGACCCATCCGAGAGCGATTCCGCAAAGGACCACTTTCATCCCTCCACCGAGGATCAGGGTATGAATGCCGGCCGCGCGGGCACCCAAGGCCATACGGATTCCGATTTCCCGCGACCGTTGGTTCACCGAGTATGAGAGCACACTGTAGATGCCCGTCGCCGCCAGCAGCAGGGCCAGCCCGGCGAATGTACCCAGCAGCTGGGATTGAAAACTCGTCGCACCATAAGAGTCGGACTTGGCCTGCTCCATGGTGCGGACGTCGGTGACCGCCAGGGTCCCGTCCACCTTCCAAATCTCGCGGCGCAACGCATCGGAAAGACTCAGGGGCGAGACAGCCGTCCTCAGCATCCAAGAGACACCCCGGGTCGGAAACTGCGCGTAGGAGAAATAGACCTCCGGCCTCGGCCGCTGTTCCAGGCTCTCGTTTTTGATGTCCGCAACGACGCCGACAATGGTCAGCCACTCCTGGGTATCCAATGCGTCCGGGCGGATCCGTTTTCCGACGGCGTTTCCATCGGGCCAATATTGGCGGGCCAAGGTGGCGTTGATGACAGCGACCTTCGGGCCGGTCTCGTTGTCGGAGTTGCGGCGGGAAATACCCGTCCGTCAATGGCCAGTCCGCTGGCGTCCATGTCACTGGTCAACGGCAGGCTGTTACCCCAGGTCACGGAGGATACCCCGGGCAGGCTGGCCAAGCGGGCCTCCATCTCACGCACGGCGGCCAGGCGGGCGGCGTCGTTATCGGTGTAACGGCTGCCCGACAAAACGGTGTGGGCCACCAGCATTTTCCGGGGGTCAAACCCGGGGTCAAAGCCGCTCAACTTGTCGAGGCTCCGCAACAAAAGTCCGGCGCCAGATAGAAGCACAAATGCCAAGCCGATCTCGAGGACGGCGAGACCGCTGCGCAGACGGAATCGTCCGCGTCCAGTTGTGGCGGACCGGGCGTTATCCCTCAGCGAAACCGCAAGGTCCACCCGGGAAGCGGACCATGCCGGGACCAGGCCAAACAGCACACCGCAGCCTGCGGATACGATCAGGGTGAAAGTCAGCACAACCGGATCGAGCGAGATTTCGACGGCCTGCGGGAGCCGGACGGCCAGGGTCTTTTGGGCCAGGGACACGCCAATCCGGCCCAGCAACAATCCCGCACCACCGCCGACCAGGGCCAGTAGCAGGCTTTCCGTGAGCAGCAGACGAATGATCTGCCAACGTCCCGCACCCACCGCGGAACGGACGGTCATTTCCGCCTGTCGAGCGAGCGCGCGGGAGAGGGAGAGGTTCGCAACATTGGCGCAGGCAATCAGCAATACGAACACCACCGCACCGCCCAACAGCAGCAAGGCGGGCCGGACCTCGCCGACCCAATGCGCCTGGAGTTGGAGGGTTTTCACGTCCATTTCCGCATTCGCCCAGGGGTCGGCCTCGCGCAACTGCCGGGCGATTTCCGCCAGGTGCTGCTTCGATTGTTCCTCGCTGATGCTGGGATTCAGCCGGCCGATGACTTCCAGGCCGCGCTGGCCGCGGCCAACCTCGGCGGGGTCCAGTCGGAGTGGCAGGCAAAGGTCGGGGCGTTCCCTGCCGAGCCGAAATCCCGGGGGTAGCACGCCGACGACGAGGGCCGTCCACTCATCGTTGAGCCGGATGGCCCGGCCCAGAATGGCGGGGTCGGCCTGAAACTGGGAACGCCAGAGCCGGTCGCTCAACAGCACCACCCGTTCGCCGTCGGGCCGATCTTCCTCGACACGGAAATTCCGTCCGAGTGCAGGCTGCACCCCCAGGGTGGGAAGCAGGCTGGCGGATACGCGGAGGGAATCGAGGCGCCGGGGCTCGCCACTGTCAGTCAAGGTGTGGGAGCTCAGCGCATAGGCGCCCGCGTTTGCAAAGAGAGTGGAGTCATTCCGCAGATCCCGGAAGTTTGGCAGGGAGAAATAGGCCCGGGACCAGGCGCGCTTGGGATAATCCTGCCAGACGGAGACTAGGTGTCCGGCGTCGGTAAACGGCAACGGGCGGATCAACACTGCATTGATTACGCTGAACATGGCCGTGTTCGCCCCGATGCCGAGAGCCAGCGTGAGGACCGCGGCGGCGGTGTAGCCGGGATGGTTCAGCAGCTGCCGGAAGGCGAACTTGAGGTCGGTCCACATGGCTTGGGACGGAATCGAGGGACGATGGCGGCGGATTCAGGGCGGCGTGCCGGCGCGGGTGGACAGAAACCCCTGACGTCTTAGCCACGCGGCGCAGGCCTCCGTCCAGGCCGAGTAGGGTTGATCATTTTTGCGGACACCGAAGTCGTGTGCGGTGTCGGCGTAGATGTGCAATTCTGCCGGAACTCCGGCGTGCTTCAGGGCCAGGTACATCAGGACACTGTGCTCTGGTGAACTGATGAGATCGGCACCGCCATGGACCAGGAACACCGGCGGTGTGGTGGCCGGGATTCGCCACTCTGCCGTCAGTTCATCCCGTTCCTTCACCTTGAGATACCCGGGATAAACCGCGATGGCGAAGTCGGGACGGCAGCTGACCTGGTCCGCATCGTCCACGGGAGGGTAACGCCGCTCGTCGAAGCGGGTGGCGGTGGCCAGAGAAAGGTGTCCGCCCGCGGAAAATCCCACGATTCCGATCCGCCGCGGAGCGATGCCCCATTCGGCGGCTCGGCTCCGCACCAGGCTCATGGCCCGTTGCGCGTCCTGGAGCGGTCGCCGCGCAGGTTCCGATTCCAGTTCGCCGGGCCGGCGCGGGACCCGGTACTTGAGGAGGATTCCGGTCACGCCGATCGAGTTCAGCCAGGTGGCGACTTCCTCGCCCTCCAGTTGCCAATACAGGTCCCAGTAACCGCCGCCCGGGCAGACCAGGATTGCCGTGCCGGTGTCCTTGTCCCGGGCGGGGCGGTACAGAGTGATGCTGGGTTGACTGACGCCGGTGATCAGTCGGGTGGGTTCCGTCACTTCCACCTGTTTTCGATCGAGACCCGGCGAGAGGCGAACCCTCTCCGGCCCGATATCGCCCGATTCATCGGGGACCGGGCCGGGCCAGAGCTGGACAACCTGTGGTGGATCGGCGGCCTGGACCGGACGAATCACCGACATCCAGGGCACCAGCAACGCCATGGCCAGCTCCAGACGAGACCAGAGCAAGTCCGTCCCGGGGAGTTTGCGGGGGCCAAAAAGTGAAGGGGACGTCGGGGTTGGATTCATTCGCTTCGCAGGGCTTCGACCGGGTTGACCGAGGCGGCACGACGGGCCGGAAACCAGGAGGCAAGGAAGGCCACGAAACCGAGAGACAGGACCACGCCGATGAAGGATACCGGATCGGTTGGGCTGACCTGATACAGGTCGATTTGGCTTCCCAGGTAACGGGCGGCTCCCAAACCAACCACCACGCCAATGGCCAGGCCCAGTCCGGCAAGCCGTCCTCCGTCCTTGAGTGCCAGTTTCAGGACGTCAGACCGCTGGGCGCCCAGGGCCATGCGGACTCCGATCTCACGGGTCCGGCGAGTGACCAGATAGGAGAGAACGCTGAAGAGTCCGGCCGCTGCCAGGGCCAGGCCCACTGCGGCAAACAGGCTGAAGAGGGTCATCGTGAAGCGTGGTTGGACGGTCTGGTCCACCAGTGCCTGCTCCAGCGTCCGGGTGTTTCGGATTGGCAAGAGCGGATCAATCGCCCGCAGTTCCGCACGGACGGCATCAAGGATGGTGGACGGATTGCCGCGGGTCCGGATGGCCAGGGTTCGCCCGAGCGGAGCCACCAGTGAGTAGGGGGCGTAGACAGTCGGAAGGGTCGTCGACGCCAGGCCGTTGTTGCGGGTGTCGGCACAGATTCCAACCACCGTGACGTTGGAGGAGGCATTGGGCGGGAGCAGCAACGAACCGCCCGCCTTCCCGAAGAGGTCCACCTGGAACTGTGTTCCAATCGGGTCCTCTCCCGCCGGCCACAATTTGGCTGCTGCTTCATTGATCACGACCACCGGGTCGCCGCGACGAACATCATCCGGCTCCAGCATTCGTCCACGCCGGAGCGCGATGCCCATGGCCTTGAGATGGCCGGAACCGACCAGGTTGAGGGTGAGCGGTTGCGATTCAGCACCAGCCTGGCCATGGATGGAATAGGGCGACGTCGGCCCGCCGAAGGGGACTCCTCCGTTGCCGAAACTGACCGCCTCGACGTCGGGCAGATGCTGTACCCGGTCGATTAATTCCTCCGCGAGGCGGGCTCGCGACGTGTAGGTGGCGTAGCGGGCCGGCGGCAACGTGACATCCACGGCGACAACCTGCTCCGGTTGGAATCCCAGGTCCACGCGTTGGAGGGCCAGAAAACTTCGGACCGTCAGGCCAGCGCCCACCAGCAGCACCACCGACAACGCCACCTCGGTCACAACCAGACCGGAACGAAAGCGCCTTCCTGGGTCCGATACCGAACCCTTCCCGCCGCTCTTCAGGGCATCGGTCAGGTTCGGGCGGGTGGACTGCAATGCAGGGACCAGGCCGAAGACAATCCCAGTGGCCACTGAGACGGCCAGGCAGAAGAGCAGCACCCATCCATTGACGGTGATGCGGGCCTCGTTGGGGACGTAGAAGGAGGGCATCAGCAGCACCATCAGTCGCGTGATGGCCACGGCCAGAACCAGGCCGAGGAATCCGCCGAGTCCGGAAAGAAGAACGCTCTCCGCGAGCAGCTGCCGGATCAAACGTCCCCGCGGCGCCCCAAGGGACAGCCGGATGGCCATTTCACGGGTGCGAAAGCTGCCGCGGGCCAGCTGGAGGTTGGCGATGTTCGAGCAGGCAATGAGCAGGAGGAATCCGGCGACCGCAAACAGCAGGGTCAGTGTGCGCTGCATCTCGCCGCTGGCAGCGGTGATGTCGAGGTAGTTGGTCAGGGTCGTCTTGAACGCGGACTTGGGAAACCCACTGGGATTGATCCGGCCCAGCTCTTGTTGCAACCCGTCGAGCTGCTCACGCGCGGATTCCAGGGATATTCCGGGTTTCAGCCGTGCGATGGGAAATATTCCTCCCAAATCCCCGGGTGCGGATGACCGCGGAAGCCAAAGTCCGTCACTGGTCCACCAGCCGAACCGCGGCGGCATGACTCCGATGATGGTGTAAATCTGGTCGTCGAGCCGCAGGGTCCGGCCCAGCGCCTGGGGACTCCCGGCCAAAAGACGCTGCCAAAGCTGATAGCTGAGGACTGCGACCGGTTCAGGCTGGCCGTTGGATGGGAAATCGCCGGGACCAAAAGTCCGGCCGAGGATGGGGGCGACCCCGAGAAACTGAAACGCACCGGCCGTCAGGCGTGGCACGGTAACCTCTTCCGGAGCATATTCGCCGGTCAGGAGCATCCGTCCGGGACTGGTGCCCATGACCTCCGAAAAGGCGGACAGGCCAGCCATGGCATCAAACTCATCACGCCGGTAGGGGCGCAGGATTTGTTCATCGTGTTCGGTGCGCAGGCCTGGAGCCCAGATCGTCTCGGGGTGGGCGTAGGGATACGGACTGATGATCACGCCGTAGACCACGCTGAAGAGTGCGGTTGTGGCGCTGATGCCCAGGGCCAGCGTCAGAATGGCCACCGCGGTGAAGCCGGGGCTCTTCGACAACTGGCGGAAGGCAAATCGGAAATCGGGCATGTCGTGATTTGGACCGGACGGTGCAGGGGACATGCCACCTTGTCGGCCGAATCCATGCGGCCAAAACAACGGCAATTCGACTGTGCATCGTCCCGCGCTCGGCGGTGTCCGCCCATTATTGGGAATTCGACGTCCCAAGAGTGGGATATCGAATCGGATGGTGAAGACCTCTATCGGGCGGACGGGGTCTCCGTGAAGCGGTACGAAAAATCTTGACTGGCGTGCGCGAACTCCTGTGGGAGCAAGTTTTGCAACTTGTTACACCAATGAGATTTGCTGGTCACGTTCACACCTGCCAATGATCTCGTCTCCCGGCAACTCGGGAGACTCCATTGTCATGAAATCGAACTTTACCTCGGGCCGCCTGGTGGCCGCCCTGGCAAAGGTGCTCCTTGGCCTTGCATTGGCTGCACCCCTGCGGATGGCAGCCTTCACGTTGACGAACATCAACAACACGATTCCGTCCACGGTCGTTACCAACGTAGACGGCTCGATCACGATCACTGCCGGTGGCGGTGACACCTATAATTCGGAGGATTCGTTCACCTATTTCTACGAATCGCGAACCGGAGATTTCGACGTGCAGGTCCAGTTGATCAGCGTCGATGCCGATGATCCGACCGGTGCCCAGCAGTCCGCCAAGGCATCGCTCCATGTGCGAGCCAACTTGACGCCGGGAAGCCCGGACATCCAGGTCAGCGGCACACCGCCCACCGGAGCCAACTATGTTGAAACGATTTTCCGCCCGACTCAGGACGGAGGAACGGATGATCCGCCGCCGAACGCGTCGGAATACCAAAAGTATGGTGATGGTCCCTGGGACGGCACCTATCGGCCGACCGGCGGGGCGGACCTGTATCCGGTCTGGGTGCGGGTGAAGCGGGAGCAAAACCTGTTTCAGACGCTCTACAGCGTGAACGGCGTCCAGTGGTCGGTCCTGGCCGAGTACAGCGTGGATCCGGCGCAGTTTCCCGAAACCGTGTATGTCGGCTTGGCCGCGGTGGCTCACGTCGATGCCGGTGAGGACGAAAGCCATCGCGTTCGGTCCACGTTCAAGGATTACCACAACACCCCCTTGCCGCCGGCGTCCACGGTGAATGGCGAACCGGCCGGTGACCATGCGCCGGGACCGTTCCCCAACACCACGGTCACGGCCGTCAATTGGAGCGTCTCGATTCCGGCGGATGGGGTCGGCTTCAGCGCCGATCTGACCGAGAGTGGTCCCATCGTGTGGAACACGGGCGGATTCGGGACGATTTCCCGGGACATCCTGCTCAGCGTCGACGGTCAGCAGGGGCCGATTCCGTTCTCAATCAATCGTTATGCCAATGGCGCCCTCGACTTCGGCATCAGCCCGCGCGACCCGGCGACGGCCCAGCAGAATCTGGGACCGTATTCCAATCCGAACCGCAGCCGCAGTACGCCGGATGTTTCTGCCCCGGCCTCCCAGGCCTGGTTCCCGTCTCCACGGTACGGCATTTTGATCCCCACGGCGCGGACCAATGGTCCAATCCAGCCCGACTTCCGCTACTGGAGGGAGGAAAAGAATGAGGGGGGTGGATTTGCTGGGGTTTTGGAGGGTGGCGTA
>JBGAPN010000223.1:0-8117 GCA_044221235.1 Limisphaerales bacterium
AACCCTGGACCCAGCAGGCGCGCTACATCCCCGGCCAGACGTGGTGTCCCAAGCATGTGCCGCGGACCGATGTGAATCCCAGACCGCTCAGCCCGCTGGTGCCCAGCAACGGGCTGATTGGCGCGTTCAGTGCGGACGACCGCTGGATCTTCGCCACCGCCTGGGAACCCTACCAGGAACTGTTCCAGGGAGTGATTCGCTGCCTCCATTCCGATTTCCGGCTGGGGGGACTCCAGCCCGGGGAGAGCCGCGAGATCCGCGGCCGGATTTACATCGTTCCCAATGACGTCCCCGCCCTGTTGGCTCGCTACACCCGGGATTTTCCGGAACAGACCGCCCAGCGGTAGGCGTCGGCGCCACTTCCACCGCCTTGCGTCTTCCCAGCGCCAGCGGTTCGCGGAATCCTCCGCTTCCATGAATCTCGACTTGAAGGATCACGTGGCCCTGGTGTCGGGCGGTGCCCGCGGCATTGGAGCGTCCACCGTGCGCGCCTTCGCCGCCGAAGGGGCCCGTGTGGTCCTGGTGGATCGTGACGCCGCCGCTTCCGGCGCCCTTGCCGCCGCGCTGCCCGGCGTCCAATCGGTGGTGGGAGACCTGACCGACGACGCCGTCTGCGAACGCGCCGTCACCGAGGCTCTCTCGCGGTTCGGACGTCTCGATATCCTGGTCAACAACGCGGGGGTCAATGACAGCGTCGGACTCGAAGCGTCCCCGGCGGAGTTTGTGAAATCGCTCGAGCGCAATCTGCTTCCCGCCTACACGCTCACTCATTTTGCCCGGCCGCATCTCATCACGCGCAAGGGAGCGGTGGTGAATGTCAGTTCCAAGGTGGCCTCCACCGGACAAGGCCGGACCTCCGGGTACGCCGCCGCGAAGGGCGCCATCAATGCCCTCACCCGGGAATGGGCGATTGCGCTGGGGAAGGAGGGCGTGCGGGTCAATTGCGTGGTCCCTGCCGAATGTGATTCCGACCAGTACCAGCGGTGGTTCAACGCCCAGCCCGACCCCGCCCTCGCCCGCGCGAAGGTCGCCTCGCTCGTCCCGCTGGGCACACGGCTGACCCGGCCGGAGGAAGTGGCCGATGCCATCGTCTGGCTGGCCTCCTCCCGGTCCAGTCATATGACCGGACAATTCCTCTACGTGGATGGCGGCTACACACATCTCGACCGGGCCGCCACGTCGGCCCACCAATGGTGAGGCTGCAAAACGTCCCGGGTGTTGAACGCCCGGGGTGAAACGCCATTCTCGGCGGACGGCATGGAAAAATACCTCCACGTCTTCAAGGTCGGCATCCAGAACACACTGGTGTACCGTGTGAACTTTCTGTTTCGCGCGGTCTTCGGCCTGATTCCGCTGGCGGGCACCCTGTTCGTCTGGCGCGCCATCTATGCCGGGAAGGGCGCCGAAGCCCAGGTGGGGGAATACACCCTGAAGGCGATGGTCAGCTATTATCTGCTGGTCACCTTCATCGACGCGCTCACGGCCGTGGCGGAGGACGACTGGCAGATCGCCAGCGACATCAAGGACGGCCTGATCAGCCAGCTGCTGCTCAAGCCGGTGGATTACCTGACTTACCGGCTCAGCCTCTACCTGTCCGGCCGCACCATCTATACCACGGTCGCCGTCGTCCCGGTGGCCCTATTCGCCCTGCACCTGCGCGAATACCTGGTCGCACCTGCCGGTCCGGGTACCCTCGCCCTGTTCCTCCTGTCCCTGGTGCTGGCCGGTTTGCTGCAGTTCTTCATCGCCTACACCGTGGCGTTGCTGTCGTTCTGGGTGCTCGACATCAGCACCTTTGTCTTCATCCAGTTTGCCTTTGAGTATATCGCCAGCGGTCACCTGTTCCCGCTCGACATCCTACCTCCGGCGCTGGCGCGGACCTTGGAACTCACCCCCTATCCGTATCTCTGCTACTTTCCCGCTTCGGTCTACCTGGGACGGTTGTCCGACGCCGAGTTGCTTCGGGGACTGCTGCTCCAGGTCGGCTGGGTGGCTGCCGGATACGGGCTGGCGCGCTGGGTCTGGGCCCGGGGCATCCGCCGGTATTCCGCGGTGGGGGGCTGAGACGGACCGGGAATCCCTGACCATCGCATGAACCTGCTCTCCACCCTTCGACGGCATGCCTTGCTCTATGCGGCGCTGTGGCGAAACAGCGTGACGCGGGAGCTGCAGTTCAAGCTGAACTTCGTGCTCTGGATTGTGGTCGAGCTCCTCTGGTTCGCGCTGCAGCTGGCCTTCATGTCGGTGCTCTATTCCCACACCGAGGACATCGGCGGATGGAGCCGCTGGGAAGTCATCCTCCTGGTGGGGTGCGCCAATCTCATCCAGCAGATCTTCACCGCGCTGTTCCTGGTCAACCTCACGGAACTGTCCGAGCACATCCGCACCGGCCGACTGGACTTCATGCTGCTCCTGCCGGTGAACACGCGGTTCCTGATCTCGGTGCGCAAGGTGGACCTCGGTTCCTACATCAACGCCGCCATGGCGCTCGCTGTCATGGTCTATGCCGGCCGAAAACTCGGGCTCCATCCGACGGCCGGTCAGCTCGCCGGATTCGTGCTCCTCAGCGGTGCGGCCCTCACGGTGCACTACTCCCTGATGTTCCTGCTGGCGACCATTGCCTTCTGGACCGTGCGCGCCCAGGGCATTGTCTTCGGCTACTACAACCTGTTCAACATCGCCCGGCTTCCCGAATCCGTGTTCCCCCCGGGAATCTTCAAGGCCGTCTTCACGTTCGTGCTGCCCATGCTCCTGGTGGCCAATGTCCCTTCCAAGGTCCTGATCCAGAAACTCTCGGAGCCGCGCGAGTGGATCATCCTGGTTGCGGTGGGCCTGGGCTGCTTCCTCGCCAGTGAACTGTTCTGGCGCACTTCCCTCCGTCACTACACCAGCGCCAGTTCGTGAGGGGAGGTTGAAGGATGAAGGTTGAATGTTGAATGGACATCTCCTGAATGCGGCGTTCCCTTTCGGCGTCAGCCGCGCTAGGTTTGATGCATCATGAGCGGAGCCACGCATAACTGCGCCGGAATCCGCCGGCGGGACTTCCTCCAGTTGGGTCTCGGCGGCGCTCTCGGCCTGGGGTTTGCCGACGTGCTCCGACTCCAGGCGGCCTCCGCGGCGGCCCCGGCGTCGTCCGCGCCCGCGCCCGCCGCAGGACGCCCGGTCAATTGCATCCTCATCTGGCTCGATGGCGGGCCATCCCATTACGAGACCTTCGATCCCAAGCCGGACGCGCCGGCGGAGATCCGGGGTGACTTCAAGACCATCCCGACGGCCGTCACTGGCGTTCACTTCTGCGAGGCGGTCCCCGAGCTCGCAAAGACAGCCGACCGCTTCACCGTCATCCGCTCCATCTGCCACAAGGATCCCAACCACGGCGGGGGCAACCATTACCTGATGACTGGCAGTCCGACGCCAGTGCCCGTGGCCTGCGGGGCGTTCGTCACCTTTCATCCCTCGTTTGGCTCGGTGGTGTCGTGGTCGCGCGGCCAACGCGAGGGACTGCCGCCCTATGTGTCGATGCCGTCCGTGACCCGAAGCGGCGGACCCAACTTTCTCGGAGGCCAGCATGCCCCGTTTGTGATCGACGGTTCGCCCAATGCCAGCGGATACAAGGTCCGCGACGTGGTGCTGCCGTCCGACATCAGCGAGGGCCGTGCCGCCAACCGGCGTGAACTCAGGGCCTCGCTCGACCAGTTCAAGCGGTACACAGACCGGCTCACCGAGGATCCGGCGGTGACGTTCGACCAGTATTTCCAGCAGGGCGTCAACCTGGTGCTTTCCGACAAGGCCCAGGCCGCCTTCGACATCGCCCGGGAATCCGACAAGGTTCGCGAGGCTTACGGTCGGAACGATTTCGCCCAGCGCCTGCTGATGGCCCGGCGCCTGGTTGAGGTCGGGGTTTCGTGGGTGACGGTCAATTATGGGGGTTGGGACCATCACACCAAGCTCTTCGACGCCTACAAGGGCGACCACGTGAAAAACATGGACCGCGGTGTGGCCGCGCTGATCCGGGACCTCGATGAACGTGGTTTGCTCGACTCCACCCTGGTGGTGCTGCTGGGCGAGTTCGGGCGAACGCCGAAGGTGAACAAGGACGCCGGACGGGATCACTGGCCGCATGCGATGTCGGTGCTGATGGCCGGCGCCGGATGTCCCCGCGGGGCGATCGTGGGCGCGACGGACGCCAAGGGGTACGCGGCGTCAGAGAACGTCTACCGACCGGAGGATTTCGCGGCCTCCATTTACACCAAGATGGGCATCGACCCGGCCCAGATGCTTCACACCAACACCGGTCGCCCCGTCCAGCTCGTGAACAACGGGCGTCGCATCAAGGAGCTGTTCGCCTGAACGCACGGGTGTGCCGGTTCGGTTGGTTCGCGGGATGGGCGGCGGCACTGCCGGCCATGGCAGCGTCCCCGGTGATGGACCATGTGTTTCCCGCCGCCGTTCGACCCGGAACGACCAACGCCGTCACCCTGGTGGGAAAGTGGGATCCCTGGCCGCCCCGATTCTGGATCGACGGTTCCGGGGTGGCGCTCGAGGCCACGACCAACTCCGGCCAGGTGACGGTGATCGTCACACCTGAAGCGCCATCCGGTCCCCGGTTCATTCGCGCCTTCAATGACGACGGGGTCAGCGCGCCGCGGTTCCTGATCATCACCCCGGATTCCCAGACGGCCGAGGTCGAGCCCAACGACCAGTGGAAATCCCCCCAGCGCATCGAGTCCCTTCCGGCCACCGTGAACGGACGGTTCGAGAAGGGCGGTGATGTCGACTCGTTCGCGGTGCCATTGCGCGCCGGACAGACGCTGGTGGCGTGGCTCGAGGGGTACACCCTCATGTCGCCCTTGGATCCGGTCCTGCGAATCCTGGACTCCAAGGGACTCCAGGTGGCGTGGAACCATGACGAGGTCCGTTCCCTGGACCCGTTCCTCGCCTGGACGGCCCCCGCGGATGGCGACTACGTGGTTCAAACCCTCGGCTTCAATTACCCGGCCGACTCCGACATCCGGTTCACCGGGAATGCGCGTTGCGTCTACCGGCTTCACCTGAGGGGCGGTCCCGTGGCGGCCTACGCGCTTCCCCTGGGAGTGCGCCGGGGAACGGCGACGTCCCTCCGCGTGTTCGGCTGGAACCTGCCCGACGGGACCAACACGGTCGTTTCCTTCGATGGCACGGCGCTCGGGCCGGAGGTGGACACCGTCGAGTTCCTTCCTCCGGGAACCGGGCGAACGCTCACTCTCGCCGTCGGAAACGGACCGGAATGGACGGAGACCGAACCCAACTCCACCCGGGAAACGGCCCAGTCGATTGAAGTCCCGTCTGCCATCACCGGCGACCTGAACGCCGCCGGAGACGAAGACCGGTTCACCTTCCGCGCCACCCAGGGACAGGCCCTCGTCCTGGAGGTTCAGGCAGCGGCATTGGGCTTCCCGCTGGATGCCTGGCTTCGCATCGAAGATTCCGCCGGCAAGGAACTGGCCCAAAACGACGATGCCCAGGGGCCCGACCCGCGGCTGGACTGGAGTGCACCGGCGGATGGCATCTATACCGCGGTGGTCGGCAACCGGCTTCGTCGTGGGGGAAACGACCAGCGCTACCGGTTCCACATTCGTCCCGCGGTCCCTTTCCTTCGCGCGACTGTGGCCGACTCGGCCTTCACACTGGCGCCTGGAAAGACCAACGAGATCAAAGTGACCCTGTCGCGCCAGAACGGATATGCCGTGCCCCTGACGTTGTCCGCCACCGGGCTGCCCGACGGAGTCCGGGCCGAACCCGTGGAAATCTCCGACAAGGTCGGGGAAGCATCGTTGCAATTAGTGGCATCCACCAACGCGCCTCCGTTTGGCGGCCCCATTCAGCTCCGACTGGTGGAGAAGGAATCGGGCCGCGAACGGTCGGTGCCGCATTCGCTGGTGAGTGTCGGGGAAAACAACGGGGTGCCGCAGGGCTACCGACGCCTGGTTCGCGAGACGCTGTCCCAACTTTGGCTCACCGTGCTCCGACCGCCGCCTCAATAGCGCGGCCGGACCCTACCTCTATCTCCTGGTAGGGCTGCAGTGCCTGCGGCCCCATCTAAATCCGCCTGCGTGCCAGCCCACCCCACCGCGCATCGCGGGAAGCCACTGACGTCAGGACGTTCCCGCGTTTCTCCGCAGGCGGCGGCCCTCGCGTCGGCGGCTCCGGGCGACCAAATTCCCCCTAGCCTACCCCGCCGACATCTGGCTTCCTCCACGGGCTATTCTTGAATCTGAATGAACGCTGACCTGCTTGCCCAGGCCAAGTCCCTGGGTTTCTCCGACCGCCAGATCGCGCACCTCACCGGCCGAACCGAGGATGCGGTCCGCGCGGAGCGCGAGGCGCTGGGTTTGGTGCCCAGCTACCGGCTGGTGGACACATGCGCCGCCGAGTTCGAGGCCTACACGCCGTACTATTACTCGACCTACGACCGCAATGACGACGAGGTGGTCCCCAGCAAGAAACGCAAGGTCATGATCCTCGGAGGCGGCCCGAACCGCATCGGACAGGGCATCGAATTCGATTACTGCTGCGTCCACGCGGCCTTCGCGCTCAAGGAGGACGGCTTCGAGACCCTGATGGTCAACTCCAACCCGGAAACCGTCTCCACCGACTATGACACGTCGGACAAGCTCTTCTTCGAGCCGCTCACGCTGGAGGACGTACTTCACATCTATCGCCGGGAAAAATGCTGGGGTGCCATCGCCCAGTTCGGCGGACAGACGCCGCTCAACCTGGCCCTGGGCCTGCAGAAAAACGGGGTCAACATCATTGGAACCTCGCCCCAGAGCATTGAAGTCGCGGAGGACCGAAAGCTTTTCGCCACCATGCTCCGCCGGCTGGACATTCCCCAGCCGCCCAACGGCATCGCCGTCACTGTGGAGGAGGCCCTCGCCGCCGCCCACACGCTCAAGTACCCGGTCCTGGTTCGACCGTCGTTTGTTCTCGGCGGACGGGCCATGCAGATCGTCTATTCCGACGCCGAACTGACCCATTACATGAAGTTCGCCGTGGAGGCCTCCCCGGAACGTCCCGTGCTGGTGGACAAATTCCTTGAGGACGCAACCGAGGTCGACGTCGACTGCATTGCCGACGTGGGACGCTTCGAGAATCCCGAGGACGGCACCATCGTGCTCGGCGGAATGCTGGAGCACATCGAATTTGCCGGGGTGCACTCGGGTGACGCCGCGATGGTGCTGCCGCCGCACACCCTTTCCCAGAAGGTCATCCAGACCATCCGCGAATACACCCACGCGATGGCGCGTGAGCTCCGCGTGGTCGGCCTGATGAACGTCCAGTACGCGGTCAAGGACGACGTGGTGTATGTCCTCGAGGTGAACCCGCGGGCCTCGCGGACGGTTCCCTTTGTGTCCAAGGCCATCGGCGTGCCGCTGGCCAAACTCGCCGCCATGGTCATGGCGGGAAAGACCCTCAAGGAGCTGGGATTCACCCAGGAAATCTGGCCGACCTACTGGGCGGTCAAGGAGTCCGTGTTCCCGTTCAACAAGTTTCTGGGACAGGACATCATCCTGTCGCCCGAGATGCGTTCGACCGGCGAGGTCATGGGCCTCGATGAAGACCTGGGCATCGCCTACGCCAAGGCGCAGATGGCGGCCAATTCACCGCTGCCATTGTCCGGCAAAGTGTTCATCAGTGTCGGCGACCCTCACAAGGCTGGGGCGACAGACGTGGCCCGCCAATTCGCCGAGCTTGGCTTCGAGCTGGTCGCCACCGGCGGGACGGCAACCGTCCTGGAGCGCGCCGGGCTCAAGGTTCAGCGCATTTTCAAGCTGAACGAAGGTGCCCGTCCCAACGCTGTGGATCTTCTCAAAAACAAGGAGATCCAGCTGGTCATCAACACTCCAAGCGGAGCCACGCCGCGGGCGGATGAAGTGAAGATCCGGACCACCGCCGTCATGACCGGAACCCCGATCATGACCACGCTCAGCGGCGCCCGGGCCGCGGCCATGGGCATCTCCGCCCTGCAGAAGCGCGGATACACCGTGCGCACGATCCAGGAGTATCACTGAGCGCCTGTCCGGATCCCCTGCGGATCCTGCGGTGGCAGCCCTCATCCGGCCCCGCCGTCGCGGAGC
>JBGAPN010000224.1:0-8242 GCA_044221235.1 Limisphaerales bacterium
GGTAACTCTGGCAGCAGTGGGCGAGGGACAGTGAATTGGCGGCCGTTCCGTTGAACACGAAGAAGACCTCGCACGGCGTTTCAAAGAGGTCGCGGATGAGGTCGGCGGCGCGCTGGGTCCAGGGGTCGTTGCCATAGGCCGAGGCGTGGCCGCGATTGGCATCCTCGAGGGCGGCCCAGGCCTCGGGGGCGATGCCGGCGTAATTGTCGGAAGCGAAATGGCGGCGGACGGCCGTGCCGGTCTCGGCGACGGCGGGCAGGACGCGGGAATTGGAGGACGGAGACGTCGAACTCATGGAATGGAAGGACGGTGGGATGGGGGACCGCGCCAGGGACGCGGAACCGGTGGCGGGGAAAGTCGGACCTATTCGCCTTCCTCAGCCAGCTTGCGGTAAAGGGTCGCGAGGCTGACGTCGAGCAGGCGTGCCGCCTCCTCCTTGTCGCCATTGGTTCGGTTGAGGACCTGCCTCAGGTAGTTGACCTCATGATCCCGGATGAACTTTTTGAGCGGCACGATGGTTCCCGACGTGACCGGGGCATCGTCGAGTCGGATGGGAGTGCCGGCGGGTGAAAGTCCCGTCGAACCCGAACCGGGCGGAGCGTCGGGGCTGATGGCGGCACCCACCGGAGCGGCGGTGGTGGCGGCCAGCTCCTCTTCCTGGCCGTCATCGGCTGGCGCATGTTTCTGCACCACCGGAGGCAGGTCACGGACCCGGATGAGCGACGTGTCCGCGAGGACCGTGGCCCGTTCAATGGCGTTGGCCAGCTCCCGGACGTTGCCGGGCCACGGATGGGCCACGAGGGCATCCAGTGCACGCTGAGTGACCCGGAAAGTCTTGCCGCTGCGGAGGTGGACCTTGTCCTTGAGAAAATGCGCCACCAGCATGGGGATGTCGTCATTCCGCTCCCGCAGGGCCGGGAGCTGGATGTTGACCACATTCAGCCGGTAATAGAGATCCTCCCGGAACCGCCCGGACTTCATCAGGTCCTCGAGTTTCTCGTTGGTGGCGGCAATGACCCGCACGTCGACCTGTGTGGGGGAATTGTCTCCGACGCGGCGGACCTCCTTCTCCTGCAGGACCCGCAGCAGGCGGCTTTGGAGCTGGGCGGGCATGGTGCCAATTTCGTCGAGAAAAATGGTGCCGCCATTGGCCTCGTGGAAGAGGCCGTCCTTGTCGGCGATGGCTCCGGTGAAGGCGCCCTTGCGGTGGCCGAACAGCTCCGATTCGAGCAGGTTTTCGGGCAGCGCGGAGCAATTGAGCGGAACAAACGGGGCGGTCGCGCGACGCGAGTTGTAGTGCAGGGCCCGGGCGACCAGTTCCTTGCCGGTGCCGCTTTCGCCCAGGATCAGGACCGTGGTGTCGGTATCCGCCACCCGTTCCACCATCCGGAAGACCTCCTGCATCGACGCGTTGGCGCCGATAATCTGGCTGAACCGGTACTGGCGGCGCAGTTCCTTGCGCAGCTGGGTGTTTTCGGCAACCGCCTCGGTGTAGTTGAGCGCGCGGCGGACGCAGAGCTTCAGTTCGTCGAGATTGAACGGCTTTCGCAGGAAATCGAAGGCGCCAAACTTCATCGCCTTGACGGCATCCTCGACCGTGCCGAGACCGCTGATGACGATGACCGCAGGCGGCGGTGACAGGGCCCGGGCCTTCTTAAGGATCTCATGGCCGCCGGGGCGGGTCTTGTCGAGGTACAGATCGGTGACGACCAGATCGGGGTGCTGGGTGGCGAGCGCCTCGACGACACCGGCGTAGTTGGTGAACGGGAACACCTCGTGCCCGTCGGCGCGGAGGACCTCGGCCACCATCTGCACCATGGTCAATTCGTCATCGACCAGAACGATCTTCGCCATGGGGGGAGGGTACGGACGGGCGTCCCGGGGCCAAGCCCGAATGGAAGAGGGATTTTTGCCCCGAATTCAACGGCTGGAAGGGGTTCAGCCCCCCGGTTTGGGTCGGAGCAGGAGGGCGCAATTCCAGGTGAGAACCTCCCGGACTCCGGGAAGGGAGAGAATGAACGGAAACTCGGTGTAATAGCGGGGCGCCCGGGCGACCACCGTGAGCCGGCTTTCCAGCTCTATGAAGTGCATCACCTGGCCGATGTAGGTGGGGAACAGATTAACGTGAGGCTTGTGAAACCGTGGCCGCCGGCTGAGCCGGTCGTACAGGGCGGTCCCCAACCCCGGACCGAGATAGTGCAGCGGCGAAAACTCGTGCCCTCCCCAGGGCGACAGCCAGTTGGTCCAACTGAGGTACAGATGCCCCGCGGGCGTCAGGATGGAATGGGCGTTGGCAAGAAACCGCTCCGGCTGGGCCAGATGTTCCAGGACGTTGGAACACACCACCAGGTCATACCGGCCGAGTGGTTCGAGGGCCTCGCGGTCCAGATTGATCTGGTGAAAAGGGGCTCCCGCCAGCTCGGGCATCAGGAAGTTCTGTTCGTCGGCATAGGTGACCTGTACCCCGAGTCGGGCCAGTTCACGTCCGAAGACCCCATGCCCGCAGCCCAGATCGAGGGCCGTGACTCCAGGTCCCAGTCGAAGTCCGCGGGATTGGATCCAGCGGATCGCATCCACGGCCTGGAGCCGGTAGAACTCGGCATCGTCACGGTGGCGCGCAAATCGCCAGAGGAGACGGTGGAGGATCATGCGGCGCGTTCGTTCAGCGCGGTTCGCCGGCGGCGGGCTTCACCACCCGGAGCCGGAACCAGACCTCCTCCGGCGTCAACCAGGTGGCGAAAAACCGTTCGTAAATGACAGGCTCCACGTTGATCAGCGGATTCAGCCATCGGAGTGCGGCGAAGTTGGAGAAATGAAACTTCTTCTCCTCCACCCGGAACCGCGCCGGTGAGTTGTAATTGGTGCGGTGTCCCAGTTTCCACTGCTCATAGAACTTCAAGGTTCGACCGCTGACGTCCTCGTAGTTGTCGAAGGAGCGGATCCCGAACGGGATGCGGTGGTCGGGTTCGGAGTAGTATTTTGTGCTGAGGAAAAAGGGTACCCGCACCACCAGCAACGCCCCGGGTTTGGAGACCCGCCAGATCTCGGTGATGGCCGCGTTGAAGTTGGCCAGGTGCTCCAGCACGTGACTGCAGAGCACTTCGTCGAAATGCGACTCCGGGAAAGGCCAGGGGTATCGATTCAGGTCGGTCAGCGTGTTGCCCCCGTAATCGATCATGTCCAGGTTGACCCAGCCGGGCCGCAGGTCGAGTCCGCACCCGACGTTCAGGCGGCGCGGCCCTTCGGAGGCTGATTTGGAATCGGTCACGGCGGTTACGCTGCCGGGAGGACGGCAAAAAACCAACGCTGCATCTCCGGGAGGAATCGATTCCCGGGGTGGGAGGTCGTCGTCGTCACCACGGCGTATTCCGTTTTGGGGCGGATTTGGCCGCGGGTTTCCGCTGTTCCGGGGTCAGGACCGATTCGATCAGCGTCAGCAGGGCATGCCGGCCCTGCAGTGTCTGAGAGGAGCAGGTGAGGATCTCCGGCAGGGACTCCGTGACGCCGGACATCCACTCCCGAAATGCGGCGATGTGCTCTTCGAGCCGCGCGGGCGTGATCTTGTCGATCTTGGTAAAGACGATGACGAATGGGACCTGATGGTCGACGAGCCATTCGATGAACTCGAGGTCATTCGCCTGCGCGGGCAGGGAGGCATCCAGCAGGGTGAAGACGCACTCCAGATTCTTGCGATGCGCCAGGTACTCGGCCACCAGTCCGCCGAAGCGACCGCGCTCCGCGCGTTCCACCCGCGCGTAGCCGTAGCCGGGAAGATCCACGAGCCGCCACCGCCCATTCACGTCGAACAGATTGATCTGCCGGGTGTGGCCCGGGGTTGGGGAAACCCGGGCCAGATCGCGAGTGCCGACCAGCAGGTTGAGCAGCGAGGACTTTCCTACGTTGGAACGGCCGGCGAAGGCGAACTCCGGCACGGCATCGTCCGGGCACGCCGCAAGGTTGGGCGCGCTGCAGAGGAACCGGGCGGTCGAGGTGTTCATGATCGAGCCGGAAGGATAGCGGTGTCAGAGGCCCGGCGCACGGGTCAAAGTGTCCCGGCGCCGGAGTGATCCCCGCCGCCACGGCGGAAGGGCAGGCGGACCTCCTGGTGCGTGACGGTCAGATCTGCGAGGCGGGAGTCCGCTTCAGGAAAATGCTGATGACCTTGGAGACGTTGTCCTTGTACTGCGGATCGGCCAGGAGTGTTTTCCAGGTCGGCGCATCAAAGAACCCTTTCCAATGCTTCTTGTGCTCCTCGGTGTTCTCCCCGGACACCATGTAAATGAGATTGGGCATCTGCGGGCCGACCACCGTCTGGCCGAAGAAGACCGGCGACAGCCCGACTTCCTGCATCAGCGGAATCTCGCCACTGTTGAACATCTTCACCTTGTTGATTCCCTTGGTCTCGCTGTGGCTCTCGTAAATGCGGAGCTCGAAAATCCAGGGCTTCTTCTCCGTCAGGGAGGCGGGCACCGCCAGCTTCTTCATGCCGTCGAAGGCCACCAGCAGGGAGCTTTCGAACCGCACGTAGGCGGGGTCCGACTTCGGCACGTTCAGGTAGTCGGCGGCGGCCGCCTGGTAGACCGGGTCGGCCTCCAGTTTCGCGGGAACCTTGGCGTAGGCGCCCGGCTTGGCGAAGGGGATCAGGACGTAGACCTTGCTGTTCGTGGATTCCTGCAGCTCGGTGAACACGCCGATCGGGGAAATGCCCTGCCGGTTGTAAGCCGGTACCGCCGCGTTCTGCCAATAGGCGTCGATGCGCTGGCGCTGGGATTCCGACCGCGTGGTGTAGACCCTCAGTTCGTAATACTGGGGTGACTCGGAATCGGCGGCGGCAAGGCGTGCCGGAAGCGACGGAAGGGATGCGCTGAAGGCAAGCATCCACAAGACTCGGAAAAAAGAGCGGAGTTTCATCAGCGTCAGGAGTCTGCGTCCACCGGGTTTGGGTGGGCAAGAATCAACGCGGGCTGCGGTTTCGCAGTCTTGAATCGCCCGGCGTCCGGGGCGCAGGCTTTCCCCATGTCCTTTTCCCGATCCGTGACGGTGGCCCTCGGTTGCGTGGTGGCCTGGTGCAATCTTGCGGCCGATTTCGCCATTCGCGATGGCGACCGCGTGGTGTTTCTGGGCGACAGCATCACCGAGCAGCGCCTGTACACCACCTACATCGAGGCCTACGCTCTGACCCGGTATCCCGCCTGGGCCATGACGTTTCGCAACGTGGGGTGGGGCGGGGACACCTCGTGGCTTCGCCAACGGGCGCATCCCGACGAAGGACGCCTGTTTGCTGCGGAGGGGGCGGACCTGGATGCCATGGTGCAGACTGCGGTCCGCCAGGGATTGGACCGCGATGTTCTTCCGCTCAAGCCGACCTTCGTGACCGTGAAGTTCGGCATGAATGACCACTCGTATCAGGCGTTTCGGCCGGACATTTTCCGGGCCTACTGCCGAAGCCAGACTGAAATCGCCAAGGATCTGGAGGCGGCCGGAGCGCGGGTCACCTTCCTGACCCCGCAACCGATTGAGGAAAAGCGGCCGGACCCCGACAAGGACGTCCGAAACCAGTCCCTGAGCCAGTTTGCAACAGGCCTCCAGAAGGTGGCCACCGGGGCCAAGGCGGGATTCGTCGACCTGTTTAATCCCTTCATGGCCCTGATGATGGCCGAGCGTTCCAAGAATGCCTCGTCCTTCATCGGGGGCGGGGACGCCGTCCATCCGGGACCTGCCGGCCAAACGCTGATGGCGTGGATTGTTCTCAAGGGATTGGGGGCGACAGCACCGGTGTCCTCGGCGACCATCGATGCGCAGTCCCGATCGGTTTCGGCGGAACGCTGCCGGGTCGAGAATGTCACGGTCGACGGCGGCAAGTTGGTGTTCGACCGGTTGGACGATGCCCTGCCCATGCCGATCGATACGCGGGCGGAGCCGGCCCTCAAGCTGGCCCCGGTCCTGGATGAGCTCAGCCTGTACACCCTGCGCGTGACCGGCCTCGCCGCGGGGAAGTACGCCGTCCTGATCGATGGTGAACCCGCCCTCAAGGCCACGGCCGAAGAGCTCGCCAAGGGAATCAATCTTTCCAACGCCGACGGCCCCATCACCCGTCAGAGCCGCGAAGTCCTTGCGTTGATCTTCCACAAGAATGACCGGTACTTCGACCGCTGGCGGCGCATCCAGTTGTACACTCTTCCGGATTGGGCCAAGGGCGCCGACATCGAGCCCCAACGGAATGCCGAGCTGAAGCGGTTGGACGACGAAATTGCGTCGGACGAATCGAAGCTCAACGAGGCCCGCAAGCCAAAGAAACACCGGTTCGAGGTTCGTCCGGACGCCCCCTGAAGCGGGCTGCAGTCGGGTGACCCATTGAGGTACGGGGGTAGGCCTGTTCGACGAAGTGTAAGGGCGCTTTTGCTCCCCTTTCCGCGGCGGTCGCGTCATCTTCGAAACTCCATGAGCGCCCGTGCCCTCGTTTCCCCATTTTTTCTGACCCGGCACTTGTTGCGCCGGGCCTTGGCGGAAGCCGTCCGCACGGCGCCGGCCCGGGGTACGTTGATTGATGTCGGCTGCGGGCAGAAGCCGCATCGGGATCTGTTCCCGGCCGTGGCCCGGTACGACGGGATCGACTTTTCCGGCTTCTCCATCAACAAGGATTTCGCCACGGGCGGTCCGGATTTTGCCTTCCCGGACGATTACACCACGAACTGGCGCCTCCCGTTCGCCGATGCGAGCTATGACCATGCGGCGGCGTTCGAAGTATTGGAACATCATCCGGAACCGCGGTTGGCGCTGCGGGAGTTGGCGCGGGTGATCCGTCCCGGGGGCCATGTTTACCTGTCCTGGCCCTTTATCTTTCCCCTCCACGAGGAGCCGCACGACCACTTCCGTTACACCCATCACGCGATGGAACGCCTGGCCCGAGCGGAGGGATTCGAGCCGATCGGGTTCTGGCGGACGGGCGGTGTGGTAGCGACCGTGGTGACCCTGCTCACGGGCAATCTGGCCATGTTCCATGACCGGGGCGGGCTGAGTCGATGGCTCGCGCTGTTGGTTTATCCGCTGTTTCTGCTGATGCAGTACGCGGCGTTGCCGTTCTCGCGGGTGGGGGATCGCACGGTGCTGTCGTACGTGGCCGTGCTCCGCAAATCCGCCTGAGCAGAGGTAAGGGGCAAGGGGTAAGGCGCCGGTAGGGCTGGCTCGGTGAGCCGGCCCCGCCGCTCCGAGCGCAGCGAAGGGCGGCGGAAGGGTGGGGCGTGGCATGGAACCACCCCAAAACCTCAGCGGCACCCAGGCGCGGAGAGGGTCCAATTTGGAACTCAGGTAGGCAGGAAGGGGAGCCGTGGGTGGGAAAGTGGGAGAGTGAGCGGTGGGGGCGTCGCAGGTAGGGCTGGTGCGATGCGCCAGCCCCGCCGTTCCGGAGCGCAGCGAAGGGCGGCGGCGGAAGGTTGGGGCGTGGCGTGGAAGAATCCTGAACCTCAGCGGCAAACGCAGAGCGGAGGGAGTCCAACTTGGAACGTAGGCAGGAAGGGGAGCCGTGGGTGGGAACGTGGGAGAGCGAACGGTTGGCGTGGCGGGTAGGGCTGGTGCGATGCGCCAGCCCCGCCGTTCCGAGCGCAGCGATGGACGGCGGAAGGTTGGGGCGTGGCGTGGAACAACCCCAAAACCTCGGCGGCACCCAGGCGCGGAGAGGGTCCAATTTGGAACTCAGATAGGCAGGAAAGGGAGCCGCAGGTGGGAGAGTGGGAGAGTAAGCAGGTGGAAAATGGGGTGAGGCGGACCGCGGGATTCATCCCGCATCGGGGTATCCAGGACTGGGGTGAGTGGAGTCCCTCTGGCGGTGCCGGGCGCGGGTGGGCCCGAAGCGCCCTTAAGGTCGCGGTCCGGAGAAGGTTGAAGGTTGAAAGATGAACGACATCAACCCCCTCGCGCCCAGTGCTGCACTGCGTTGCGAATCCGGGCCTCGTAATGGTCGACGACCACGGGAAGCTCAAACGGATGCAGGAATGCTGATTCGCGACCGAGGTCCAGCGGCTGGCGGGCGAGGTCGGATGCGGTGGCCAGCGCGGCGGCGAGGGACTGGACCCGTTCCGCAGGATCCGCGGTGGGGGCGATGAGTTGGGCGCGGGGATACCCCTCGAGGATTTCCGGGAGTCCGCCGAGCCGGGTGCCGATCACCGCGCGCCGGGTCACCCGCCCTTCCAGCACGGTGAGCCCGAACGGTTCATTCCACTGGACCGGGCAGCACACGACGTGG
>JBGAPN010000225.1:0-8297 GCA_044221235.1 Limisphaerales bacterium
GGGGCCTATGAGGAACCAGACAATCCCAAGGTGGCGGCCGTCTCCAAGGTCGCTCGCAATGTCCTGACCCGGTTGCATCTTCAGGTCAACCAGACCATCCAGTTCTATCTGACCCAGCAAGGCGGCGGGGCCCCGGTCCGGGTGTACATCTGCGGTGGCGGATCCCTGCTTCCGTATTCCACCCAATTCTTCGAGGAAAAGCTCAATCTGCCGGTTGAGTTCTTCAATCCGTTCCGAAACGTCCAGATCGACCCGTCGGTGGATGTCGCGCAACTTGAGGTGGTCGCGCCCCAGTTTGGCGAAGTCATCGGCCTTGGCCTTCGCAACGTGGCTCAATGCCCGGTGGAGTTGAACCTGATGCCGCGGGCCTCGCTGAGCCGGCAGCAGTTCAATGCCAAGAAGCCGTTCCTGATCGCAGCAGCCTATGCCGCGGTACTTGGGGTGTTCGCGGTGGGATGGTTCTTCTCCAGGGTTGCCGAAGTTCGCAGGGATGGCCTGGCCAAGATTGACCAACAGCTTCAGCCGCTCGAAGCCACCAAGACCCAATTGGAAACGGCTGAAACCCAATTGAAAAAGGTGGCCGATGAGGCTGGTCAGATAGGTCACTGGATCGAGGATCGATTGACCTGGGTAAAAATCATTGGCCAGCTCGCCGGCGTCCTCAAGAGCACTGAGGCGGAATCCCGGGGGCGCATGGGTGTTCCCGTCGGGATTTGGATTGACACGTTGCTTTCCACGGAGCCGTCGAAAGACCTGGCACAAGAGGAGGAATCGGATTCAGCCAGTGCGGGTTCCTCCTTTTACCGCATGGATCCCATCCTGGCCAAACGCTACGGCCTGATTCCAAGAGGGCCCGCGGGAGAGGGGGGCGAGGGTGGCGGCGGCGAAGGCGGCGAAGCGAAGCCAAAGAAGAGTGCCCCGGCGAACACCAATGAAATTGCGGTCATCAATCTGACCATCCGCGCCGTCAATCTGAACGCGAAAGCCAATGGCGAACTCGCGTACTCGGTGGAGAAGGCCATGAAGGCTTGCCCGCTCTTCGACGAGAAGGAAACGCAGCTCTCCGGAACTTTGGAGCAGGTGGCTGAGAACGCGACGTCGTTTTCGTTCCCCCTGAAGGTCAAATTGAAACGCCCGATCAAGCTTTGATATGCAGTGGGTCAAGAAAAACCTCGGTTTTGTCATCGCCTTGGCGGTTGCCGTCGTCTTGGTCGGCGTCGGCGTATTTTACCTCTTGGGAACAAAGGGTGACGCCGACGGAGTGGACGCCGAATTGCAGGCGAAGAACGGGCAATTGGATGGGTTGGTTCAGCGGCCCGTGTATCCGGACCAGAACAACATCCAGCTGACCAAGGAGCAGGAGGCGCGAGTGGCCGAGTTCGTGAAGGAAGCCCGGAAACATTTCACGGAGGTCAGCAAACCGGAAGGACTCGACACGGCATCGTTCAAGTCGCACCTCGAAACTGCCATTTCCGAACTGACACGGGACGCAGAACGAGCCGGAGTCAAACTGCCGGACAAGGGTAGCAGTGCCTCCTATGGCTTCACCTTCGATGAGCAGCGGAAACAGCTCCAGCTCCCACCCAACACACTGGCGCCGCTGGAGATTCAATTGGAGGATCTCAAAAGTCTCTGCCGCATTCTTTTCGATGCCAAGGTTCCTGCGATCGTTTCCATCAAGCGGGCTGCGGTCGGAACCAATGAGTCTGCCTCCAGTGGTGCGTTCCTCTCCAAGAAGATTCAAACCAACTCCACCCTCGGTTCGGTCTCCTATCCTTACGAGGTAGTATTCCAGGGATTCAGTCCGGAACTCGCAACCGTTCTCTCCGGATTGGTCGAATCAAAGGATGCCTTCGTGGTTAAGACGGTGAACGTGGAGAGGGGAAATCTGGAACTAACCCCGGCATCGACCTCGGCTCTCCCGCTCACCCCGGCTGCGCCTTCCAATCCATACGGGATGAGCGCCGATCTGGCCCGCCGATATGGCTTGGGCCCCCGGGGTGCCCCGCAGGCCGTCCAGCAGGCCGCCCCTTCACCCACGGATCAACCGGGTGCAGTCCTTCTCGATGAAAAGCCGCTTCGGGTCACTCTGGGAATCGAACTGATAAAGCTGCTTCCCAAGGAAAAGGAGGGGCCGAAGCCTCCGCGCCCCGCCCCTCCCGCAACCACGGTTCAATAGGCCGGTTCCGTTCATTCTCCACCCCACTTTCCGGTCCTCATGGAATTCCTGAAGAAGCATTACGAAAAGATCGTACTGAGTGTCGTCCTCCTGGTGGTTGCGGCGGCCGCCTTTTGGCTGACTCAGACGGTCAGGCAGGTTCAGGCGACTCTGGACGAACAGCTTCAGACCCGGGTTCGTGGCAATAAGAAACAGGTGCAGCCGGTGGATCTGACCAACTCCATCGCCGCAGTGGACCAAATCTCCAAGACTGTGGTGCTGCAGTTGTCCGGGGAGCACAATGTCTTCAATCCCATCCGCTGGATTCGCGGAACGGACAAGCTGCCCAAGCCGGATCCGAAACGGGATCTCACGACGACGTTGAAGCTCGTCAATACGCGCCCACTCAATCTGAGTATCACCTATTTGGGACCCACCGGAATAGGCGAGCCTTATCGGTACCAATTCAGCATTGAGCAGCAGGCCGCCAAAAAGCCCAGCGACCGACGTCCGGTGACCCTCTCCCTGACGGAAGGAACCAAGAACAATTTCTTCCGGCTCCAGGAAGTTCGGGGACCGAAGGATTCTTCCGGTGAGCTTGTCATCGATCTCATTGATGGCGGTGACCGCGTGGTCCTCCAAAAAGGAAAACCGTTCGAAAAGATCATGGGTTACCTCGCGGACCTCCGTTTTGAGAATCGCGACTTTGCCGGAAAACGCGCTGATGAGTCACTCACGCTGTCCGGAACGACTTACAAGATTGTTGCCATCGCCAAAGACGAAATTGTAGTTTCAGCGCCTAACGGCACCCGCACGACGATTAAGTTGTCTTCCAATTAGAAATCCTTTCCTGCGTCTCCGACTTCTCGATTTCCAACCGTTCGTACCATGTTGAAACTGTCCCGTCTCCTTAGCTTGTTACTGCTCCTCGCCGCGGTCCCCCCGGCAATGGCCCAGTCCCCAAGTCAGGTTGCCGAAGAGGAATCCGTTCGCCGGCAGGAAAAGCTCATCCTCTTGCGGAATACGATCAAAGCCGGCCAAGCCGCGGCCACGGCGAAGGATTATCAAGCGGCATCAAAACTTTACGAGGATGCCTGGACGCTCTCCGAGCAGTTGGGTGCTGCCGCGGAAGCCGAACGTGCCCAGGTACGCACTGGCCTGTCGGATGCGCGCCTCAAGCTCGCCGAGGCGGCATCAAAACGCGGCGATTATCGGGAGGCCAATATTCAAGTCACCCGTGCCTTGAAAGTCGACCCGAACAACAAGGCCGCCCAGAGTTTTAAGACGGAGAACGACAAGGAGCTGGCCAATTTGGTTGGCAAACTCCCCTCGGAGGAAGCGCTCGCCCAGATTCCCGCCCAGAAGCAGCAGGATATCAAGGCAGCCACTCTCTCGCAGGACGGCAAGCTGCTCTATGAAGCGGGTAAATTCGACGACGCCGAGAAGTTGCTTCTCCAGGCCAAGGAAATCCAACCTGACAACCGGACTGCCAACTACTATCTGAATTGATTCAGCAGTCCCGATTTGGCCGTGCAGCCCAGGTAAAGAAATTCACGACACGGGAAATGCTCCTAGAGGTGGAACAGGCTTGGGCTCCGCCGAAGAATCACCTGCCTAATGCGAATCCGTTTGCCCGAACCAATCTGATCTACACGGGCGCCGGCCGTCAGTTGATTCAGAACAAGCTGGATCGGATCGTCCTGAACGAGGTCAAATTTGACGGGGTTCCCCTCATCGAAGTGGTCAAGTATCTTGACGAGCAGGCCCGGGCACGCGACCCGGAAAAGCGCGGGCTAAATTTCATCATCAATTCGACAATGGACGTGGTCGCTGCGGCAGCCACTCCGCAGATTGATCCGAATACAGGCGCTCCCATCCCTGCCGCCCCTGCGGAACCTGTCGACCTGAACAGCGTAATCATCCGCCTGACCCCGGGGCTCCGGAATGTCCGGCTCGCGGATGCCATCGACGCGATCGCCCGGGTTGCGGAAAGACCCCTCAAGTACTCTATCGAAGACTACGCGATTGTTTTCACCCAGCGTCTTCCCGAAAACCCGCAGCTCTATACCCGCTCCTTCCGCGTTGATCCGAACACCTTCCTCCAAGGCCTCGAAGCCGTCGTTGGGTTCCCCTTCGGTGATCTCAACACCGGCGGTGGCGGTGGCGGTGGCGGCGGTGGCGGCGGTGGCGGCGGCGGTGGTGGTGGCGGCGGCCAGGGCGGTCAAGGCGTCTTCACCGTGCCCCGGGTAGAGGCAACCTCCGGTGTCTCCCAAAGCGGTGGCGGTGGCGGTGGTGGCGGTGGCGGTGGCGGAATTGGCGGCCAGGGTGGTTCTGGAATCACGGCTGTCACCCGAACCAACCAAATGGCCAATGTGCAGATTATGGTGCGGCAATTCTTCACCGCCTGCGGTGTCGACTTCCCCATTACAGCTCTGCCAGGACAGCAGGGAGGCGGTGGTTTCGCACCTCAGCCCGCACTTCTCGCGGGCGGCGCGGATCCGAATGCCAACCAGAAGGCACTGTTTTTCAATGACCGGACCGGTATTCTGTTCGTCCGCGCGACATTGTCCGACCTCGACATTATCGAGAAAGCCATTGAAGCACTCAACGTCGCACCTCCCCAAGTCGAGATCGAAGCCAAGTTTGCAGAAGTCACGCAGGCCGATGCAAAGGCCCTTGGCTTCAAGTGGTGGTTTGGGAACTGGACCATGGGTGGAGGAGACAAAGTCATCGCCAGCGGAGGTTCCGCCCCCTCATTTGGAAGTCCGGCTGCCTCCGGATCAAAGGCGAATCCCTACGGGACGTTCCCCGGTGTGCCCATTTCTTCCGGTGTTCCGGGAGTTCCTGATAACTTTGTCAATACAACCATCCCGCCATCTGGAACGGACGGTGACATCACCTCCGGCCTGCGGACGACCTATACCGACGTGAACCGTAATCCGGTGGCCGTTCCGACCGTGGCGACCATCACAGGAATATTGACCAATCCCCAGTTCCGTGTGGCGATTGCCGCCTTGGAACAACGCGATGGCGTCGATCTTTTGGCCGCCCCGAAGGTTACGACACTCAGCGGCCGTCAGGCGCAGATTGTCACTGCGGACGTCCGCACGATTGTCACTGGTGTCAACCTCGCGCAGACCGCCAGCGGCGGAAACAACAACAACAATAACGTCGGTGGCAACAACGGTGGCGGTGGCGTGGCCCCGACTGCCAATTACAACACTCAGACGATTCCGTTCGGACCGGAACTTAACGTCATCCCCTACGTCTCGTCGGACGATGTCTCAATCCAAATGACCTTGATCCCAGTGGTCACCGACTTCGTTGGTTACGATGATCCCGGTCCGTTCGTTCCTCAGGCTCAATCGGTTGCAGGTAACACCGTTGGAATTCCGCTGACGGCCACCTTGCCACTGCCTCGCCTTCGCACCCGTCAGGTTGTGACCTCGGCGATTGTCTGGGATGGCCAGACAGTCGTGTTGGGTGGACTGATTGCTGAGGACACTCGGAAACAGAAGGACAAGGTTCCCATTATTGGTGATCTGCCGGTCATCGGCCGTCTTTTCACCAGTGAATCGTCAGCGACAGTCAAAAAGAACCTGCTGATTTTCGTCACACCGACGATCCTCGATCCGTCCGGCAAGCGCGTGAATGATCCCAATGCGATGCCTTACGATCCCAGCACGGTCCCTCAGCAAACGGGTTTCCGCCCGAAATGAGTCAACCGGCCGACTTTGAGAGGCTGTAACGATCAAACCAGTGAGCATTGACCAGATTGCGGGCCGAATGTTTGCGAAAGTGAACGATCCTTCTAATGTTGATCGCTTCTTTCCTCGGTTCGCTGACGGTTTGCGATGGAAACTTATGTCGGACGCCCGAAAGTTCGAAATGTTGAGGTCACGTACGCCGGGTAATTTCCTGGCTGTCGTCACCGGGTTGACACTTGCGTTGGCCGGGGTTGAAGCCGGTCCATTTAGTCCCGAAGGTACCCAATACCTCGCGGCTGGATCACCCGTCGGAGACCAAATTCTCCCCGCATTGGCCTTCCGAAGCACGGGTGGCTGGCTGGTATGGCAGGATAACAGCACAGACGGTCTTGGGTTTGGGATCAGTGCCCGCCGACTGACGGGTCAATTGACCGGTCTCTGTTCGTTCCGCGTAAATGAAGATGGTGCTGGAGATCAGGAGAATGCACAGGTCGGTATTCTCCCCGACGGCGGTGCCTTGATCGTTTGGCAAAGTGGCAACGAGTGTTCCAGTCGATTGCTGGCCGAATCGTTAAGCCAGACGGAAAATTTGCCGGGTCTGGCCCCGTCATCTCCGACAAGGGGACGGAGCACCGGAGCCCGCAGTTGCGGTAAATTCTGACGGAACCGCATTAGTCGTTTGGTCGGCTGAGGGAGTGGACGGTGATATGCTGGCTGTTCAAGGACGATTAATCAGTCCCGGAGGTGTCCCCAGCGGGACTGCATTTCAAGTAAATCAGTTCTCAAAATTCCACCAACGTACTGCAACAGTTTCGGCCCTTTCAGGAGGATCCTTTGTGGTGGGCTGGATCTCAGAACACCAACGGTTCGCGAATAGCGTCGATGTGTATGCCCGTCATATCGGATCCGATGGCAGTCTGATCAGGAACGAGTTTCTGGTAAATGCGGCGCAGCGTCCTTGCGCAACGCCGGCAATCACCTCACTTCCCAATGATGGGTTTCTGGTGGCGTGGGGGGAGCATGACAGTGTCACACCGGGTGCTGTCTGGGATATCTACTCTAGGGTCTATGGCTCAACCGGACCCATAACGTCACCCAGTCTTCTCAATACGCGTCAAGCAGGCTTTCAGGGGATTCCCAAATTGGCGTCGGCGGGTGACCTCGTCTTGGCCGTTTATCGAAGCGCGGGAGGCGACGGCGTGGGACAGGGTGTCGTAGCCCAGTGGCTCTCGGCCAAGGGGGAACATGTCGATTCCGAATATGTGGTGAATTCGAAGGTCAATGGAGATCAGCTTTATCCTGCTGTCGCTTCGGACGGGACTAACAGAACCCTCGTGGTTTGGAGCACATTTGAGGGAGTCAATAAGGGCTTGGACCTTGCAGCCCAACGTTTCACCCGGACTGAGATTCCGCTGGCCGCTCCGTCCGCTCCGTACGTATTCGCCCTGTCCGCGTCCTGGCTCCAAGTAACTTGGGCTGACCTTGCCGGACTGGCGGTCAAGAATTACGAGATTTACGTGGATGGTTCACCCGCCGCGCTCAACGCGACGACATCCCCCTTCTCAGAGTGATCGGTCTCCAAGACTTCGCACGCCGTTCAGTTAGCTTACGTGCTCCAAGACGGACGGCGATCTCCGCTCTCTGCGGCCTCTGGAGCGTCGACTTGGGGCGAGGACGAGAATGCGGATGGCCTCTCGGCTGATTGGCAGAGCTCACTATTTCGGACTCAATCCTGACCTATGGCCTTCACCGTCTATGGATTCCGACGGTGATGGAGTGACGGACCGGGAAGAGTTCCTTGCGGGAACCGACCCCAAATCCGCTCCGTGCGTATTACGGACGTCATCCTCCACCATCAGGTGGTGACGAGTTGAAACAGTCGAGTTGGCGCGTTCTACCAAGTTCAATACTCCGTCAACGGCGAATGGAACAATATCGGAAACGCACGCGTCTTCGCAGCCGACACGACGGATTCTCCCGGTCGGAGATCTGCCGAGTAACGCCTATTACAGAGCTGACCTTCTCCGGGGTTGATCCGCTGCGCACTTTTTTCAAATGGCTCGTCCTGCTGGTCCTGCTGACGGCATCGTTGCGATACAGGCAATTTCGCTTCTGGGGACTGTTCACCACGCCGTGGCAGACAGCTACCCTGAACAATCCTAGTCCATTTACGAGTATTTCTCGGGAGGGTGACCTTGGCGGCCCAATGAACCTTTCCGAAGAATACCGCTGGGGAAGCCCAGTCGTTGTGTATGGGTTCGATTCCACATTTGTGGAGTATTTCGGGCAGGACGGAGTCAATGCTGTTGAGTCCGCAATGCAGCTTCTCAACGATCTCCCTGCGGTCTCCTCAATGAGTCCATCCCTGAGCGAATATCCGCTCAGTGCGACACGGTTTAATTACACCGCACAACAACTCCGACTACGTGACA
>JBGAPN010000226.1:0-8017 GCA_044221235.1 Limisphaerales bacterium
CCAGTTGAGCGCGGATCTCGCCTTTTCGTGTGGCGGGCCGTTCGGGGGACGGCGCGGCCCGGATCAACTCCAGCATGGCGGTGGCGGCAGCGGATTCGAGATGGGAACCCCGCCTGGTCTTGAGATGGCGACGGTGCACGGCGCCGCCAATCCGCGAGACCCGCAGGTGGAGTTCCACGTCGTCGCCCACGCTGTCCAACGGCTGCCAGAAGCCGTCCACCAGCCAGAAGGCGCTCTGGATCCGGGGCAGGGCGGCGCCGGCCTCGACGAGTCCAGCCTGTTGGAGTCGGACCTCCTCCAGCAGAAAGGCGGTCAACTCGCGTTCCAACTGGATGAACGGGGTGCCCGCGAGCGCCCCGGACAAATGCGAGCGGAGGTTTGGTTCGAGGTCGGCAAAGCGCGGACTCAGTCCGACATCCGCAAACCCTCCAATGGCGACATACTCCGGAACGCGGTCCGAGGCACGGGCGGCGCCCCGTTCCTGGCGGATCCAGGCGGCCAATGTGTTCGCGATGTCCGACGAGTCCCCGGGGCGGACGGGAATCACACAGAGGCTTCTCAGGATACCGGAACCGGCGTCCACCAGTCGGATCACCGCGTTGGTGGTGGTGCTGCCCCGGTAGGTCGCGCCCACCAGAAGCCAGTCGGCCTTCACCAGTTTTCCGAGGCGCAGCGCATCCGCGGGTTTCACGGCGCCGGCTGCGCCGAGTTCAATTTCGGACAGGAGACGAACCAGTTCGTGGCGCTCGATCGTGTGCAGGCCGGACTCCGAGGATAACAGGGCGGTGAGCAGGTCCGCCGCTTCGCCGTCGGTTTGGGCGGATTCGGTTCCCAGCGGGCCGATCGCGAGGTGGACCGGCCCGGTCCGCTGCGGGGGTGCGGTGGGTTTTTCCGGGACATCGCCGGTGATCGTGGCCACCTCGTCGCTGAAGTCGGCGTGGATCGGCTGGCGGGAGGTCCACCACTCCACACCGAGCCAGGCGCCGGCGCCGGCCACCAAGAGAACCAGCAAGGCGGTCCATCGTTGTCGTTGGGGTCTTGGGATCATGAACAACTCAGGGGGCGGAAGCCTTGCCGTCCCTCTCCGCCGCCTCGGCCCGGCGATACCATCGTTGCGCCTCGTCGGCGTCGGGTTGGCCATTGATTCCGTCTTCCCAGAACTTGCCGATCCGTCGCATGGCCGGGGCGTGTCCGTCGCGTGCGGCGGAGAGATACCAATAGATGGCCTGCTGGGGCCGGGCCTGGAATTCGGGACTTCCAGTCCATAGCAGCTCGGCAATCTGGCAGCGAACCGCGAGATCCTGGACCTCCTGCGGAGAATCGGGCAGGGATGGCATCGGTTTCAGCGCTTCAGATCCTCCTCCTGACTTCGGCGCCCGGGAGAGTTGTGAAATGCTGGGGCGATCCTTCACGACGTTTGCGGGTGGGTTCTTTGGGCCCGTCGGACCAAGCATCCAGCCGAAGTCGCGAATTTCAAAGTCGCTCGTCGCTGCGGGAATCCATTCGCGCAGCGACTGCTGCCGGGCTGCGGCACGCTTCTCCCAGTCGGCCAGGTACTGGAGCGCATATCCGGCCGCGGAATCGCCGTGCTGGGTGGCGGCGGTCAGCCATTTCCGGGAGGCTTCGGGATCGCAGTCCTGGAAGAGGCCGCGGCCTGGCCGCCAACAGAGGAACAGAAGACCCAGGCGCCTCTCGATCTCCGGGCAGCCCGGTGCGACGGGAAGCCAGACGGCGAAGGCTCCCGCTCCGTCATTGGTCTCGAGGCGGCCGTCCCACAGCAGGTCGCCGAGGCGCGCCGAAGCGGAGACATGACCCTGGGCGGCGGCTTTCTCCCACCATTCGCGGGCGGTTTCAAAATCACCCAGAATTTCCCCGTCGGTGTCGCGGTCGGCATCGGCGGCGAGGGCGCCGGCCGCGAACTGGGCGTTGGCGTCGCCCAGTTCGGCCGCCCGTTCCACCCACCGCTGGCCTTGGACGGGATCCGCAGGCGTGGCGTAGGCCAGTCTCCACGCGAGGGCGAGGGCAGCGGTGGGTTCCTTCGCTGCCCGTTTCTCGAGCGACTCCACCGGGGAATTGGTCAGCCCACCGACCAGGGGAGCCAGGGTTCGTCGAAGCACGCGGACTTCGGCCGGTACCTCGGCGGCAATTCCACGGGTGCTGAGCGCCAGGGGAAACCAGATTAGCGCGAGCAGGTAGGCGGGGTGGATGCGGTTCATCGGTCGGGAAGCGCTGCGGTGAAGAGGCTGTTGGGATGATCGCGGCGCAAGGTGTCCTTGGCCTGCCGTCGGAGGGCATCCTCCGCACCTGTATAGGCCAGCAGGAACAGGTCTTCGGCCCCCGCAGCATTCAGATCCATTCCCGCCAAAAAGGTCTGGAGCGGGCGTGGATCCCCCTGGGCCCAGGCCCGGATGGCCCGTTGTCGCCGGGTCAGGGAACGGAGGGCCTTGTCGAGTTCGGCGGGTGTCGGGTTTGGCGACAGCCACGCTGATTCCGGAACGGCGAGGACGGAGCGGATATCGACTTCGTGGACCCGATCCGATGCGGGGTTAAACCCCCGCCGATCCCCGGTGACGGCGAGAATGCCATCCGGACCTGCGGCCAGATGCTTGAGCGGACCCGGAAGGTCCATGGCCGCGATCCACCGCCGGGTCGGGACATGAATCACGGACAGGCGAGTCACAGGCGGGATTCCGACCCTCTCCCGATGGGTGGCCAGCCAGAGGTAGTCGCCACTGAGGGCGATGCGGACCACCGGATCATCAAGACGGGACTGGCCGGCGACGGTATTTCCTTCCGACGGGCGAAGGGCCAGGTTCCCGCGAAGGGAATCGAGTTCTGATGCGGCATACTCCCGCTCAAATCCGGTGGCATTTCGGTTTAGTGTGGGTGGTCCCTCGCGGCTTTGCAGGTAGGTGGGCGATGGCTCGCCCACCTGCATGACCGCCCAAGGATCTCGCCAGACCACCGGGTTTCGAAAGGCGACTTCGGGCCAGAGATTGGTGCCAGCCGGGGTCAGGAGACGAAGGCTGCCTTGGTCGATGCACCAGACGTTGGTGGCGTCGTCGAGATGCAGATCATTGACCCGGGGCACGGAAAGGGCCGTCCAGCGTCCCGATTGCCAGGCGTGCCATGGGGGATTCACTGCCTCGGGCAATCCCTGACCGCCGGTGGGCAGGGTCATGTTCTGAAACCGGCGGATCCAGAGGTGACCCGGCTGGAAGGTCAGCGCGATGGAGTTGCCGGGGCCACGCGCAGGCAGATGGGAGACCCACGATTCCCAGCGGCGCTCCTCCGGCAGCCATACATGAACCCCCTGACCGGAGACGAGCAGGCGTCCGGCGACAGAATGGAGTCCAAAAATGGGGCCGCTCAGACCTTGGGCTTCGGATTGCGGTTCGCTTTTGCCCGCCGCGATCCGCCAAACGGCGGTGGCGGTGTAACCCCAAAGGTCTCCGCGATGGCCGATGATGCCGATCGTAGACTGAAACAAGGGATGACTGGGGATGGGCTCAAATGGGCCGTCGCCCCGGGAGCGGAGCAGTATCCGGTGGTGTTCCGCCAGGGGCGTGACCGCTCTTTGGGGATCGGTTGGACCTGATTCCGTGGGCTCGGTGGAGACTTCCGCCATCAGCCATCGTTCTCCTCGCCCCGGTGGGACGAGCGACACATTGAGGCTCCGGCCGGGTAACTGCAGCGTCCGGACGGCATTGGTCAGCAGGACCGGCCCGAGCTCGACGTGTCCGGCATCCAGGGCTGGTCGGGCGGCGAGGGAGTCCAGTTGGCTGACGCGCGGAAGGCTCAGGCGCGGGCCGGTTTTGGACGGGACTGCGACGGCGGTCTTGGGGTCGGGCCGGACCAGAATGGCGAGAACCTGGGAATACTCGCCGGGGCGTCCTGCAGACTCGTAGAGATGGTCCAGCTGCCGCTTGAACTGTGCCGCCTGTTGCGGCGATGGAGCTCCCATCGCCTTGCGGAGCTCCGGTGCCTGCTTTTCCAGCCAGCGACACCAACCGGCGGCATCCGGACCCGCGCCGTAAATTAGGACTTCCTGGGCACTGGCCAGACGCAGGCGGGCCACATTGGGGTCCCTCTCCGTCCGTTCCAATCGGGTCCGGAGTTCCGCCAAGTCGCGACCCCACCACGTCTCAAGGACGCGCGAATCCAAGTCCGACGGCCAGCGGTCACGAGACCCATAGCCTTGTCCTGGGGCATAAGATCGAAGGATGGCATAGGCGCTGTGGACGTATTGCCATGCGACCGTGCGGGGCTCTCCACGGAATTCGGTTCGCTCGAGCTCTTCGTCCAACAGGCCGTCAGCCCGGGTCTCAAATCCGTAGCGCCGGACGTGATCGCCCCAGGCCTCCCGCCGCCAGTACCGCCAGCGCAAGGGGTGGGCGGATACCCGGCCCACCCACGGTGCGAAACGGGCCCGCAGCAGGAGTTCCTGTGCCTCGATGCGGGACGGGTCGAGCCAGATGGCTTGCCCGAGCAGAGACAACCCGTCGCGCCAGGTGGTCCGGGAAGCCGCGTCCTCGATGCCCGTCACGGTCGAGAGCTTTTGCTGGCCCTGGAGATGTAGGGCGGCCGAAGCCCTCTTGCTCACGGGTTCCGAGCTGGGCGGCACGGGTTGGAGTCGGCCGATGGCATCCTCCCACGCCGCGAGAGCGTTGGTGGGGAAGACGCCGCCGACGTCGGCGTTTCCGAGTTCCACGACATCCGGGCGAGGCGACCATACGATGAAGTCCGGTGAATCGGCGGGCGACATCTTCCGGTCCCGGACGAGGCCGAAGCCGGACAGCGCGGATTCCTCGAGGGTCGCATCGATGGATTCGGGGCGGATGAAGTACCAGCCGGGCGGTTCGGTTCCTGTTGGCGGGGTGAACCAGAGGGCCCGGCGACGTCCGGTATGGAGGACATCGGCCTGTTTCGCGTCCCTGAGGGCGTCGCCGATGCGGGAGGCGATCTCGCCGGCCATCGTTGTGTCGGCGGAAAGCCGGCTGCGGATCGGGACAGTGAGATTCAGGTTGGTCCGGTAGAGCGTCTGACTCCGGGCGAGATCAATCACCTGGAGCTGGAGCGGCCGAAGGGTCTCGTTTGCTTCTCCCAGGTGGACGGCCACGGCCCATCCGGCACTCTGAAGCGGGGTCATGGCGCCGGGGGAAACCAATCCGGCCGATACGAGTGCTCGTTCGCTCTCGATCCGGCTGAGATCGGCACGTTCGACGAGGGCGATGTCCGGCAACGTACTGAGGTTCGCCACGACAATATCCCCAAGGTCTGCGGCGCCCCGCCAGCTTCGATAGGAATGGTCATCGGTGCTGATGGGCAAGACGGTTACTCGCGTGGTGGCAGCCGATCCGTTCAATCCCATCCAGACCCCGAGAAGCAGAGGGAGCAGCGGCAGAAGCCGGAGCATCCGGTGAGACCGCGGACTTCCGTCCCGGGTGCCGCGCCGGTTCCCAAGGCGGCAGTTCTGAAGCGCATTCATTTCACCACCTTCGGGATGATTCGTTCGGCGAGTTCGGTGGCGGCTTCCTGGAGGGCGCGTTTGGCGGCAATCTGTTCGCCCACGTCGACCGCGACGCTCATTTGCCGTTCCGAGAGCAGGATCTTTCCGGTCGCCCGGTCGCGAACCTGGATCTCCACCCGGGCCCGGCAGGAGACGAGTCCGGCCCGACGCAATCCGAGCTCGCTGAAGGCTTCTCCGGTGATCTCGACCTCGGCAGGCTGGGCGGATTGGTCATCGGCCAGTTCGCAGCCGACCTCCTTGAACAGCAGCGCGAGTTCGGTTTGCGCGGCGGGATCCACCGCGGGTGTACCGAAATGGACTTCGGGAATCTTCACTGAAACGCTGGGCCGCCGGTCGGTCTTGAGTGCGGCCTTGAGCGCCGCTACGCGGTCGGCCCGGGGGACGACCTTGGCGACGAGCGTGTCCGCCTTGGAGTTGACGGTGGCGGCGATCTTGGCGGCGAGTTCCTCCGCCGGCCGGGTCACGGGCCCATCCTTGGCCGCCTTGGCGACTTCGCCGTAGACACGGCTGGTTTCCGTGCCGATGACCTTGGCGACGAGCAGTAGTTCGTTTCCGGCCCGGAAGGCTCTTCCGGTGACCAGGACCTTCGCGCCGGTGATTTGGCCCACCTTGGCCGCGGTCGTCGGGTCCGCCAGGCCACCGAGGCCCAGAGCCTGTTCGCTGAGCAGGCGGTCGAGTTCCGCCCGCTCCACGGTCCAAATGCCCGGATTGCCGGATAGATGGGCGGAGATCAGCGAAGAGACTTGGTTGCCGAAGTCGCGGCCCAGGTCCTCCCGGGCTTCAAAGTCGAACACGGCGACGGTCACCGGAGTGGAGCTGGGTGTGGGCACTTCGGCTGCGAAACTGGAAAACAGAAGCGATCCCAGCAGGGCGACGCTCCAGCCCCAACGGAACCGGACGACGCGGGTGGGAGACGGAATGGAATTCAGGAGCGGCTTCATAACGTGGTTTCCAACAGGCGGGCGTTGATATGCAAAGAACCCTGCAGCGTCGGCCAGACGGCATCCTCGTCGGTGACGATGACTCCGCCGCGGGAATCGGTCAGGACCTCAAGCTGGCGGTTGCCGAGATGGATGGCCTGTCCGCTGAAGGTCAGGGCGGTGCGGCAGCCATCAGGGGCGCACTGGCGCAGGACCACGGGCGGCGCGGCGGGCAGATTGGGTTGATCGGAGAGCACCACCTGGGGGCCCTCCGGTCCCAGGATGACCGCGCGAACCTGGTGCGGGAACAACGAGGTCATCTGGTTCCAGATCTCCTGGTAGCTCTGGAGTTCGGACGCGGTGAAGTCGGGTGTTTCGGTTGGGCGGGTTCCTGGCCAGAACAGCAGCAGGCCTAGGCCGACCGCCGCGACGCCGGTGGCCAGTCCGGCAAACGGAAGCCAGGTGGGCCAACGTCGCTCCGGGAATCGGAAAGGGGACTGGGCTTCCTTGCGGAGGCATCGTTGGACCGTTTCCGGGAACGATTTCCAATACGCGTCGGGCCGGGCCGGGGGCCGCGTGGACCGAAGCAGGTGGTCGAGATGTTCGTCGTTCATGCGGAGGCCTCCGGTGAGTCGGGGCCGAGATCCGAGAGCCATTTCCGAAGCTTGCGACGCGCCAGCCACACCCGCCAGGAGACGGTCGTTTCCGCGCAGCCCAATTGCCGGGCGGCCTGGGCGTGATTGAACCCTTCAAATACCGTGAGTACCACGGCAGCGCGGTCAGCCGGGCTGAGTTTTTGGAGGGCTTCATTGACCCGATGGGAGCGTTCCGCTTCCAGCGAACCCCGGTCGTCGGCTGGGGTGGGGACGATTCGCGCCTCGCGCTCCAGGCCGGCGTGCAATTGCTGGAAACGCACCGCCCGCCGCCGCCAGTTGAGGCAGAGGTTCAAGGCGATCCGGTGCACCCAGGTGCCAAAGCTGCTGTCGCCGCGGAACGTGCCGATCCGTTGCCAGGCCTTGATGAAGGTGTCCTGGGCCAGGTCGGCCGCGTCCTCGGCCGAGCCGGTCATCCGGTAGGTCAGTGCGTGGATCATGTGCTGATGTTCGCGGACCAGTTCGCCGAAGGCCCCTTCGTCGCCTGCCCTCGCCAAGGCCACCCGTCGGTCAGGCAGGGCGTCGGGCACCGTGGTCGGGTTGGGGGCGGACAGCATTCGTTGTTCTGAAGGGGTTGGACCGGCCGAGAGGCGAAATCCTTGGAGAGATTTTGTCGAGATTCGTTGGATGCCGAGAATCCCCCGCAAGGGACAATCCCCCGCAGGGGACAGGGCATCCTTTGGTGACCGCGATGATTGCCCTGTCCCTGCTCGTGCATTCTTTGCGCGAGAGTCGACTTCGCAGGGGACGTATCAGGGACAGGACGCCCATCGGTAAATCTGGTGATGGCGGGGGTGGGTGTCGGGATGGGAGAGTGGGTTCATGCGTCAGCGACGGCTCAAGGCGCCGGCTTCCTTTCCGGTGGCCTACTATCATTGCATGTCCCGGGTGGTGAATGGCGACTTCGTCTTCGG
>JBGAPN010000227.1:0-7996 GCA_044221235.1 Limisphaerales bacterium
GGTGCTCAATTTTCATTCGTGGGCCCGACTGGACGGCGGCCGGGTCACTCGTGCCTACGCCTGGGCCGGCGAGACCCTCTGGAACGAGGGCCGCACCACCTTGGAGGAACGACTTCTGGGATTGAGATGCCGGGCCTACGGGGAGGAACCGGAACCCCTGCGCTATGGCGATGTCCCGCCGGAACTTCACAACACAGAGCGAGTGATCCTGCTCGCCCGGCGCTGGAGCATTGATCCCGTCGCGGCGAGCGAAATTCTGTTGCAGCAGGAAGCGGTGGAGTCGGAAGACGGCGACGAATCCCGGGAATAATTCATGCCCTGTTCCGGGTAAACGGGGAACAGGACGACTCCGGTGCCGTTCCCTAAATAAACTTCGCTGAATCCATTCCCGGCGCTGGAATACCGGGAGTTCTTGGGTACCCTCTGCCCGTGCTCGCCGCGATATCCGTGTGGCACTGGCTTGCGTTCACCGTTTTCGTGCTGAGCGCGCTCGCCCTGGATCTGGGCGTGTTTCACCGCCAGAGCCGACAGGTGCGTTTTAGGGAAGCGCTGACCTGGACCGGGATCTGGGTGGCGTCCGCACTCTGCTTTGCCCTGGTCGTGGCGCCCCGGTTCATCGTCGGATGGACCGCCACAAACACCACCACGTTCCTGACCGGATACATCGTGGAGTTGTCGCTCTCGATGGACAACGTGTTCGTGATCGCACTGATCTTCCGCTATTTCTCCGTGCCCACTGCCTGGCAGCATCGGGTGCTCTTCTGGGGAATCCTGGGCGCCTTGCTCATGCGGGGGATCATGATCCTGGCCGGCGCGGCTCTGATCCAGAAGGTACACTGGACGCTCTACGCCATGGGTCTGTTTCTGGTTTATTCGGGATTCAAGATGCTCCGGGCGGCGGCCGACGACGACGCGGTGGAGCCGGAACACAATCCCGCCGTCCGTCTGGTTCGTCGGTTCTTCCCGCTGGCGGCCTCCTTTGACGGGGAGAATTTCCTGACCCGCAAACAGGGACGCCTGCAATTGACCCCGCTGGCGCTCGTTCTGATTATGGTGGAGACCACCGATGTGGTGTTCGCCCTGGATTCCATCCCGGCGATCTTCGGCGTCACGAATGACGCATTCATCGTGTTCACCTCAAATGTCTTCGCGATCCTTGGGCTGCGGTCACTGTATTTCGTCCTGGCCAGTCTGATGGTGTATTTCCGCCTGTTGAAATACGGACTGGCCGTCGTCCTGATCTTCATCGGGATCAAGATGCTGGCGGACCACTGGCTGAAGAAATGGCTGGGCGAATACCTGACCAACGTTTCACTCGGATTTGTCGTCGGAACCATTCTCACCTCAATGCTGGCGTCGGTGCTCATGGGGACCCGGGAGCAATCCCATTCCGGGAAGCCACCGCCATGAGCGACGACACCGCCTCCGTCGAAACCGACCCGGCCCGGAGCCAACCGGCCGGTGGGCGGACGGAGTTCATTCCGCTTTCCCGTCAACTGGAAGCCATCGTGACATCCCAACATCGGGACGCCGGGCTCACGCTGAATGAATTGCTCAAGCAGACGGCCGAACGCGGTCCCTTCGGCCTCATCATCCTGCTCTGCCTCCCGTTCCTCGGACCGGTTTCCATCCCCGGCGCGTCCAACGTGTTCGGCGTGGTGATCGCCCTGCTGGCCTGGGGCATTTTCCGAGGGCATCCGCCCAAATTGCCCGGCCGTATCGGGGCCCGCAGCATCGAGGGCAAGATTCTGGCCCGCGTCATCCGTGCCAGCATCCGGGTGCTGCGATGGGTCGAACGCATGACCCGGCCCCGGGGTTCCAACTGGATCCGGAGTGCCGCCGCGCGTCGTTTCAATGCCCTGGTCCTGGTGTTTGGCGGACTGCTGCTGGCGGCTCCGATCCCCCCCATCGTCCCGCTTTCCAATTTCACGCCGGCCGTCGGAATCATCCTGGTGTCGGCCGCCATGATGGAGGAGGACGGTGTGGTCATCTGCTACGGCTATGCCGCCACCCTGGCCGCCGCCCTCTACATCACCGCCCTCATCGTCATCGAGTTTGCCGTCATCGTCGGCTATTCCGACTCCGCCATCCGATATCTCCGCGGGCTGTTTTCCTGAAATGAAATTTCGCTGGAACCTTGCAGAGCCGAACCCGTTGCTCGCCCGCCCGCTGGAGACCGAGCTCGGGGTCAGCCCGCTGTTGGCCCATTGCCTGGTCCAGCGGCAGGTGACCGATCCGGAATCGGCCCGCCTGTTCCTGGAACCGCGCCTCAAATCCATCTCCGACCCGTTTGCGCTGCCCGACATGGAACGCGCGGTCGAGCGACTGTTCGCGGCACGGGAAGCAGGCAAACCGTTCGTCATCTTTGGCGACTACGACGTCGATGGGGTGACGGCGACGGCATTGCTCAAGGGCAGCCTGACGGCGCTGGGCTGGCAGGTGGAGCATTACCTCCCGCATCGGATGGATGAAGGCTACGGACTCAGTCAGGCCGGGGTGGAAAACTGCCTGGCACGATTTCCGGTTAACCTCATGCTGGCAGTCGACTGCGGGTCAACCGCCACCGAGCAAATCGGATGGATGGCCGCCCGGGGCGTCGAAGTCATCGTCCTGGACCACCATCAGGTCGCCGATCCCCGTCCGCCGGCAGTCGCCCTGGTCAATCCCCAGCTTGGCGCCGACAGTGTCCACCAACCGCGCGCCCTCTGTTCGGCGGCACTTGCGTTCAAGCTCCTCCATGCGGTGCTGCGGCGGGGCCGCGACCTGGGACTGGAACCGTTCGCCCGTTTCGACATCAAGCCGCTCCTAGACCTCGTGGCGCTGGGCACCATCGCCGATCTGGTTCCGCTCCGGGGCGAAAACCGCATCCTGGTGAATGCCGGGCTCAAACGGCTCGAAGTCACCGAACGCCCCGGACTCGTGGCGCTCAAGGTGGTTTCCCAGACCCGGTCACCCATCGGCGTCTATGAGGTCGGATTCCAGCTGGGCCCGCGGCTCAATGCCGCCGGACGGCTGGAGACCGCGGAGGCGTCCCTCGAGCTGTTGATGGCGGACGACCTCGACGCGGCCCTCCCGCTGGCTCAGGCGCTCGACACCACCAACCGGGAACGCCAGGCCATTGAAAAGCGCATGGCGGACGACGTCGTGGGCTTGGTCCGCTCCAAGTTTCAGCCCGAGCAGGATTTCGTCATCGTTGAGGGCGCCCTTCACTGGCATATCGGCGTGGTCGGGATTGTCGCCGCCCGAGTGCTCCGCGAGTTCTACCGACCGACCATCATCCTGGGAGGCGACAATGAATTCTGGCGCGGATCAGGCCGGAGCATCCCCGGTTTCGACCTGGCCGCGGCCCTGCGCGAATGCGACGACTTGCTGGAGCGCCATGGCGGACATGCCATGGCCGCCGGAGTCACCATCCAGCCCAACCGCCTCGCCGCGCTGCGGGAACGGCTCAATGGCGCGGCCCGAACCGCGCTCTCCCCGGAATTGCTTCGCCCGGAATTGCGTCTCGACGCATCCATTCCCCTGGCGGAACTGACCATCGAACGGCTCACCGAACTGATGCGCCTCCAGCCGTTCGGACAGGGGAATCCCGCGCTTCAGTTTCTGATTCCGCGGGTCAGTCTGGCGACTCCGGCCCAGAAACTCGGCCGTCAGCAGCAGCACTGGAAGTTCCGGCTGACCGACGGCCAGGCCTACGTGGACGCGCTGTGGTGGGGCGCGGCCGAAGCCGCGGAGCGTCCTCCGAGCGGGACCTTCGATGTCGCCGCCGTGCCGCAACTGGAGGAATTCAACGGACGCACCCTGGTCCGGCTGAAATTCCTCGACTGGCGTCCCGCGGTCTAACCACGTTGAAGCCTTGGCAGGGGACGCCGCCCCTTGGTTCACTCGCCCGCCCAATGATTGCCTTTCTCCGTGGCCGCCTGGTGGAAGCCCAACCCACCGCCGTGACGATTGACGTCAATGGCGTCGGCTATGAGGTATTGATCCCGTTGTCTTCCTTCGACCGGTTGCCCACGGCGGGACACGAGATCAAACTCCTGACCCACCTTGCGGTGCGGGAGGATGCCCATACGCTGTATGGATTCATGACGTCGCCCGAGCGCGACTTGTTTCGCCTGCTGATTCACACGGTGTCCGGCATCGGTCCCAAGCTCGCCCTCAACGTCCTGAGCGGCATCCAGGTATCCGCCTTCGTGGCCGCCATTGCCGCCGGGGACGTGAAGCTGCTCTCGGGAATCTCCGGCGTGGGACGCAAGACCGCTGAACGGATGGTCATGGAATTAAAGGACAAGCTGGGCGCATTCGGTCCCGCTCCCGCTCCGGGCCATGGGCCAGCCAGCAGCCTTCCGACGGGTTCCGGCAGCGATTCCCGCCTCGGTGATGCCACCGCCGCACTGGTGGCCCTGGGCTACAAGCCTGCCGACGCCCTGCAGTCGGTACGGGCCTCTCTGGCGCTCCTGGGCGATCACGCCACCGTGGAGCAATTGATCCGGGCCTGTCTTAAAAAGGGGGCCTGACGTGGTTCCAGCACCCGGTCCCAAAACCATGTCGACGCCCCCGACTCCCAGCTCCCGGACGAAAACGGCGGCACCGAGTCCACCCAACTTGGGTGGACGGGTGGCAGCGCGCGCGGCGTGGGCGGTGGCATCGCTGGTGTCCTCCAGCACCCGATGGCGGGTGGAGGATCCCCATCAGTATTTGTCCCCGGACGGGCCGCCCCAATCCATTTTCGTCATCTGGCACAATCGTCAGCTGCTCGCCCCGATTGTGTACCGTCGCTTCATCGCCCAGCGCAACCCGAACCGCCGTCTGGCCTCCATCGCCAGCGCCAGCCGGGACGGCGCCATCGCCGCCCGATTCCTGGAGCTGTTCAACGCCCATGCGGTCCGCGGTTCCTCAAGCCGCCGCGGTGCCCGGGCCTTGGTGGAGATGATCGAACTGGCGGAAAAGGGCTTTGACCTGGCGGTGACGCCGGACGGGCCGCGCGGGCCCCGCTACGAGGTCAAGCCCGGGGTGGTAGCCCTGGCCCAGCATTCCGGACTTCCCCTGGTCCCGATCTGCTTTCATCTCACGCGGAAAAAGGTCCTGGGAAGTTGGGACCGGTTTATCGTCCCCCTTCCTCTCGGGCGCTGCGAGATTCAGATCGGACAATTGATCTCGGTTCCACCGGATCTCGATGAGGAAGGACGGGAGGCGGTCGCGCGGGAGCTCCAGGAGCGTCTGCTCGCCATCACCCGCGACTAAGGGCCTTGCTGGTCTCGGTTCCCTTTCTTGACGGCACAGACTCTCCCCGTAGCTTCCCCGTCACGAAAATGGACTTCGCGGATTCCGCGGTGGACGATCCCAAACCGCCCTCGCCTGCTTTCCTCGCCCTGAAACAGTTTCGGTCGGCCGGCCGGGGCTACTGGTCCGGAGTGTCCGACACCGAATGGAATGACTGGCGCTGGCAGCTGAAGCACCGGATCACCACGCTCCAGCAACTTGAAACGCTCCTGCCCACGCTGACCCCCGAGGAACGCGCCGGCGCAGTGCTGGCCGGCCAGTCCAAGCTGGCCATGGCGATCCCGCCCTACTTCTTCAATCTGATCGACATCGGGGACGAGGAATGCCCCATCCGCCGTCAGGTCATCCCCCGTCAGGCCGAAACCCACACGGCCTCCTGGGAAATGAGCGATCCCTGCGGCGAGGATTCCCATTCGCCCGTGCCCGGCCTGGTACACCGCTACCCCGACCGTGTCCTGTTCCTGGTCACCGACCGTTGCGCGGCCTATTGCCGCTACTGCACCCGGTCCCGCCTGGTCAGCAACGCGAGCGGTTACGATTTCCATCCCGACTTCGAGCGCCAGATCGCCTACGTCGAGTCGCATCCCGAGGTTCGCGACGTCCTGCTCAGCGGCGGTGATCCGTTGCTGCTCAGCGACGACAAGCTCGAGCACCTGCTCGCCCGGCTGCGAGCCATTCCGCACGTGGAATTCCTCCGCATCGGCTCGCGGATTCCGATTTTCCTGCCGCAGCGCATCACCTCGGAGCTGACGGCCCGCCTGAAACGCTATCACCCGCTGTTCATCAGCGTTCACACCAACCATCCGCGCGAACTCACCACCGAGGTGCGTGACGCTTTGGGCCGGCTGGCCGACGCCGGCATCCCGCTGGGCAACCAGTCGGTGCTGCTGAGCAAGGTGAACGATGACGCCGAGGTGATGAAGGCGTTGATTCACAAACTGCTCATGTGCCGCGTGCGGCCGTACTACCTCTACCAGTGCGACCTGATCCAGGGCTCGGCCCACCTCCGTTCCAGCGTGCGGAAAGGGCTCGAGATCATGGAATCCCTGCGCGGACACACCACCGGCTATGCCGTCCCGCAGTACGTCATCGACGCCCCCGGCGGCGGCGGAAAAATTCCCGTGAACCCGGAGTACGTTCTCAGCCGGAATGCGGACCGGGTCGTGCTTCGAAACTACGAGGGTCACGTATTCGAATATCCCGAGGGGCCCGACGGCACTCCACTGATCCTCGGCGATCCGCGTCACCAGCCAAACCTTGGCTTCGTGAATGACTCCCGGGCATCCGCCGCCTCGGTGCAGTCCCGTTACTTTCCCAAGTTTGCCTGAGAGCCTGTCCCCGGCTGCGGGTGGTCGACGAGGGCACGAGACGCGGACTCTTCCGAAATTCGTCGGCCTCGTTGTGCTGTGCGTCAGGCCCATGGTCCGTTAGCGTTCGCTCTTCGAAACGGACATGCCCACGTTGCACCTCTATCTGCTGCGCCAGGTCCTGGCCACCTGCTTCCTCAGCGTGGCGACCTTCACCGGCCTCCTCCTGCTCGGCAACGTGCTCAAGGATGTCTTCGACCTCGTGGCAGCCGGCCGGGTCGAACCAGGCACCGCCGCGTATGCCGTCCTGCTGCTCATCCCCTTTGCCCTCGCCTTCGCCCTTCCCATCGGTCTCCTCACAGGATCCCTGCTGGTGTTCAGCCGGCTCAGCGTGGACCAGGAGCTCACCGCCATCCGGGCAGGCGGCATCAGCATCCTCTCCGCCATTGCCCCGGTGCTCGCATTGTCCGTGGCGCTTACCGGACTCAACGCCTGGCTGAACCTCTCCGTCGGTCCCAAGTGCCGGCTCGCCTTCCGGGGACTTTCCGACGAGATCCTGCGCAAAGGTCCCGCCGCCTTTGTGGGGGAAGGCCGCTATGTCGACTTGGAGAACCTGACCATCTACGCCCGCGAGATGCGGGGAACCACCCTGCGGGACGTGCTGATCTATGGCACCACCAACACCGCGACCGACGGCGGCCGGCCGGTTCGCAACCTCGACGTCTGGGCACCCGAAGCCGAAATCCTGGTCGGGACCAACGGGTACCCCTCTGCCATCCGCCTCATCAACATGCAGGGCCTGTTCCTGACGCCCGACGGCTGGCAACCGGTGTTCAATCCGGAGTACGTCCGGGAAATTCCCACCTACCAGTCCGGCTCAAACCGGAAACCCAAACTCAGCCTGATGAGTTTTCCGGAACTGCTCGAGGAACTCGAACTGCGGCGCGGTGCCGGCGATGCGTTGGAACCCGTCCGCGTCCAGATCCACAAGCAGCTCGCCTTCGCGTTCTCATGCGTCGGCTTCACCCTGGTGGGTATTCCGCTCGGCATCCGCGTCCAGCGCCGCGAAACCAACGTGGGTGTCGCCATCGCGCTCGGACTGCTCGGTGTCTACTACAGCTTCATCATCCTGGGGCAATCGCTCGACACCCGGGCCCACCTGCATCCGCACCTGATTTTCTGGATTCCCAACCTCGGCTTCATGGCCGCCGGCATCTGGATGCTGCGCCGGGCCGAACGTCCGGCCTGACCTGGGTTCCGGCGGGCAACCCCGGGCCCACGCGCTGAAATTGACGAATCGGCCCAATTTCAAAACCCTGCCCCCATGAGCCCCACCCGACGCCCCCATTCCCTGCTCCTGCTGTTGCTCCTGGTCACCGGCGTCGTCCACGCGGCCGATCCCTACA
>JBGAPN010000228.1:0-8256 GCA_044221235.1 Limisphaerales bacterium
TACCGTTCAGGCGCTTTGGGCCCGCAACAAGGCCGAGATCAAGGAGGAGGAGTACAATGAATTCTACCACTTCATCGGGCATGACCATGCCGACCCGATGTTGAGGCTCCATTTCACCGCCGACGCCCCGCTGGCCATCCAGGCACTGCTGTTCGTGCCGTCCCGCAATTTCGAGACGATGGGCATGGGACGGATTGATTCGGAGGTGAACCTCTACTGCCGCAAGGTGCTGATCCAGTCCAAGGCCAAGGGGTTGTTTCCCGAATGGCTGCGGTTTCTGAAAGGAGTGGTCGACAGCGAAGACCTGCCACTCAACATCTCACGGGAAACCATGCAGGACTCGTCCCTCCTGCAGCGGTTGAACAAAGTACTCACAGGACGGTTCCTGAAGTTCCTCTCCGAGCAGGCCGAGCAGCATCCCGAGACCTACGAGAAGTTTTACGCGGAGTACCAGCGGTACCTGAAGGAAGGCGTTGTCACCGATTTCAACCATCGGGAGTCACTGTCCAAATTGATCCGCTATGAATCGTCCACCCTGGATGCGGAGAAACTCACATCGCTTGCGGACTACGTAAAGCGGATGCCGTCCGACCAGAAGGAGATCTATTACCTGCTGGCGCCAAACCGGGCGTCGGCGGAAAGCAGCCCGTATTTCGAGGTGTTCCGCGAGCGGAAGTTTGAAGTCCTGTTCCTCAAGGATCCCTGGGATGAGTTCGTAATGGAGCACCTCCACGAATTCGAAGGCAAACCTCTGCGAGCGGCGGAAAAGGCCGATCTCAATCTGACCGATTCCCCGCCGAAGGAAGGGGCCCTTTCGGAGGATGCCTCCAAGGCTCTGGCTCAATGGATCAAGGAGAATCTGGGCGACCGCATTGGTGAAGTCCGGGTCTCACAACGCTTGGTGGACAGTCCGGCTGTGGTCGTGGATCCCGACAAGTTCACAACAGCCAGCATGCGGCGAATCATCAAGGCGATGAAACGTGAGGGAGAGGAGCTCCCGGCGGATCGTCATGACCTCGAGATCAACCCGGGGCATCCGATCATCTGCCGCCTGGAATCGATGCGGCAGAAGGATGCCGCACTGGCGGCGGAAGTGGCCGAGCAGGTCTTCGACAATGCCCGCGTGGCGGCGGGAGTTCTCGAGGATCCACGCACCATGCTGCGCCGCCTGAATCAGCTTTTGGAAAAAGTCCTCACAAAATGAGGGCGGGCCGGAGTGGCTGCGCCGAAGCCGCAGGAGGGAATCCCGGGGAGGTAGGTGAGTTGAAAAGTTGAATGTTGAAAGGAACCAAAACCTGGGTCGGTGGCGCATTGGGCCTCCAAACCCCGGCAAGCGTTCTGCACACCTGATTTTCGGCTTCGTTCTCTCAGCTCCCAGCTGGTTTGTGGGCAGTTGAATGTCGCTGCGGGCCCTCCTCCGGCCTTCGGCCACTTTCTTCCTTCGGCCGCTTCGCTCTGGATGGAAGAATGCAGTTCAGGGAGCGCCTCCCATCCGCTATGGAGGCGGTTCAGGGGGAGGCGCCCCGGATCACTTCCGGGGCGCCTCCAGTACGACGTCCAGTTGGTATTTGAAGCACTGTTCCTCGCCGGATACGCGCATGCGATGGCTGATAGGCGTCGAGGACGTCTCCGATAACGCCAAATCCGCTTGGGTTCCGGGAGTCGGCGGGTCCACCGACGAAGGTGATCTGGGCAAACGAATTGAAGGCGTCGCGGGATCCAAAATCCCGTGAATGATCGAGCGTCGGATTAAGCGGACCTTCAAATCAGCTCTCGGTCAGATCCCGATAGGTTCGCCCGGAGTTCGATATGAAAGGCGGAACATTTCGGCAAGCTGACCATCAGGCGGCGTCATCTTCGATTACATCCTCGAGACTCTTCCGGGGTCCGGCGGGGACGAAACGCAGGTGCGCCATCCCGCCGGGTTTCAAGGCGGCATGGATTCCCCGCAGAACAGGTCCATGGTCCCGAATCCAGTGGAGCGCATTGAACGAGACGACGAGATCAAAGCGTCCTGAGAATGGGAGAGTGCTGGCGTCTGCAACTTCGAACGACAGGTTGGGATGGTCTGGGCCGCAGTAATGGTTGCCGGCGAACGTCACCATCTCGTGCGACGCATCAACGCCCAGCACGGAGCCCATTGGAAGCCGGCCGGCGATAGCGGCCGTGATCTTTCCACTGCCACAGCCCACATCGAGCACCCGCTCGGAACCCTTCAGGCTGAGCCGATGCAGGACCTCGTTGGCCATGGCCAGCTGGAGCCCGGCGATCCGTTCGTAGTGGGCAGCGTTCCATTCGGTCATGGCGATGGACGGGGCAGGGCGTTGGTGCTGCGGCTACTCGAACTGGAGCCACCCAAAACGTTCAGGTGTGTGAAACGAGCCGTTCAAGGTGGGGCTCATCGCCAGGAACGCCTTCTGGGCGCGATCGATCCGATAAAGATTGATGCGCCAACGGTCCCCGGCCTGCGGCGAGGCCTCCGCGAGGGAAGACAGCGGAATGCGGGTTTCCACGCGCCAGATGCCCCGCTTCCGGTCGGTCCTGACCTTCCACATCATGCCGCTGCTCCATTGAAAATCCGAGTCGGGCCGGCGGATTCGAAGGTCGAGTGCCTCCCCATTCGGCGCCCATTCGTATTCGGTGTAGTGGTCGAGATGTGCCACATCCGGTGCGACGAAAAGTTCCACGACATCCCGATCCCACAGTGCGTTGGGAGACTGGATCCGCTCGGCCCGTTGGTTCCGCCCGAAATCGGTCAGTTGGGTGAACGGACATTCAAACCCGAGGTAGAGATACTGGTCGGACCAGAGCGCCCGTACCGTGGTGGAAATCTCCGGCCGGACCCTGCCATCCATGGACTGCTGTTCCAGCGGAAAGGGTGTTGCGCGCTGCCAGGCGGCTTCGTCGAGGCGGCCGTCGGGTTTGAAGTCCTGATGGATCCGCGCGACCTTTAGGGTGGGGAAGGGCAACGAACGCACCAGCAGTCCTCGCGCGTTGTCAAAATAGACCTTTCGGAGCACCTCGGGTGGCAAACCAATGCTGTTGATGGTCCAGTCTCCCTGGATTGGAGTCATGTGGGGCCAGTCCCGGTCCAGGGTTTCCAGCCACCGCCATTCCTTGTGGTAGAACTCCACGGCATCGTCCTCGGTGGGCTGGTCGGCATCCCCGGACGATCCGAGAATCATCTTCTGATATACCTGAAAGTCCGTGGCAAAAAAGATCCGGTCCTGGTGCTTGATGAAGAGGCGGCGGACCGTCTCGGGGTTGTGTCGTCCGAGCTCCGGGATTCGGGCCGCCAGGTCGGCGTTCATGTTCGGATGTTCGTCCAGCTTGCGATCAACCCAATCAAGATCCTCCGAGTTGTTGGCGAAATGAACGCAGACAAACGTGGTCTCGGGATGCCGGGCAATGACCCGGTCCAGGGCGGCCAATAATTCCTCCCTCGACGGAAATTGCTTCGGATCGCCGAACCACCAGCTCTTGTGGTCCTTCAATTCCTTCCAGCGTTCGTTCTGGACGTTGTATGGCAACCAGAACGCCCGCGGATCGGCCACGTGGATGCTTACCGGCATCCCCAGCTCGCCGCACCGCCGCCAAACCCCATCCAATTTCGGGTCGTCGATCCGGATCAGTTCACCACGTCCGTCGCGAAGGAATAGGCCCAGGCGCTTGTATTCTTTCAGACCGGCGGCGCCGAGCCGGCGGGCCTCCTCCACCTGCTGGACGGCCCGGTCGGCGAATCCGGGCTCGTCCCAGCCGCCGTAGTCGAGATTGAAGTATTGGACGAATCGGCCGGGAGCGACGCGTTCGAACAGGTCCCGGGTGCGCTCGAAGGGTGACGGTTCGCCGGGACGCCGTGTGACCGCGCCCCCGCTGAGGTTCACGCCGATGCCGACCCCGCTCCGCTCGAGGATGCGCGCTGCGCGCAGGACGTGCTCCTCAGTGGCGTTGATGTGCTCGTGGAGGTCGATGATCCTGTGGTCCCGTCGCCATTGGTCGCCCGGCCAGGGGGGAGGCGTTTCGGCGGCCAGCAGGGATGTGGTGAGACAACATGCCAGTCGCCAAAGGATCGACCGGGGAAACGTACCAGGTTTCATGGAACGGAAAGGATTGGCGGAGCAACTCAGGCCGGGTTGGGCGGCAAGGCCCACGGTGAGTGGATGTGGGAATCCTTTCAATGCGGCAAGTCAGCCCGGTCCCTTCGAGGTCGGTTTATCTGCCAACGCTGGACTTATCGTTCCCGAAGCCTTCACTCCGGCCCGGGCCTCGCGATCCTTTTACGAATGGGTCCCAAGCTTAAACGGGCAGCAGTGAGGTGCTTCGGGTGACGGCGCCCCTGGCTAGACGCCGTAGTAGGTCTCGTAAACTCGGGCTGCCTGACGGTGCGCTTCGTCCCAATTCCAGGAACTGCGTGTGAAACGGTCGGGGCTGAGGCTCTTCACGTACTCTCCCGGATTGGGGTCGAACAGAGATTCCACGAGGAGCTTCCCAATGCCGCCGGACCCGGAAATCCCGTGGGCGTTGCAGCCTCCGGCCATGACAAACCCCGGGACTTGTGAACTCTCGCCGATGATGAATCGGCCGTCCGGAGTGAATGTGGGCCATCCCTTGCCCACCCAGCTCTTCTCCATGGGCCGGGCCGATGGGAACAGGCGGGCGAATGATGCCTCAAAGGAATCCAGCACCGGCCAATCCGTGATCACCGGCGGAGGTTCATTCTCCGGCGGAAAGCTCCGGGGATCCTGGCTGACCGAGGCGGGCTCCCAACCACCCAGCAGCAGTCCACCCTCCCGGACCCGACCGTACAGGGTCAGCTCCGGAATCCGGAAACACGGCAGGTCGGGCGTCAGGCCGTCCATCGGGACGGTGACATAGTATTCATGGCGGACCGGAAAGATGGGCAGTTCAATCCCGGCCATTCGGGCGAGATGATAGGCATTCGCCCCGGCGGCATTGATGAGGTAGCGGCATTCCGCCGTCCCCCGATTGGTCTGCACGCCCGATACCCGGCCGCTCTTGATAATGACGGATTCAAGTGTGGTCCCGGTCACGAATTTCACCCCGCGGCGGGCCGCGTTGTATCGATAGGAGGCGGTGACCCATCTTGGAGTCATGTAGCCATCCGTCGGACACCAAAGCACCGACTTCACCTGGCGAAACTCCATCAGGGGCCACCTCCGTCGTGCCTGGGTGTGGTCGAGCAATTCCGTTTCAAGTCCCGCGGCGTCGGCGGCGGCCTTGAGTTTGCGGAATTCCTCCGCCCGCCGGTCGCTGAGGGCGATGCGAAGGGAGCCGACCTCGTTCCAGTCCGGCTTGACCTCGGTTTCCTGGAGTTCGCGAAACGTCCGCACCGAGTGCATGGCCAGGCGGATTCGTTCCACGGAATCGCGAACCTGACCGCACAGTCCGGCACCCTGGGAGGTGGTCACCGTGCCCACTTCGTCCGCGCGTTCGAGCACAACTACGTCGGTGTAGCCGGCCTTGGACAGGGCGTAGGCGCAACCGGTGCCTACGGCGCCGCCACCAATGATCATGATTTCCGCGGAACAAAGGGGTGGGGGAGGGAGGGACATTGGGAGACGGCGAGTGTCTTGGTTGAAGGCGGAAGGAAATCGAAGGGCCTATTTGATTTCCAGCATTTGAAGGTACCACCGGACGAAGCTTTCCACGTTGTACTCCTTGAACGTGGAGTAGGGACCCGGACGATAGGCGGAGCTGTTGATTCCTTTCTGCTGGTTTTCGCAGATGATCCAGTCCTGTTCGCTGGTGAGTTGCCAAAACGGCATCAGTTTGGCGAGATCGTAGTCCCGGCCTTCCACCGCCTTCTCGTCCACCAGCCACCAGACGCGGATGGCGGTCTCCTGGGGGCCCGCTGGCAGCAAGCGTGTACTGACCGCATGGTCGCAACTGGAATGATTCCAGAAGTTGGGCAGGGCCCGCATCCGCAGGGTCCCAACGTCGGCATCCCGATAGTCCCCCATCAACGGGGCGACTTGTTTTCCGTCCATCGATTCACTGACCCACCCCTCAACCAGCGGCGTTCGGTTGGCACTGTACCAGATGCCCTGGGCAGCGTCGGGAAACCGGGTCATTCCGGTGTCCGTGTGGGTGGCGGCAAGTCCGTCGGCCGACCATTTTGACTCGCTTCTCTGGACGACGGAATCCATCTCCGAGCGGATGCGGGCGGTGGTGTCGTCGGCGTTGTAATGGTCGAAGTTCGCACGGATGTACTGCGGATGATTCACATTGCAGTGGTAGCATTCCCGATTGTTCTCCCAGACCACCTTCCAGTTGGCCCGAACCCGATAGTCGACGCATTTGGCGACTCTGGCCCGACCGAACCCTTGCGGGCGGGCAAGGGGTCCAAAACAGGCGCGCGCACCGGAAAAGGACTGCGGGGCGGGGTCGAGACAGATGAAGATAAGGCCTTCCACCTCCTCCACGGCGACCTTGAGCAACGGAAAGTCTTCCTTTCGAAGTTCGGGTTGCATCCCACGCCATGCCAGCAGGCGGCCGTCAAGGCCGTAGGCCCACTGGTGGTAGGGGCAGACCAACTTGGAGACATGGCCACAGGGGTCCGTGCACAGGAGGGAACCCCGGTGCCGGCAGACGTTGTACAGGGCGTGAATCGTACCGTCTTCACTCCGGATCACGACCACCGAATCGGTATCCATTTCGACCAGGAAGAAATCGCCGGCGGCCGGAATCTCGCACGAATGCCCGGCGAACAGCCAGCCCCGCCGCCAAACTCGTTCGATGTCCCGTCGGTAGATGGGCTCGGCATTAAAATAGGCCTGGGGAAGCGTCCAGCCGGGTGTCCGTGCCGGCAATTCCGCTGGGACAGCGGCCATTCCCTCCGCGCTTGAACTCGATGATGTCGTGACCGACATGACTCCACGGTATCGGCGGTGTGTTTAGGCTCAATGACCCATTTTCGGGGTTCCCTGCATCCGCGTCATTTCTGGAGGTAACGAACGGCCGCCTCCGTCCGCGAGTGCACCTTCAGCTTTTCGAAGATCCGCTTGGCGTGCCCGTGGACGGTCCACACGCTGATCTGCAGCGATTGGGCAATCTCCTTGTCGAGGAAACCCTTGCTCATGAGTCCCAGAATGTCGTGTTCCCGGGTGGTCAGCCGGGACAGATCTCCGGTGGGAGTGGTCGTCACGGATTTTCCAAGGACCCGCTGGAACCAGGACAGGGCGGACCGGGCGAGTCGATCCGGATGCTTTGGACTCGGCAGTGCCGGCAGAATGGGCTCCAGGCATCGCTCTGCGGATGTGCGCTTGAGCAGGTAAGCCGCCGAGCCTCCCGGTGTATGCGCAAAGAGGCGATTGCTGTCGTTGTAGACCGAGTAGGTGATCCCGTCTGTGGCGGGAGCGACAGAACGAAGTCGGTCCAGAAATCCAGTGCCCGAAAGGCCGTCCAAGGCATGATTGACCAGGACCAGCGAAACGGGAGGGCGTGAGAGCTGGGCAAGGGCGCTGGCAACCGTTCCGAATCCGCCGGAGCAATGGAGCCCATCATGGGCTTGGAGCGCGGATACCAGCGCGTGCCGCAGTCCGGCATCGGGTTCCACGACGGCCACCGACTGCGGATGGAGCCCGACGGACGGCTCCCGTCGTGCCTCCCGAACTTCCCTCCAGTTCGGGAGCGTATGCAGGGTGAAGTAGGTCCAGACGACAGGATTGGCGCTCCATTCGAGCGCGAGGGTGCACTCCCTCGGATGTTTTGACGCGGCGCGTGCGGGGGACGGCAACGCCTCCGCCTGAATTCGCTGTGCCCGAAGCCTGGCCGTGGAGGCGTCCGCGGTGCCGAGCGGGAAGTAGATCGGGCCGTCCGAGGTGTCGAGTTGGAAGAACAATTGGGCTGGCAATGCGCCCCGTGGGACATGGGACCGCTGGACCAGTCGGAGTGGGGACCGGTCTTCCGCAGCAGGAACCTCGGCTCGAATCTGCCGACGGGCCCGGAACCTCTCCAGAGCTTCGGCGGCAGCGGCATCCCGATCCCTCGCGGCGAGGGTCCAGGTACTCCGGACCCCATTCACCTGGACCTTCACAGACCAATGTTGCACGCGGAAAAGGCGGCCCCCCCGGGTGTAGGAATTCCGGTAGAGCCGCCCGCGCCAGTAGGCCAGCGTCTCCCGGGCGTGTAGGTTGGAAGGGGACATGTGCTTGGACACTGCTTGGACACTATTCCTGGCGATATTCGCGTCGACAAGGCCGCGCTGTTCGCAACAAACAGGCAACGGGTGGAGTC
>JBGAPN010000229.1:0-7960 GCA_044221235.1 Limisphaerales bacterium
GGCGGGATACGGGCGTACGGGCGTCCAGGACGGTTCCGGAATCGCGGTGCGCGAACCGGCGGTCCACTGGAGCGGAGAACGGGCGGTGTTCAGCATGGTGGTCGGCGCACCGTCGCGCCGGTACGAGGTGAAGGAGTTCCATTGGCAGTTGTACGAGATCACCGGATTCAAGGATCCCGCCGGCACTCCGGTCATCACCCGGGTCGCCAACCAGCCCGCCGACTACAATAATGTCGCCCCGTGCTACGGGACCGACGACCGCATTCTCTTCGCCAGTGATCGTCCCCGCTCGGGCGAACGCCATCTCTGGCCGCAGCTCGACGAATATGAAGAAGCGCCGGTGGTGACCGGGCTATGGAGTCTCGAACCGGTGAGCGGCGACCTGTTCCTGCTCAACCATTCGCCGTCGGGAGCCTTCTCCCCCAGTGTCGACAGTTTCGGAAGGGTGGTTTTCATCCGCTGGGATCACCTGCAGCGGGACCAGCAGGCGGATGCCGATGCCGGGTCCAATGGTTCGGCGTACGGGACGTTCAACTACTCGGGGGAATCCGCTGACGCATCCGTTCAGTTCCAAGTTCGGTCCGAACTCTTTCCGGAACCGCGACAGACCGTCGGAACTGTTAATGGGCACACGTTTAATGACTTCTTTCCCTGGATGATCCATGAGGACGGCACGGAGGAGGAGACGTTGAACCATCTCGGTCGGCATGAGCTGGGCGGCAGTTACCGCGCTGCCTCGTTCAATGACGATCCCAACGTGGGCGAGCTCTATTATTTTGGGAACAAGTTCAACACGAACATCGTTAACAATTTCATCCAGGTCCGCGAATCCCCGGTCGAGTCCGGTCGCTACTTCGGTGTGGACGCCCCCGAATTCGGGACCCACGCCGCGGGCCAGATTGTCGCGCTCCACGCACATGCCCGGACCAATGCCGACTTCTGCCGCCTCGACTACGTCACGCACCGGGACACGGCCTCCTTCACGGAGACGCCCCGGCCCACGCACACCGGCTTGTATCGCAATCCGCTTCCCCTTTCGGACGGGCGGTTGGCGGCCGTTCATACTCCGGAGACCCGGAGCGACCGGAACGAGGGAACGAGCACGGCGCCGCGGTCCCGGTATGAGTTTCGGCTGAAGCTTCTCCGGCAGGAGGGCGCCCATTGGCTGGGCGACGTGCCGCTCACGCCCGGGATTTCAAATTCGGTCACGGGGTGGTCGCCCGACGAACTCGTTTCGTACGAGGGTCTGCTTTGGGAGCTGGATCCGGTGGAGGTACGACCGCGCGTCCGTCCCTCGCGCCTGGAATCCCGGATCGAGGCCCCGGAGCGGAAGTTGTTCTCGGAGGAAGGGGTGGACGTGTCGGAATTCGAGCGATACCTCCGGGAGCGAAACCTGGCGTTGGTGATCGGGCGCAATGCCACCACGCGGGATGCGGCGGATTTTCAGCAGCCCTTCAATCTCCGGGTGCCGGGCGGGACGCAGTCGATGGGCAAACCGGGCACGATCTACGATGTGGCCCATCTGCAGCTGTACCAGGCGGACCTGATCCGGGGCATTGGCCTGCGGAAGAGCACGGACACACCCCGGGCGGGACGCCGAGTTCTCGCCCAGCGGATGCATGATCCTGCGGTGGACAACCCGCCCAATCCCGGCGGGCCGCAGTCCAGCGTGGCCCTTTCCAGCGATGGATCCTTCGCTTCCTTTGTCCCGGCGCGTCGGGCGATGTCGTGGCAGCTCGCGGCGCCCGATGGTTCGCCCGTGGTTCGGGAGCGCTACTGGATCACGTTCCAACCGGGTGAGATCCGGACCTGCGGCAGCTGCCACGGTGTGAACACGCGGGATCAAGCCGGCCGGCCGCCTCCGGAAAACAGCCCCGAGGCCCTGCGCGACCTGCTGCGGTACTGGAAGGACCAGTCCGGATACACCCATGTTTCGGCCACTCCGGGAACCCAGGGCGTCCGGCTGACCATTTCGGCGGGTCCGACCCGCACCACGGTGGTTGAGGCCAGTGGGAATCTAACGAGCTGGAGTCCGGTTCTGACCAATGCCCCCAATGGTGCCGGAACGTTTCAGGTAGATGCCGATCTTTCCGATCCCGACGGAGCGCGGTTTTATCGGGTTCAGGTTCGGTGAACGGGCGGGACCGGGCTTGGTTTCAGGCGACCCAGCCAACCATAGAATGCGCAGGCGCCGACGATGGTGGCCAGGGATGTGGCGGCCATGGCTGTTGCGGAGGGCGGCGCCGGAGCCACGGTCATACCCAACACCGTGAATCCCAGAAGGAGCAGGGTGATGGCGACCAGCAGGGCGCTCCGAAGCGGAGCAAAAGGTTGGCTTCGCAGGAACATCGTCAGGCCAAACGCGACGATCGCGCTTTCGATCCCCAGCGCGAGGGCCATGTGATTCCAAAGGCCAAGGCCCGCCGGATGGCCTGGGGTGCCGGTCAGGGACAACTCCGGTCGATGGACCACGAAATCGAGGACCCAATGCGAAAACACGGCCGCCCCCACCCAGGCCGCCAGCCGGAGTCCAGGTTGCCGGGCGGCAGCACAGCTGCCCCAGGTCGTCACTCCGGCGAGAACCGACCAGAATAGGGCTGCAGGCAGGCTGTGGGAGTAAGGGAAGACAAAGTGAGGTTGGTGGGTGGCGGGGAAGTCGGAGGGAATCTCCACGGTTTCCCAACCCAGCAGAACCAGGATCCACAGGAGGCCGTCCAGCCATAGCGATGCGGCCACAAAGAGGCCGACATTGATCCGTCGTTCCACCCGCCCCAGCGCGAGTGCAACTCCAACATGACCGGCAAACATGGGTGGCGGCTCAGGGATCCCAGACCAAGCGGTGGATTCCAAGACTTCCGGGCGCCACCAGCAGACTTCCTCGCCGGGTCCCCGGAGTTAGGACGTCCTTCCACGGAGCCCCAGGTTCCAGGGCTTGCTGCAGTCGGGCATTGGGGAAACTGAGGGGCCAGGTCAATTCGACCCCGGAGGTTCCGGTGGTGATATTCAACGTCGCGGGAGGCGCTGTGGTGCGACGGAACACCCGCACGTAGTCCACCAGCATCCTCTGGGGCAGGACCGTTGTGGCGTCGGGGCTTCCTGGAAACCGTCCGCCCACGGCGATGTTCAGGAGAATGTAGAACGTCTGATTGTTGAACACCCACGGTTCACCGTTCTGAAGCCGGCCCGGGGTCGCTGTGAAAAACCGGCGATTGTCGACGTACCAGCGGATCACCGAGGGTTCCCACTCCACCGCGAACAGGTGATATCCATCCGGAAACTGGGCGCCGCCGGGGAGATCGTAATAGGAACCAATGTTCTCCCCTGCCGAATACCCGGGCCCATGAATCGCTCCGTGGACCCGTGACGGCTCGCTGCCGATATTTTCCATGATGTCGATCTCGCCGCAGGAGGGCCAACCGACCGACTGGATTGTGGAACCCAGCATCCAGAACGCGGGCCAGATTCCCTTGGTCTCGGGAATCTGGATGCGGGCCTCCATGCGCCCATAGGTCCAGGTCACCTTGTTCTGCGTTTTGATCCTGGCCGACGTGTAATTGCGCGAAATGCCGTCGGTGCCCGTAAACGTCTCCCGGCGGGCTTCGATGACGAGGTTTCCATTTTCGATCCGGGAGTTTTCGCGCCGGTTGGTGTAGGTCTGGAGCTCCAGGTTTCCCCATCCGCCACCTCCCTGGTCGTAGTTCCAGGAACGGCTGTCCGGAGCCGAGCCATTGGGCTGGCTGAACTCATCGGACCAGACCAGTTCCCAGGCGGGTACCTCTGTGACCTGAGCCTGGAGCCGGCCTCCCAACAAACCCGCCAGGGCCAGCGACAGCAGTCCTCCCCACCGGGAACGCGTCCCGACGGAACAAGGAACTGGGGCGATACCGGGCATGCTGAAATCCTGACATATTCATGTCGGGAGGGCAATCGGTCAGGTGTCCGAGGCGGTTCGTGGTAGCGGGAGGTGAGACGGTCGGCTGATTCCCGGTCGCCGGGTCCAACCGGGATGGGTCACGCGTAACCCCTTGAACAGTTGGTGTTAAATGGAAAAAACGTCGTCGTCGTGCGCGAGGACGAAGGGAATGCCGTCGAGCTCGTCCCGGAGGCGCAGTTCCAAAGCCGAAGAATCGGCGAGAAGTTCCCGGGCCACATGGACGAACAGGATGCGTCCCGGAGGTTGACGGCGCAGGGCGGCGGTCAGGTCTGCCAGTTCGATGTGGGACAGTTCAGACACCAGCAATTGGACCGGAGTGTTGAGGAGGGGAGTGAGGTCGGAGACCGATCCCACATCCGCCGTGTGACCGACCCGGATCCCGCCCTGTTCCAGGACGAAGCTGAAGGACTCAAAGGAAGTGGAAGGATGGACCGTTCCGAGGCTTCGGCGCAGGGACTCCAAGTGCGTCGTGGCGTGAGGCGTAAGGCGGATGTCTCCAATGTGGAAGGGGCGTCCGGTTTCCAAGGGATGCCACTGCAACTCAAAACCGAGCAATTCGGGAGGCAGGACGGTCGCATTAAGCCATGACTGGAGGGCGGGAATGCCTTGGGCTGGAGCATGGACAGTCAAGGGTCTCCGCCGTTGGGCCAGCCAGAGTGACTGCACAAACATGGAGAACCCGCCCACGTGATCGCTGTGCATATGGGAAAGCGCCACGCCGTCGAGCGCTTCGTAGTCGAAGCCAGCTGCCTTGAATCCCGTGCTCATACCGTCACCACAATCCAACAGGAGATGAGTCGGGCCGAATTGATAGACGAAGGACGCGTGCCGGCGGCTGCCGGAAGGCCAACCTTCTCCGACACCAAGACAGGTTAACCGAGCTCCGTGGGTAGGGGGAGAAGAAGGCATGGGAAGGGCCCCGAGGGACCCTAGGAGGGGGAAAGGCCTGGAGGCAAGGAAGGAGCGAATCCGGTTGTCTCGCGGGAATCGATTCTGAACGTTGAACGTTGAACGTTGAATGATGAAGGGGCGGTACCCTCGGGATCTGACATTAGCGGGCCGAGATTCCCAGATAGATGCCCAGGACGACGCTCGATATCGCGACCAAGGTGCTGAGCCACAAGGCCCATCTCAGCGAGTAGTGGGCGGGCAGATCCTGTGGGGGCAGGGTGGCCACAAACCGGTTGTGCTGGAGGGCGGCACCGGCAATGCACAAGGCCCCCAGAATGACAAAGGCGACACCCAGATAATGGGAGACGCCGGTGGAGGGGGGCAGGGGCCCGGAGGCCGGAGAAGAACTGGCCGTGAGCCTCAGGAATAACCCGAATTTCGAGACCACAAATCCAAGCCCGACAATGCCGATCCCAGTGCGCAACCAGGCCAGGAGGGTGCGTTCGGCCGCAAAGAAGACTCGTGGATCGGACGTCATGGGCCCAGCGTTGAGCCCACCCGCCGGAATGCAACCGGATATCCGGGCAACACCGGCCGGCCGATCGACTCATGACGGGATTGGGAGCCTGACATCACGTGGAGTCACGTGGAACGTCGGGCAGGATGGCTTTCCTCCCGTGCGTTCGGCCCCTGGGCGGGACCCGTTCGGGGCTTCTCCGGCTGTCGGCCGTCTTTTGAAATACGCCGAAAGTGGAATGGTAATTGCCATTCAAGGCCAATCTCCGGCTTGCAATCTTCCAACGGGACGGTGTTCTAGGGCAGCTACCGGTTTTCCGGTCCAACCTAGATGCGGGTTTTCCCGCAGTTTCGATTCCATGTCCCACTGGTTTAATCGCCCCGTGCGGCCCGTTCTCTTGCTCGCGGGCACGGCGTTGCCGAGTTTGGCTGCGTCGATCTCGGCTGAGTTGGATATTCGGGCAACGCTTCCCGTTGCCGGGCTTTCGCCGACGCCGTACACGATCAATTCGGTCGTTGGCGCCGACCGTTTCTATTCCGAAGGGTACACGGGGCTGGGGGTGGTGATCGGAAACGCCGAGGCGGGTCATATCTGGGGAGGAACCCAGCCACAGGCCCCGGCCGGATCCAATGAAGCGGGTCACGCCTTCCTTCGCGGGCAGGTGGAGCGTTATGTCGGATCGCCCAATTTCACTCCGGGATTCCCGGTCGAGTATGACTTTCATGCCACCATGGTGGGACATGCACTCGCCGGGGCGGGCCCCCTGACCGGTTCCTCCATCGGCGTGGCGCCCTTTGCCAAGCTGTGGTCCGGCGCGGTGGCGACGTCCTTTGGTGCCCCGGGTGCCTCGCGGCCTTCGTCGTCCTTTGAGCTGACCGACACCAGCTTCAACACGGTCTACCGCGACTTCTTCTATGGGGCGAATTCGTCCCACCGGGCGGCGGACGTTGTGAACGCCAGTTGGGGTGGAGGGACGGACCGCGATGCGTCGGGCATCCTTGCGAGGGCCACGGACGGACTCGCCTTCGAGAACCCCCGCACCACCTATGTGGTTTCGGCCGGGAATTCGGGACCGACTCCCAATTCCGTTACCGACATGTCCGCCGGATATAATAACATCTCCGTGGGCGCGCTGTCGGGACCCTGGTCGGACCATCCTTTTCGTACGCTGGCGGATTTCTCCAGCCGTGGACCGTCTGATTTTTACAATCCGGTGACCGGGCAGACGGTCAACGGTGTCCGCGCCACGGTGGACATTGCCGCACCGGGCGAGGACCTGCGCCTGGCCGCCTATCTGGATCCGAGCGGGGGCAATTCCAGCCTCCTGGGTGGGACCGATCCATTTGCGAGCGTTCCGCAGCCGCGGGATTCCCTGTCGTTCATCTTTGCTTCGGGCACGAGCTTCGCGGCTCCCATCGTGTCGGGCGGCGTGGCCCTGTTGAAGGAGGTGGCCTACACGCTGTACTCGGGGAGCGAGGCTGCCCTGGATTCGCGGGTGGTGAAATCCGTGCTCCAGTCCTCCGCAGATCATGGCGTCGGAGGTTGGAATAATGGGCAGCAGTTGGATGGATCCGGTGTGATCCGGACGGATCAGGCGCTGGATTTCGTGTATGGCGCCGGAGGACTCGACCTCAACCGGTCCTTCGAGACCTTTGCCAGCCGGGATTCGACCTCCGACGTGGCGGGACTGAGCTACGATGGAACCATTCATCGCCGCGGGTGGGATTTCGGGAACGTCAGCGGCCAGGACGCAGAGAACATTTATTACTTTGACCGCGATCTTCGCGGCCCGCTGTCCGTGACCTTGAATTGGTTCGTGGACCGGTCCTATGCCTACCTCGATCGCACCGAGGAACTCATGTCCGAGGATCGCAGCTTTGCGAACCTGAACCTGGAAATCTGGACCGTGGATGCCTCCGGGAATCTTGACTCCCTGTATGCCACCTCCGAGTCCCTCTACAACAACACCGAACATCTGTACGTGAATATGGACCGGGGTCGTTATGCGCTCCGGGTGGTGATGGACGGTTTCGTATATGGTTCGGCGGATTCCGTGGACTTCGGCCTCGCCTGGGCGGTTCCGGAAGCGTCGGGCAAAAGCGCGGTGCTCGGAATGCTGTTGATGATCCTGGCGACCTGGCGGCGGGGTTCAGGCCTTCGCGCCGCCTGAACTGGGTTAACACTGGCCGGGCGGGATTATTGCGGCTGGCCGGTGGCCGTTCCGAATGCGAAATCTCCTGAAGCCACGGACCAATCAGGTCCGAAGAAGCCTGCGGCCACAATTCCTGAGGTTCCCTGGGTGAGGCATTGAGGTGAGAGCACGAGGCAGTCGGGATAGCCGGTTCCCGCCAGGAAGTACGGAAGACGTTGGGTCAGCCGCAGTCCCTGAATTCCACTGCCGCACACCACTCCGACACTCGCTTGCGAAGAGTCGGGCCGGGGTTGCAGGAAGAGACACGCTAGATCGTCGCGGGCCAGGACCCGGTCGCCGACCCGGACTTCACCCCGTGACACCCGGACGGGACTGTCGGGGAGCAGCGCGGACCAGGCCGCATTCTGGTCGCGATGACCGTATAGGATGACGCCGCGGTCCCGGGTTCCTGCCAGGGTGAAGTCGG
>JBGAPN010000230.1:0-7956 GCA_044221235.1 Limisphaerales bacterium
CTCGCTGACAACGTTCAGCATTGCCAACGACATCGCGAAATATTTCGCCATCATTCCCGCGATGCTCATGGCGACGTTTCCCGCCATTGCGCCACTGAACATCATGCGGCTTACCTCCCCGCAAAGCGCCATTCTGAGTGCGATCATCTTCAATGCTCTCATCATCATCGCGCTGATTCCGCTGGCCCTGCGTGGAGTGGCTTACAAGCCGATAGGCGCGCTCGCCATCCTCCAACGCAACCTGCTCATCTACGGCTTGGGCGGCGTTGTCGTTCCATTTATTGGCATCAAGGTCATTGATGTCGTCATCACCGCGCTGAAACTAGTTTGAATTATGAAAGCATGCCTTCAGGAACTCCGGTCCGCGCTCGTGGCTACCCTCGTCCTCGCCGTTGTCTGTTGCGGTTTGTATCCCCTGGCGGTTTACGGCATCGCGCAAGTTGTGTTCCCGCACAAGGCGAACGGCAGCCTGATCCTTGCCGCGGATGGCACGGTGCGCGGATCGGAATTGCTTGGGCAGAATTTTACGGCGGCGAAGTATTTCCACCCGCGGCCATCGGCAGCGGGCAATGGATATGACGCGGCCAATTCGAGCGGCAGCAACCTTGGTCCAACGTCACAAAAGCTGAACGACACCATCAAGGACCGCATCGCTGCCTACCGTATTGAGAACGGCCTGAGCGAAGTCGACGCTGTTCCCGCTGATGCTGTCACCGCCTCGGGCAGCGGACTCGATCCCCACATCAGCTTGAGAAATGCGAATCTTCAAGTGGCCAGGGTTGCCAAGGCACGCAGCCTTGGCCCGGAGAAGGTGCGCGAACTCATCCAGCAAAACACCGAAACCGCGGATTTGGGCGTGCTGGGCGAGCCGGGCGTGAATCTTTTGAAGCTGAACCTGGCGTTGGATTTGATAAAATAACGTTGTGAGCAACGGAGACCGCCCCAATCCCGATGCGTTGCTGAGTTCCATCCAGCGCGAGGAGTCCGCAAAGGAGCGCGGTCGTCTCAAGGTGTTTCTCGGGATGTGCCCGGGCGTCGGGAAGACCTACGCGATGCTGGAGGCGGCGCACCGGGAATTGGAGGCCGGACGCGACCTCGTCATCGGCTACGTCGAAACCCACGGACGGAAGGAGACCGATGCTCTTGCCGCTGGGTTGCCGAGGGTTCCCCGAAAGCAACTTGAATATCGCGGTGTCGTGTTGTGCGAAATGGATTTGGATGCGGTGCTGGCGCGTCGTCCGCAACTGGCTGTCGTGGATGAACTCGCCCACACCAACGCTACCGGCGCACGCCATCCAAAACGTTGGCAGGACGTGGCCGAGTTGCTCGATGCGGGCATTGATGTTTTCACGACATTAAACGTTCAGCACGTCGAGAGCCGGGCGGACACGGTCCGTCAGATTACAGGTACGGAAGTTCGCGAAACAGTCCCAGACAGCCTGCTCGACGAGGCGATCCTGGAATTGGTGGACCTTCCCCCCGCGGACCTGCTGGTCCGGCTGCGCGAGGGACGGGTGTATCTGCCCGAGCGGGCGGAGGCGGCGGCCCGCCACTTTTTCCGTGAGTCCAACCTGACGGCGCTCCGTGAACTGGCATTGCGGTTGGTGGCGGATCATGTCGGTGCTGACACCCAGTTTTTCCGAAATGCCCAGGCCAGTGCCTCCCCGTGGAAGACGGGTCACCGCCTGCTCGTTGGGGTGGGGCCAAGCCCCTTGTCCGAGTCGCTGCTCCGTTGGACCCGCCGAATGTCCGATGGCCTGAACTGCGGCTGGCTCGCCGTCCACGTGGAAGGTTCCCGCCCGCTCGAACCCGCGGCGCAAGCCCGGTTGGAACGGAACCTGGCGACGGCCCGGGAACTCGGGGCCGAGGTGATCACCACCACGGACGATGACCTGGTCCGGGCACTGGTGCGGATGGGACGTCAGCGGAATGCGACGCAGATCATCATCGGGAAGCCGGCCGGGCCCGGCTGGCTGGAGTGGTGGCGGGGCAATCGGCTGTTGCGACGACTCGCCCGGGAGAGCGGCGACATGGATCTTCAGGTGGTCCGCGCCGACAAAAGTGGTCAGGTTGAGCCGGAGCCGTTCCGGCTTCCCTCACTCCAGTCGGAGCCGCGACAGTATCTCTTTGCGGCCGTCATTGTCGCGGTGACGGGACTGACCAATCTGCTCCTCGCCACCGTCGCCGGTCCCCGGGTTTCCGGTCCGGTTTTTCTGCTGTCCGTGGTCCTGCTGGGACTCCGAGTCGGGAGAGGACCGGTCCTGCTGGCTGCGGCACTCAGCGCCCTGATCTGGGACTTCTTCTTCCTGCCCCCGAGGCTGACCTTTGTCATCGCGGCCCCGGAGGATGCCGTTCTCTTCGGGCTCTATTTCGTGGTTGCCCTCGCGCTCGGCCAGCTCATGTCCCGGATTCGTTCCCAGGAACGTGCGGAACGGCGTCGCGAAGAACGGGCCGTCGCACTCTATGAGTTCACCCGGGACTTGGCGGAGGCGACGTCCCGGGACGAAGTCGTCTGGCAGATCATTTCCCAAGTGAATCGAGCGCTTCATGTCCCGGTCGCCGTACTGCTGCACTCGGGGGGGCGGCTCGAGATGCACCCGGACAGCACCCTGGTCGTCACGGGCAAGGAACTCGGGGTTGCCGAGTGGGCTCTCCGCCAGAGGCGCTCAGCGGGACGCTTTACGGACAATCTCCCGGGGGCCGAGGCGTTTCATCTGCCCCTGGTCACGGACCGAAGGGCCTTTGGCGTGATGACGATCCGTCCCGAGAACGGAGGACTCAATTTGTCCCAGCGCGATCTTCTCGAATCCTTCGCCCGACAGTCGGCGTTGGTGCTGGACCGGATTGAACTGCGCCGGGCGGCGGAACAGGCACGGTTGTTGGCGGAATCCGAGCGATTCAGTCGGATTTTGCTCAACTCCATTTCCCACGAGCTCCGGACCCCTCTCGCCGCCAGCACCAGTGCGGCATCCGCGCTGGCGGCGTCGGATTCCGCCAGTCCGGCCCAGCGGCGGGCTCTGCTGGATGAAATCCTTGAGTCCAATTCCCGACTCAACCGCGTGGTGGGAAATCTGCTCGACGTGACGCGCCTGGAATCGGGTCTGGTCCGACCGCGGATGGACTGGCACGATGCGCGCGACCTCATCCAGACCACAATCCGCGAATTCAAGCGGGAGCTCGCGCAACACCCCGTCTCCGTCGACCTTCCCGCGGGTCCAATGCTGGTGTGGATGGACTATTCCCTGATGCAGCACGCCCTGGGAAACCTGCTTTTGAATGCGGCAACCCACACGCCGCCCGGAACTCCGGTGGAGATTCATGGCAAACTCGGGGAAGGCGGATGGACCCTGTGTGTTGCCGACCGCGGGCCCGGCATTCCCGCCGAAATCCTGCCGCGGGTGTTTGACAAGTTCGTCCGTTCTCCCAGCGCTCCTGCCGGCGGGAGCGGGCTGGGTCTGACCCTGGTCAAAGGATTCGTCGAGGTGCATGGAGGAACCGTGGGTGCAGAGAACCGGCCCGGCGGAGGTGCGCTGTTCCGACTCCGCATTCCCCAATCCCAGGCTGTCCCCACCGTCGAGCTCGAATGAATTCAACCGAAAGTCCTCATCCATCCCAGATGATCCTGGTCGTCGATGACGAGCCGCAGATACGGCGGTTGCTGCGGGTGACGTTGGAGGCGGCGGGGTATCGTGTCCGGGAGGCTGTGGATGGCCATTCGGGTGTATTGGAAGTGGCGCAACGACGTCCGGACCTCGTGGTGCTGGACCTGGGGCTGCCGGACTTGCCCGGACTGGAGGTCCTTCGACGCGTCCGGGAGTGGAGCACTGTTCCCATTGTCATCCTGAGCGTCCGCGATGCCGAGGAGGACAAGATCACGGCCCTGGATTCCGGTGCGGACGACTACGTCACCAAACCGTTCAACGGGGGGGAATTATTGGCGCGGATTCGGGCCGCCCTGCGACATGTTCAGGCCGGAGACGAGGAATCGGTCTTTCGAAATGGCACGCTGGAAGTGGACCTTGCGCGACGGGTGGTGACGAGGCAGGGGCGGGAAGTCCGGCTCACCCCAATTGAGTATGCGCTGCTCAGGTTGTTGGTGAAACAGGCCGGCAAGGTGATGACCCACCGCCAGCTTCTGACGGGAGTTTGGGGCGAGAAGTCGGCCCATCAAACCCACTATCTCCGGGTTCACATTGCCAACCTTCGTGAAAAGGTCGAAGAAGACGCCTCAAATCCGTCCCTGATCCTGACCGAGCCGGGAATTGGCTACCGACTGGTTGGCGGAACCTCCAGTTAGCCGGCACGGTTTCCCGGTTTCCAAAATGAGTTTGATCGTAGACGTCGTCCGTCTAGCGGCCTCCGGGCTCCTGGCATGGATCATCCGCGCGGACCCAGGCCCAGTCCGCCGAGAAGCTGGCCGGCGGTGCGTTTGAGACTGGCCTTGGCCGTATCGCCAATCGCGGAGGTCAAGGAAGTGAGAAGGATGGCCTGGCATCCTCCAGGGGAAACCAGTTCATGATGATGGCTTCCTGGATCGCCATGGACGAAGTCACCGGCGTGGAGAAGCCGTCCTTCAGTCATGAGGTCACCGCTCACCACGTAGAGCTCCTCGGACGCCCGGTGATCGTGCTCGGGAAACTTCGCGCCCGGCTCCAGTTCAATGTAGAGGAGCATGTAGTTGCGCCGGACATCGGTGGAGAGGACCTGAATCCGGGTTCCCGGATGCGGCCCCGGCGACCATGAACCTTCGGATGGTCTGAGGAACCGGAACCCCGACGGATCCGGCATTGCTGGGCGGGGAATGTTGGTGTCCGGAACGGACGGATGCTGTGGGGTGGATCGAATGCGTTTCAACACCTGGCCTCGAAGGCGGTCCGGAGGCTGGATGCGCGGAAGCCGCAGCAACAGGGCCGCCACCACCGCCTCGAAAACCTGGACCTCCGATAGAATTCCAGGATCCAGGACGACCAGCGCGTCGAGGCGTGGGGAATCGGCGGGTTCGAGGACTCCGAGCGCGCGGGCCGCGGCCAGTTCGAGGATTTCGGTTCCGTTCATAGGCGTCCCTCCAAGGCGTCGCGGAGGGTCATCATGCCGCGGCGAATTCGGGCCTTGATCGTTCCGAGCGGTTGGCCCAGGCGCTCGGAGATTTCCTGCTGTGTGAATCCGTTGAAAAAGGCGAGTTCAATGGCGTGTCGCTGTTCCAAGGCTAGCGACGCCAGGGCGGAATGCACGGCTTCGGCGGCCTCCGCATCCATGGCCCGTTCCGGGGCGGAGGGCCCCGCAAGGGTGGCCGCCTCCGGTTCCTCGCCGGCATCGGCGGTTTTCTCAGCACGACGGCGGGCGGCTCGAAGTCGGTCGATCGCCCGGTTCCGGGTGAGGGTGACGGCCCAGGCGAGGGGATGTCCGGAATCGCTTCGGTGCTGTGGAGCCCGTTCCCAGATCATCACCGCGGCCTCCTGGAGCAGATCCTCGGCATCCGGTTCGTTGCCGAGGATTCTCAGGGCAATTCCGTACAGGAGCGGGGCATGCCGGTCGTAGAATGCGGCGAAGGCCTCGGGGTCTCCCGCCCGGATGCGGGCGAAGAGTTCGATGTCGCTGGGTGAAGGGACAGGGGTCACGCGGGACTTCGGTTCCGGCTGTCGGAGACTGGCGTCGATGGCCGGTGCCGATCTCGGCCAACGGAAGCCCAGGTTGAACCGGGACGCAATGGGGAGACGCATGGATTCCGATGGCCACATCGCAGGAATAACGTTGGGTGGGCCTGCCCGGATGCATTGTTTCCGAACCGCTGGCGGACAGGCTCTGAAGGTCGCATGCATCCAAATCACCCGATGCAACGTTGATTGGTCGTAGTCGCTCTACTTCCGCTCCCATGAAAGCCAAATATCCCCTCCTCCTCGCCACCACCTTCACGGGTGTCCTTGCCCTTCAGGCCTCCAGTCATCGGGAGGCGCCGCTCATCACCGCCTCGCCCAAGCTGGACTGTTCTGATTTCTACTCCTTCGTCAGCTACGAGCCGGGCCGGGAAGAGTATGTCACGTTCGTCGCCAACTATCTGCCCCTGCAGGACGGTTATGGCGGGCCGAACTACTTTCAGTTGGATCCCAATGGACTTTACGAAATCCACGTGGACAACAACGGCGACGCCGTGGAGGACCTGACCTTTCAGTTCCGCTTCTCCACCGCTTCACGGGACATCGCGCTGGTGATTGGTTCCGGAGACAACCGGCGGACCAACGCCATCCCGCTGCTGGCGGCCGGGCCGGTGACCGCGGGAAACAACGGGGCGCTCAATGTGGACCAGACTTACACGCTGACGGTGGTGAAGGGGCCCCGGCGAACCGGTGTCGCGGTACCGGTCATGAATCCATCCGGCAATTCGCTCCAGTTCACCAAGCCCCAGGACAATGTGGGAAACAAGACCTTCCCCGAGTATGAAGCCTACGCCCGGCAGTATGTGTACGAGATTGCACTTCCCGGCACCGAGAAGAAGGGACGGGTATTCGTGGGGCAGCGAAAGGATCCGTTCGTGGTGAACCTTGGGGAGACCTTTGATCTCATTAATCTAAACCCGCTCGGCGCGCCGGATGGGGCGAAGGATTCCCTCTCGGACAAGAATGTCACGGCGTTGTGCCTGGAGATTCCCAAGGAGTTTCTGCTAGCCGGCGGGAAGGGAACTGTGATCGGCACCTGGACCACGGCGAGCCGGGTCCAGGGAGACCTAATCACCCAGGTGTCCCGTCTGGGGATGCCTCTGGTCAATGAGGTCGTGATCGGTCTTCGCGACAAGGATCGTTTCAATGCCTCGGAGCCGAAGGACGACCTCCAGTTCGTCGACTACATCACCCACCCGACCCTTCCGGCGCTCATTGAGTTGCTGTTCCCGATCGCGAAGGCGCCCACCGTGTTTCCGAGGGCGGACCTTGTGGCTGCGTTTGCCACGGGCATCGACGGACTGAACGCCAATGGCAGCGTTGGGGAAATGCAGCGGCTCAATACGGCCGTTCCTTCCACCCCGCGGGACCGTCAGAACAGCCTGGGCGTGATTTCCGGAATCACGGGTGGTGTCCTCAATGCCAGCCAGGCCGATCTCGCTGGATTTCCCAATGGACGCCGGCCCGGGGACGACGTCGTGGACATCGAACTGCGCGTGGCGATGGGCAAGCTGCTCAAACCAGCCGAGGCGCCGGTCGGTGACGCTCCCATCACCGATGGTGCGCCGGTGAACGCCGCGATGTTCGACAACCAGTTTCCCTACCTGACCTCTCCGCTCGCGGGATCGCCCAACGACTTGAGCATCACGCTCCAGCCCCAGGTGGCTCCCACGTTGGACGGACCGTTCCGGAACGTCCCGGGGACGCTGGATCCGGCTACGCGGAGAATCGGCGTCGCAGCGCCGGCACAGGGGAATGCGATGTTCCGGGTCCGTTCCGATTCGCGGACCGAACTCACGGCACCGGACGTGTCGGGCGGACGCATTTCCGCCCAGGTGAAGTGAGCGGAGAAGGAATGGCCTAAGCCTCACCGTGGCGCCATGGCCGCGGCGGGTCCTGCACGGGGTTGGAGCCGTGTCGGGGCCCGCCGCATGAACCGGATTTCCCTACAATCGATGAGCCATATCTGGAGCAGCTTGACGACCGGTCGCGGTCGCGGATTGGCATTGGGTCTGGCCGTGCTGGCCACTGCGCTCGGCGGGGAACCCTTCATTCCGGAGAGCGACTCCACCGTGATCGCCATTCTTCCGGTGCGATCGAACCGCGACCGCGATCGCATGCTGGCGGCGGATCCAAAGAATCTTCCGCTGGCTCTGGAGGTGGCGGAAGCCGCCCTGGAGCGGGCTCGTTTCGAAGGGGATCCGCGCCAATTGGGACGGGCGCAGGCAGCCTTGGGTCCGTGGTGGTCGGAACCGGGTCCCTCGGTGCCCATCCGGGTGGTGCTATTCCGCGCGATGATCCG
>JBGAPN010000231.1:0-7942 GCA_044221235.1 Limisphaerales bacterium
GGGATAAATGTAATAGGGTGCCGTGAACAGGACCTGGGTGGTGTCCATCACGGGTGTGTTGGCGAAGAGTTGGACTGCGGCCGGGAGGGCGAGGACGAGAGCCGTACCGAGGGACAGGAGTCGGGAGTTCACTCTCTTCCTATCGAGCCGGACCGTTTCTTGTGTCCAGTCGTTTTTGAGACCACTTTTTGGCCACCTTGGATTCCCCAATAACGCAATTATTCGTCCATACCTCGCGTTTCGCCGGCGTCGGACTGGCGGGTTTGATGGGCATCGCCTCGGGACTGGGCGCGGCAGGACCTTCCGCCCCCGACTTGTCGCGAGCCTGGCCGCAGTGGCGGGGACCGGTTTCCTCGGGCGTGGCCCCCCAGGCCAATCCTCCGACGGAATGGAGCGAGACCCGAAACCTTCGATGGAAAGTTCCTGTGCCCGGCAAGGCCCATTCGTCGCCGGTCGTGGCCGGGGATCGGGTGTTTCTGCTGACGGCGGTACCCGTCGGGGAGGCGCAGAGCCCGGTGTATGACCATGCCCCGGGAACCCATGACAACGTCGGGGTCACCCACCGGCACCAGTTCCGCGTCCTGGCCATCCGCCGGACGGACGGCGGGATCCTGTGGGATCGGTCCCTCCGGGAGGAGTTTCCGCATGAAGGCGGTCATGCCACCGGCAGCCTGTCGTCGAGTTCCCCGACCACCGACGGCGAACGGGTGTACGCCTTCTTTGGGTCACGGGGACTGTATTGTCTCGACTGGGACGGGCGCACGGTGTGGGAGCGGGATCTCGGCCGGATGAACACGCTCCACGCTCATGGGGAGGGCAGCTCACCGGTCCTGTTCGGTGACACCCTGTTCGTGAACTGGGATCACGAAGGGGATTCGTTTCTCTACGCGCTCGACAAACGCACCGGTGCGACGCGTTGGAAAGTGGCCCGGGAGGAGAAGACCTCCTGGTCGACGCCGTTGGTCCTTTCTGACGTGTCCCCTCCCCAGGTGGTGGTCAGTGCCACCCATCGGGTCCGCGGATACAATGCCACCTCGGGCGACCTGATCTGGGAATGTTCCGGCCTGACCGACAACGTGGTTTCGTCCCCCGTTTTCAGCCGGGGTCTGGTGATCGCGGGCAACAGCTATTACCAGCAGGCCATGCTGGCCATCCGCCTGGAAGGGGCCCGGGGCGACGTCTCGTCCACGGACCGGGTGGCGTGGCGTCTGAACCGAATGACCCCCTATGTATCGTCGCCACTCGTGTATGACGACACGTTGTATTTCCTGCGCCACAACCAGAATGTGCTTTCCCGCCTGGATCCGGCGACCGGCCGGCCCAAGGGCGAACCGCTCCGGCTGGATGCCATTCGTGATTTTATTTTTTCGTCACCCGTGGCCGCGGCCGGCCGCATCTACGTGACGGCGCGGGATGGAGTCACCGTCGTATTGGCGGCCGATCGGGGGAATCCGGTCATCGCCGTGAATCGACTGGAGGATGTCTTCAGTGCCACGGCGGCCGTGGCTGGCGACGAATTCTATCTGCGGGGCGAGCGTTTCCTCTATTGCCTGATGGAGAAGGGGAGTTGAGAGGAACCAAAACCTGTGACGGGTACGCATTGGGCCCACAAACCCCGGAATACGTGTCGACCACCTGATGTTCAGTGCCGTTTTCCTTCAACATTCAACCTTCAACGTTCAACCAGTTTGTGGGTAGAGCTGGGAGTTGAAGGTTGAACGTTGAAGGTTGAAGGACGGCGGGGTAGTCGCTGCGCTCCTACAGGCCCTCATCTGCCCTCCGGGCATCTTCTCCCTTCCGCCGCTTTGCTTTGGAGAAGGCAGAGTTGAAGGTTGAAGGTTGAACGTTGAAGGTTCGGAGAGGAGGCGGGTGTTGGGCCCCTGGGGTCAGAGCATACCCCACGGTTTCAGCTACGCCGTCGGGTCTCCCTCGCCCTTCTGACTCGGGGAAGAAGGGAGAGGGTTGGGGTGAGGGCTCCAAATTACTTCTTCTCCGGGTGGGCTTCGATCCAGGTCTTGGCTTCGGTGTTGCCGCGTTCCGCCGCCAGGGAATAGAGGCGGCGCGCTTCCTTGGGATCCTCCTTCACGCCCTTGCCGTCCTCATACCGTTTGGCGAGGTCAAACGCAGCGTCCGCAGAGCCGTCCTCAATGCGTTGTTTGAGGAAATCCACCACCTTCTGGTCCTTTTCGGCTTGGGCGGCCTTGTTGCGCTTCTCGGCCAGGGCCGCATTGGTTTTGGATTGGGCCTGGGACCGGGCGGCCGCCTGGGGATCCGCCGGAACGGGAGCGGGGACGGGTACCGGAGCCGGAGCCGGGGCCCGCGGGGGAGGCGGCTGCGTTGCACCCCCGGTGGCTTTGTCGAGCGACTTGCGGATGCGCCCGACACTCTGGGCCGAGGAGGTCCCGGCTCCGGCGAGACCGAGGCACAGGCACAGGCTGAGGAATAACACGGAGTGGAGCGAAGGGGGATTCATGTGGACCTCGGTGTCAGCTTAGCCGGTTCCATGCCGCAACGCGAATGGGGAATGCCTCCAAGGGCGGTCGATGCCGAACGCAGGGCGGTGAACTACGCCAGGACGTCCCGGACCACCTGGCCATGGACATCCGTGAGTCGACGGCTGGCTCCGTTATGACGGAAGGTGAGCGTCTCGTGGTTCAACCCGAGCAGGTGCAACACCGTGGCGTGGAAGTCATAGGTGGTGGTGATGTCCCGGGCTGCCTTCCAGGACCATGCATCGCTTTCGCCATGGGCTACTCCGCCCCGGACCCCGGCCCCGGCCATCCAGCCCACAAAGGTGCCCCCGTTGTGATCCCGTCCGTCGCTGCCCTGGGAAAACGGCATGCGGCCGAACTCGGTGTTCCACAGGACCAGCGTGTCGTCGAGCAGTCCGCGGGCCTTGAGGTCCTGGAGCAGCGCGGCGATCGGGGCGTCGGTCGCCGCGCACATGGGGGGAAGTTCCTTCAGGATATTGTTGTGGTTGTCCCAATTCCCGGTGGGACCTCCCGCGCCGCTCCATACCTGCACAAACCGGACTCCGCGTTCGACCAGACGTCGCGCCATCAGGCAGCGTCGCCCGAAATCGGCCGTGACGGGATCGTCGAGGCCGTAGAGGTGCCGGGTCAGCGGGGTTTCGCCATCCAGGGCGAACACCTCCGGTGCGCTCAACTGCATGCGTGCCGCCAGTTCGTAGGCCTGGATGCGGGATTCCAGCCGCGAATCCCCCTCGTGCGATTCCAGATGCCGGCGATTGATCCGCTCCAGCAGGTCGAGACCGTCGCGACTGGCCTCGGGGGTGATGAACCGGGCTGAAGCCGGGGCCTCGAGGTCGGCCATCGGGGTGGGGAGATGGGCCTGGATGAGGGTGCCCTGATGCGAGACCGGCAGGAAGCCCGAGCTGAAATTGCCGCGTTGATTGTAGGGAAGTCCCTTGGCGTCGGGCAGGACCACGAAGGCCGGAAGGTTGTCGCATTCGCTGCCGAGGGCGTAGCTGACCCAGGCGCCCATGCAGGGGAATCCCGGCAGCAGGAAGCCGGTGTTCATCAGGTAACTCCCCGGGCCATGCACGTTGGTCCGGGACTGCATGGCCATGAAGAAGGCCATGTCGTCGACACATCCGGCCAGGCGGGGCAGGACGCTGCTGACCCAACGACCGGATTCGCCGTGCTGCCGGAATTCAAACGGCGGCTTGAGGACCCGACCGGGTTCGCTGGTGGCAGCCTCCACCCGTTCGCCGTGTCCCGGATCAAACGTCTCGCCCGCCAGCCGGTACAACGCCGGTTTGTAGTCGAACAGGTCCATCTGGCTGGCCCCGCCGTTCATGAACAGCTGGATGACCCGGCGCGCCCGGGGCCGGAACTGCGGACCCGCCAGGGCCGGGGCATTGCCTGTCCCGCTGGCCAGCAGCCGGTCCGACTGCAGCAGGTGCGCCAGTGCCGCGCCACCGATTCCACCGCCAAAACGCCAGAGGAAGTCCCTGCGGGAACCGGCCATGGCCTGGGGTGGATTCGGGTTCATGGTGTTATTGGACGAACATGAATTCGTTGCTGTTGAACAGGAGCCGGCCCAGGTTGGCCAGCCCATGGTGTCGCGCAAAGGCGCCGAGTTCCGAGAGTTCCGCCGTCGTTGGACTTCGTCCCCACACCCATTCGCACGCCTGCGTGACCTGGGCATCCAGGTTGGCCGCGGAGCCCGAGGCCGCCAGGGCCTCCGCAAAGTGCTCGGCCTGTCGGGCCACCATCGCGTTGTTCCACAGGGCCAGCGCCTGTTGCACGGTGACCGAGTTGTTCCGTACGCCGGTGAGCTGGTCGCCGGCCGGACAGTCCAGGGCGTCGAAGAACGGATCCGGCAGGGTACGAAACAGGAACCGGTACACGCTGCGGCGGCTGCCTTCCGCGGAATCGAGATCGAAGAGGGTGTAGTCGACCTTCGGTGTCACATGGATGCCAGGTTTGAGGTCGAACTGTCGATCACTGGGTCCCCCCATGCGCAGGTCGAGACGGCCGGCGGCGAGCAGCAGGGCGTCCCGGACACACTCGGCGTCCAGACGGGTCCGGTTCATGCGGCTGAGCAGGCGGTTGTCGGCATCGGAGGCCGGGGGTGCCAGGGTGTCCTGGCGGTAGGTGGCGCTGGTGACCAGCAGGCGGTGCAAGGCCTTGAGGGATCCGTGGGCGTCGTCGCGAAACCACACGGCCAGCCAGTCCAGCAGTTCGGGGTGCGAGGGGGTTCCTCCCATTTTCCCGAAGTCATTCGGCGTTTCAACAAGGCCGCGTCCGAAGTGCTGCTGCCATACCCGATTCACGATGGAGCGCCAGGTGAGCGGATTGTCCCGGGACGCCAGCCAATCCGCCAGGGCTGCGCGGCGTTCCCCTTCATCCTCGGGTCGCGCCACCGCGAACCGCGACGGCAGGGCGGCGACGCAGGCCAACGCCCCGGGTTGGGCGACCTCCCCGGGGCGGGTGATCTCGCCGCGCCGCAACACCCGGACTTCCCGGGGCACCAGCGACGGTTTGAGTCCGCCATCCGCTTCGAAGTCGCCGGCGGCCGCGTAGACCAGGGAGGGTGCGGGCAGGGCCGCCAGATCGGCCCGAATCCGTGACCCGAGAACGAATGACGCCAGTTGAAGCGCCTGGTCGCGACTTCGCTTCGACGCCGGAACCGCGGTGATCGCCTCCAACTCCGCGGCCAATGGCAGACGGGGCGTGGTGACGCCGGTGACCGACAGTCGGAATCGTCCAATGACATGACCGCGACCGTGCCGTTGACGCAGGGAGACCCCGAGGCGTGCCCCGGGGGGCGCAACCAGCGGGTCCTTCAGTTCGAAAACAGCCTGATGACTCTGCCCTTCCTGGGGATGGATTCCCCAGGCCGTCGCCTCCTTGCCGTCGAGCGTCGCGGAGATGTTCCAGTCGGCCTGATTGAAGTCCGCCACGGCGCGGGAGAGCGGGATGTCGCGCGGTGTTGAAGCCTTCGAATCCGTGCAGTGGAGGGTGACTTCGCTCAAGTGCAGGTTCCCGTTTTCGGCGCGGCCCGGGCCCGTTTTGGGAAGGCTGGCGTCGGGCAGGACTTCGAGGCGAATGGCGGTGACCACCGGGACCGGGCTGGGAAACTGGAGGACGTACGTTTCACGCTCGGGCGTTGGGCCACCGGCCAGCAGGGACCGGTCCGGTTGGAGCGTCAGCGGGGTTCCCTCCGATGAGTTCCACGTCTCCAGTTCGACGCCCTTCCAGTCGGCCAGCGCCGCCAGGCGTGCCGCCTCCCAGGCCGCCACGTCGTTTTGGGATTCGGCGGACAGCAGCAACGTGGCGTCCCGTCGCTCCACCCGTCTCAATTGTCCGCGCAATTCCTGCCGGCGCCGATGGACGGCCGGATCGGCGTCAACGGTGCGATTGGCGCGCTCCACACCGGCGAACACGGCCTGCAACGCGTAGTAGTCCTGCTGCGAAACCGGATCGAACTTGTGGTCGTGACATCGCGCACAGTGAACCGTGGTGCTGTTCAGCACGCTCATCACGGTCATCACCATGTCGTCGCGGTCGAGATACCGGCCGATCTGGCGGTCCAGCGTGTCCTCCCGGATATCCCGCAGGGAACTTTCAGCCCATGGCCCGGCGGCGATGAATCCGAGCGCCACGGTCGCCGAAGGATCGTCCGGGAACAGCACATCGCCGGCAATTGGTCGAGATACCGGCCAATCTGGCGGTCCAGCGTGTCTTCCCGGATATCCCGCAGGGAACTTTCATCCCATGGCCCGGCGGCAATGAATCCGAGCGCCACGGTTGCCGAAGGATCGTCCGGGAACAGCACGTCGCCGGCAATCTGCTCGCGCAGGAACCGGGAATACGGCTTGTCCTGATTGAACGAGCCAACCAGGTAATCGCGGTAAGGCCAGGCGTTGGTCCGGATGCGGTCCTGGTCATGACCGTGCGTTTCGGCGAAATGCGCGGCATCCATCCAGAACCGGGCCTCGCGCTCCCCATGGCGGGGCGACGACAACAGCCGGTCGACCAGCCGCTCGTACGCCTCCGGGGACGAATCGTGGGTCCACGCGTGAATCGCCTCCGGTGTGGGAGGGAGGCCGGTGAGATCGAAGGTGACGCGACGCAGCAGGGTGGCGCGGTCTGCCTCGGGCGCCGGTTCCATTCCCGCAGCCTTCAATCGGTGCCGGATGAAGGCATCCACCGGGTTCCGGCCCCCGCCCTCCCCGGACATCGAAGGAGGCGTCGGGGCGTGGAGCGGCTGATAGGCCCAGTGAGAGTCACCCGCGCGGGATGCCGGTGCGGAAGCCGGCTCCCCGAGGACCAGGCCTGCGAGGCCCAGCGCAGCAAACAGGGCCAGCAGGTGTTGGGTTCGGATCGGCATGAGGTGACGGTCCGAAACTATCGGCGCTCGCCCGACGCGGCAACGTCCTTTGACGTTCCGGCGGCCCCGGGCAACCTGTCGCCGCACACCGGCGTCAACGGGTCGCGATGCAGTAGAGGTTCTCCCGGCCCCGAAGCAACAAGTCGCCACCAACCGACGCGGGGGAGGCATCAAAGCCATCGTCCAGTTTGTTGGTGGCCAGGACCTCCAGCTTGGGGGCGTTGCGAATCACCAACGTGCCACCGTCGCGTCCCACCAGGTACACCCGGTCGGCTGCGCCCAGCGGTGAAGCGTAAACTCCGGTCAGGCCGGCGAGACGTTCCGCGTCCACCGTGGGTTTCCCGGTGGTGGCGTCAAAGATCGAGAGGATCGCGTTGTTGGCCGCATAGAAATAGAGGTTGTTCCCGTACAGGAGCGGGGAGGGGACGTAGGGAGTGCTCCGGTTGTGACTCCACACAATGGAGTCGGTGCCGGTGAGGTCCCCGCTGCCCCCCAGCCGGATGACCTGCAGCGCACTGCCCCGGAATCCGCTGGTGACAATGACCCGTTCGGCCGCCGGCAGCGGGGTGGGGATGGCATTGGCGGTCTGACCGCCCACCTGCCAGAGCAGGGCGCCGGTGGCGAGGTCGTAGGCCCGCACCTTGTTCGTTCCGTTAACAATCACCTGGGGCTTGCCCCCGTGCTCCACGACCAGCGGGGTGCTCCAGCCCGTCGGCTCGTCGCGCTTCTGACGCCACAGTTCCGTTCCGTTACGGGCATCGAGCGCAACGATGAAGTCTTCACCCTCGTGATCCCAAAGCACGACCACGGTGTTCCCGTACAGCGCGGGCGAGCTGCCTTCCCCAAACCCATTGCGGGTCTGCATGTCGCCCAGGTCCTTTTCCCAAAGGAGCTTTCCCTGCAGGTCATAGGCATAGATGCCATAGGAGCCAAACGACGCGATCAGCACCGTCCCATCCGTCACGGGGGAAGCGGAGGCAAAGCCGTGATCCTTGTGGTGTCCCTCGTGCGGGACCTGCGTTCGGGCGGTCTGCTGCCAGCGCCGTTTTCCCGTCCCGCGATCAAAGGACATCACGGTGAACTG
>JBGAPN010000232.1:0-7933 GCA_044221235.1 Limisphaerales bacterium
CCCCGGTGTTGCAGTCCAAGAATCCGGTCGTGGAAAACATCCGGCACTGGCGAGTGGGCAAAGTCCTCGTGGATCGTTCCGTCAAAGTCCGTTGAGATCAGTCGAATGTCGGCAGCCATGAACTGCCGGCATCCTCATCGTGGTGGCCCGCGATGTCACGGGCGGAGAACGCCCTACCTCGTGGTAGGGATCGACGGGGTCGGGCCCCAAGTGGATCGGAATCACTCCGACTCGATACGAAACTCCCGCTGACCGCGGGGCCAAGGGTACTCCCGCGCAGGACGACCCGGCCAGCGCACCTCGACGGCGTCCGGTTCGCCGCGCGCTCCGAGGACGGAAATCAGGGAATCCTGTGACCAATAGCCCCCGCCGGAATGCAGTTCGCGCGCCGGTCCCCAACCCCCGGAGTCGCGCAACCGGATCACGCATCCCACGCCCGCCGGATTCGAAGCACGGCCCTTCAGGATCACCCGCCACCCCGGTTTACCGAGAGCATTTCGGAATAACTGAACCAGGCCATGGTGCTGGGCGACCACCAGGTCCACCCGCCCATCACCGTCATAGTCCGCCACCGCACTTCCACGTTGCTCCCCCGGCAGTGAAATCCCTGACTCCAGCGGACCGAGGGCGCGGAAGCCCCCGTGACCGTCTCCGAGCAGCACCAATCCCACTCCGGCATCGAGCCGTGTGGTCTCCGCGTCGGTCCCGAAGAAATTCTGGGCCAGGAAGAGATCTTCACGGCCGTCACCATCAAAATCGGCAACGCTCAGTCCAAAGGTCGCGGAGAACTGGGCTTCCACGGGCAAGGGATGCGCCTCGTAGCGTCCCCCTCGATTCAGGAACACCATGGACTCCAGGGTCGACATTTGGAGTTCGCGTGCGGCGGCCTTCCGGTCTCCAAGAACCTCCTCGATTCCCAGCCGACCGTATTCATGAAAGCTGTGCGCCCGTTCCGCCAGGGAGGGAACGGACTGAGTCAAGGCCGTGCGATCCCGCCAGGGAGTGATTTTTCCGATCACCGGATCCAACGACGCCACCACCGTCTGCACCTCCCCACCCCCGGAAAAATCGCCAAAGTACAGTCGTTCCGGCTCGGGGCGGCCCAGGACTTCATCGGTCCTGGAATTCCGGCCCCAGTTCGACAGGACAAAATCCATCCTCCCGTCGCCATCAAAATCACCGGCGGCCACTCCGTTCCATCCCCCGGTGTATTCCGACAATCCCAGTTCCTGGGTGGCCTCATCGAAACGACCGGCGTTGTTGCGAAAGACCCGGGGCGGTGACCACTCGCAGGCCAGAATCAGATCCGCGTCTCCATCGCCGTCGACATCAGAAAAGACCGCTCCGCTGACCAGTCCCAGCCGCGGGAAGGTTTGGGCTACCCGAAAGCCGTCCGGCTCCGATCGAAACAGCACGGAGTCGGTCGGCTCCGGATAGCGTCCGGGAACGGCGCGGCCGCCGACAAACACATCCAGGTCACCGTCGCCGTCCACATCGGCCACCGCCAACGGGCCCGGAGTGGCGTTCGTGGCCCCGGGTTCCAGGGCGGGAATCGTAACGCCGTTCGGACCGATGATCCGAAACAGCGGCCGATGAAGGGCCGCATCTTCCCACGTGGATTCTCCGACAAGCATCCCGGGTCCGCCCGGCCCAAACCAAACCGCCAGTCCGGTGTCGTCCCGGGCACCCGCGGGCCGGGACGGGCCCGACTCCAGGGGGACCCACTGGCCTTCTGAATTCCGCCGGAGAAAGGCCATCCGGCTTCCCCGACCGCCTCCAACCACCAGTTCCTCGTGTCCATCCGCATCCACGTCAAGCCAGCCCACACCCGGCCCCAACGTTGACAACGTCCGGGGGAGCAGCGGTTGACGCACACGGTCATCGTAAGGATCGCTCCTCACCATGACGTTGAGATTGGAGCTGACGTTCTGAAACAGGGGGGAAACGGGCGTGGGTCCAGGACCCTCTCCCATTTCCCCGCTGGCTTCATCGACCTCGTATTCGTGGTTGGGACGAACCCCGGTCAACCGGCTCCGGCGACCGCTTCGCCATTGCACCTGCAATTCCAACTCCTGCGCTTCTCCCGCAGCGAAAACCCTCAGGGCCTCATCCCCCGAAAGATAACGTCCTCCGGCCATCATTTCCTGGGACTGCGCCACCGGACCTCCCAACACCCGGATTTTTCCACCGATGCCCCGCGTGTTGCGTCCCTGTCCCTTCAACCGCACTGACACCCGTGGTGCCGGGGAATCGTTCCGAAGCAGCCGGGCCGGGGCATTCAGGCAATTGATCGCCACATCCAGGTCTCCGTCGCCGTCCAGATCGCCGAACGCCATGCCGTGGGCCACCCCAATCTGATTGAATCCCCAGGCCGCACTTTGGTCCTCGAAGGTCAGATCGCGACGATTCCGCAGGGCCACGCTTGGAGCGTCCCGGTGTGGAATGAGCTGCAGGTCGCGAACCCGTTGTTCACGGGATTTCCGGCCGCCTCCGCGGATGAGCTGGAGATTGACGTCGAGGTCCTGGACGTCGTGGTTCGCTCCGGTGGTGAGCAGCAGATCTTCCCAACCATCGAGATCGACATCCAGGAAGGAGGCACTCCAGGTCCAGTCGGTGGCACTCACGCCGGACAACCGTGCAATCTCCGCAAAGGTCCCGTCTCCGCGGGCCAACTGCAGCGTGTTGTGGGTGGACTCCGGACGGAACAGGGGATCCTGCATCGGCCACCGAACGGTTCCTTCCAAGGTGTCCGGCCGCTGCCACGCGCGCGACTCGCGATTCGGGCTCAGCATGTCCGCCACGAAAAGGTCGTCGTAGCCGTCACGATTGATGTCCGCCACGTCCACGGCCATGGCGGAGAGGCTCACGTGACGGAACGCCGTGCGCGGCGCCGCGCGGAACCGCTTGCCACCCTGGTTCAGCCAGATCCGGTCGGGCCAATAAACAAAGTCATTGCAGACATAGAGGTCCGGGAGCCCGTCCCCATTGAAGTCCCGAAAGATCACCGCCAGCCCCCAGTCGGTGGGCGGCTCCTTGAGCGGGTTTCCATCCTCGTCCAGGAACACTCCGACGTTCCAGGGCGTCGGAACGAACTTTCCGTTGCCCCGGTTCACGTAGAACAGATCGGGTTCGCCGCGTTCCAGCACCTCTATCCCGCCGGCCAGTGTGGTCAGGCCCACGAATCGGTTTGCCGGTTCAACATCCACACCGCCATCGGGGCGACGGCGGGTTTGGATGCGGATGTTCAGGGTATTGTCGTGAAACGTGTCGGTGCGGTAGTTCGTGACATACAGGTCCAGGTCCCCGTCGCCATCCACATCGGCAAGCGCCATGGACGTTGCCCCCAGGGCCCGTGCGAGTCCCGACTCCGGATCCTCGGTGAAGTGTCCGCGGCCATCGTTGAGAAACAGGCGCGTTCCGCCGCCGAGGCTGCATACCAGCAGGTCGAGATCCCCGTCGCCGTCCAGATCAGCAAACGCGGCACCGGTGGAGTACTGGTTGGGACACGCGGTTCCGGAGGCGGTGGTCATGTCCTCGAACTTCCAGCCTCCGAGATTCCGATACAGGACGTTGTCCCCCTCGGTCCGGCAGAAGTAGACATCCACCCGTCCGTCGCCATCCACGTCCCCGAGCGCGACACCGGACCCGATTTCGAGCAACCGGTTTCCGGCCAGGGTTTCCATGGAGAGCCGATTGCTGAACGTGACGCCCGTGTCGGGAGGCGGCATCAAGGCGAACCCGGTCTTGCCGCCCGACGGAATCGTCAGGGCACGAAACCGGACGCCCGGAGCCTCCTGCCAGTGCTGAACCTCATCGGAAGAATCACCTCGCGTCATCACTGCCCAAGACAGCCCCAGCAGAAGAGCCGCGAGAGAAATGAGGATTACAGGACGCATGGAGTGTCTCTAAGGTAGGAATGGCCTTTCGGGCCGGCCACACCTTTCTGAAAGCGCTGTTCCGGGGTCCCTTTGGAAGACAGAAACGCAGAAAAGAACCGTCTCACCCACGTTCTCTCCCGCCTCTCGGGCTTTTTTATTGAGGCACCCGGTCGGGCGGGACTCTCGAAGCGGGATGGCTCTCTCCGCGGACGGGAACGCACTCGACTTTCCGTGAAACCCGACGTCACTGTCCCCGCATGCCCCCAACGGTCGCCCCTGCTCCGGTCTCCCTTGCGCCCCTGCTCCGCGCCCTGATCGAGAACAGCGGGTCCGACCTTCACATCCAATCCGGCGAAGTACCGGTCGGACGCATCCATGGGGTGCTGGGTCGCTTCGAACTGCCGCCCCTCTCCGAGTCCGACGTGCTCTCGCTGGCCCGGGAAATACTGGGCACGGATGAAAAGTTGGCAGCATTTCAGTCTGGACGGGACGACGACGCCGCCCTGGCGCTCGAAGGCCTGGGACGCTTCCGCGCCAACCTCTTCTACCAGCGCGGCAAACCCGGACTCGTCCTGCGGGTGATCGGAACCCGGATCCTGACCATCGACGAACTGGATCTACCCCCGATCCTCAAGACGATCGCCCTTAGCAACGACGGCCTGGTGCTCGTGACCGGCGCAACCGGCAGCGGCAAGTCCACCACGTTGGCGGCCATGATTGACCACCTCAATGCTTCCGAGGCGCGGCACATCATGACCCTCGAGGATCCCATCGAATTCGTGCACGAGAACAAGCTCGCCCTCGTGAATCAGCGGGAAATCGGCCTCGACACGGAATCGTTTGCCTCCGGACTCAAACACGTGCTGCGCCAGGATCCCGATGTCATTCTGATTGGTGAGATGCGCGACATGGAGTCCGCCTCGGTGGCCTTGACGGCCGCTGAAACCGGCCACCTGGTGTTCGGAACGCTGCACACCCAGGACGCCGCCGAATCCCTGGAACGCATGATCAACCTGTTCCCCACCGATCGGGGCCACCAGGTGCGCATGCAGCTCTCGCTCGGCATCCGCGCAATCGTCTGCCAGCGTCTGCTGGGCAAGGCGGGCGGCGGCCGAATCGCTGCGGTCGAGGTGCTGCTCAATTCCCCGCGCATCCGCAAGCTCATCCTCGACGGCGACACCACCAAGATCCCGGGCGCGATCCAGTCCAGCCGGAACGAGGGCATGCAGACCTTCAATCAGGCTCTGACCGATCTGGTGAAGGCCGGCAAGGTGACCGAGGAGGAGGCGCTTGGAACCTCACCCAAGCCCGACGAACTCCGCATGAACCTGAAGGGCGTTTTCTCCGGCACGACCGGCATGTAGAATTCTTGCCACTCAACCCTTACCTCTCACCCCTTTCCCGCCCAACCCATGGACCTCGCCGAACTTCTGGAATACGCCGTTCAATACAAGGCGTCTGACCTCCACCTTACCGTCGGCCGACCGCCCATGGTCCGCATCACGGGACATCTCGTCCCCAGCGGCTACGAGCAGGTCCTCACCGCGGACGACACCAAGACGCTCATCTACAGCGTGCTCACCGATGACCAGAAGGCCAAGTTCGAGGAGGAGCACGAACTCGACTTCTCGCTGGGCATCCCGGGCATCTCCCGCTTTCGGGTCAACGTCTTCATGCAGCGGGGCAGCGTTGCCGGGGTCTTCCGCACCATTGGCGAAACGATCCCCTCCATCGAGCAACTGGGACTTTCCGATGCCGTCCGGCAGCTCGCCCTCCTGCCGCGCGGATTGGTGGTGGTCACCGGCCCCACTGGGAGCGGCAAGTCCACCACGCTGGCGTCGCTGATCCACCTCATCAATTCACAGAAGGAGTCGCACATCGTCACCATCGAGGATCCCATCGAGTTCGTACATCCCCACGACAAGTGCACGGTGAACCAGCGCGAACTCGGCACGGACACCTACTCGTTCCCCCGCGCCCTCAAGGCGGTTCTGCGGGAGGATCCCAACATTGTTCTGGTCGGCGAAATGCGCGACCTCGAGACCATCGCCGCCGCCCTCACCCTCGCCGAGACGGGCCATCTGGTCCTGTCCACGCTCCACACCCAGGACGCCTCCCACACGGTGGACCGCATCATCGACGTCTTCCCGCCGTACCAGCAGGAGCAGATCCGCGTCATGCTCGCCGCCACCCTCAAGGGCGTGGTTTCCCAGATTCTCCTGCCTCTCGCCGACGGCACCGGACGTGTGGCGGCCCGGGAGATTCTGATCGTCACCCCGGCCATCGCCGCCGTCATTCGCGAAGGCAAGACCCACCAAATCTACTCGGCCATCCAGACCGGTGGCCGGGAAGGCATGGTGACCATGGAACAATCCCTGGCCGGCCTCGTGCGCGACGGCCTCGTCTCGACCGGGGACGCATTGGCCAAGGCCAACTACCCCGAGGAATTCCGCAACCTCGCCCGAATCCAGTGACCCCAATGGACCCCGACCGACTTCAAAGTCTCGCCGTTTTCACCGGTCTCGACGCCGCGGTGCTGACCGAACTGGCCCGCGTGGTCGAAGAACGTTCCTATGCCGACGGCGAGCGGGTGTTCTCCGAGGGCGACCCCGGCGACATGTTGTTCGGTGTCATCGACGGCGTCGTGCGTATCCAGAAACAGGTCGGCGACGATCCACGCGGTGCCAAGACGCTGTCCCTCCTGACGCGGGGAGAACTATTTGGCGAAATGTCGGTCATTGATAGCAAACCGCGCTCCGCCTCGGCGGTGGCCACCGGACCCACGCGATTGCTCGCCCTCTCGCGCTCCGCCTTTGAGGAACTCCTCGAACACAACCAGCAATCCGTCGTTCGAATCCTGTTCAGCCTGATGCGCGCCATGAACGAACGGATTCGGCGCCTGAACTCCAGCGTCATCGCCTACGACGAAACAGGGCGTGCCATCGGAACCTGCAACCAGCTCCAGCCCCTGCTGGAACAGGTGCTACACCAGTTGATCCCGGCGCTCGGTGCCGAATTCGGTCTCGTGTTTCTCAATTCGGAGTTTCGGCGCGAACTCGATTGCACCTGCGCCATTGGGTTGTCTCCGGGTGACATCCCGGCGGAATCGCCCGGCTCCATCAGCCTGGTGGGCCAGGTCCTTGCCGAAGGCACGGGCGTGGTGGTTGTGAACCGAAGTCTGGACACCCGCTGGACCAGGGTCGCACCACGCTCCTGGGAGCCAACCTCCCTGGTGCTGGTCCCCATCCCACTCGGTGCGGGGTTGCTGGGCCTATTGGTTCTCGGCCACTCGAGCCCGGGACGTTTCGATCTCAACCATCTGAACCTCGCCGAAGGCATCGCCCGCCAGACCGCCCAGGCCATCCTCAACCTGCGGCACCGTGACGAAGAACAATCCCGTGCCCGCCTCGAACGCCGGTTCGTCAAGTTCTGATCCATCGTTCCTGAAATCGCGGAAGTGCAGCCAGCCCGTGTGATCGCGTCTCGTTTTCCAACCACTCCATCCCTGCAGGAGGCCCTGGAGTGGAAACTCCTGGAGTAGCCGGAATGGAAACGGCTGGGAGTGGTCTCTTGGAATGTTGAGCTCCGCCCCTCCCTTCTTGGCGTACTTTGCCACCTTGGCGCGAGGCCCGTTCCAAGGAGGCCCATCATTCGACCCAGCGCCTGGGACGGCCTTCTGTGTAGCGGAGCAAGCCCGGCCCCATGCGCTGCTCAGCGGCACGCCGGACCGCGACCTTCAGGTCGCTTCCGGGTAGCGCGCGGGCTTCGCATCAGAAGACCCTTGACGCGTCGGCAGAGACCCCGTTGATGCGGACTGAAGTCCGCGGTCCGGCCCACCCGTTCATCGCTCACTCTCACACTCTCTCACCGACCCACCTGCTGCCTGTTCCTGCCTTCCTGGATTCCAAATTCGCCTTCTCAGCGCCTCGGTGCCTCTGTGGTTCGTTCGTCCCTCCACACTGCGCCCCAAATCTCCGCCGTCCTTCGCTGCGCTCGGAACGGCGGGGCCGGCACAGCGCACCGGCCCTACCGGACCGCAACGTTCACCCTCCCAC
>JBGAPN010000233.1:0-7876 GCA_044221235.1 Limisphaerales bacterium
GAGCCGCGGGGCCGGGACCGTTGACGGGACTTCAGCGGCGCCGGCGTGACCGGGTGCCGAGAAGGAGAAGGCTGCCGCGGCGACGGCGGTTCTGCGCAAAAACTCCCTGCGGGTGGAGGGGACGATGGCCATGCCTGGATATGACGGCAAGCGCGTTGGAATCTTCAGCGCGCTGCAACGGCGCGTCGGCGCGAGGGCAATTCAGTACAGTCCCTCCTCACGCAATTGTCGGATCACCTCGCCGGACCGCTTCGGGAAGTAGTCGTCGAGCAGGCGCTTGACCTCGGGCTCCCAGTGATCCTCCACCGTGTAGAGCTCATAGGGGCCCTCCTTGTAGGGATGAACGTCGCGACGGTAATCCCCCCAGCGCGCCGACTCCGCGACAATGGCCGGCCGAAGGAATTCTGCGAGCCGGGAATATCGGGCACGGGTCTTGTCGGGAGCCAGTGCCCCCGACCCTTCGAGCTGGGCATGGGCGAAGCGGGCAAACCGTTCCCGGAATTCCGGATTCTTGCGGAGGGCCTGAAAGAGGCGGGTGGGGGACTGATCGTCGTCCACACTGAGAATGTTGGCGTCGGTATTTTCGAGACTGCGTTCAGCGTCCCAGAGGAGAAAACGGTAGCGGCCGGGAGGACGGATGCGGCGTCCGGCGTACCAGTTGGAGACGGCGTCCCAATCGGAGGTTCCGCCATAAATCTGGACCAGCATGAAGGCGCAGAAGTCCTCCAGATCGAGCCGTTGGGACATTTGCCGGTAACGTTCGGGATCGTCCAGACCGGCATTGGCCAGCGCAAAAAGCTGATCCCAGACCAAGGCATCCCCGGACAGGATATTCCCTGCGTTGCGGCTCTCATAGTCGGACGGTTTGCCTCCGAGCACACCGGCCAGGAATGAGGCGTCGGGACGTTCGCAGGCATTGTAGATGCCCCAGTACAGTCCGTTGAGATACAGGTGAAAGAAACCGCCGCGGGCGCCGAGTCCGCCGACGGCCCGGAAGGATTCGCGCATGAACGGGTCGCGGAGCAGTTCCCCGCGGCGGCGCTCGCTGGCATTCCAATGAAGCCAGCTGTTGTTGCAACCGGCGCGCAAGATGATGGAGTCAATCCGGTGGGATCCCGTCGGACCGAACAATGCCCTTTCGATTCCGGTCGTGCCCTGGTCCGCATCGAAGATCAACCGGAACGAATGCTTGGGGCTCTCCTCCGGACGCCGGCTCCACCCGCCTTGAATGCGAATCCCGCAATTGACCTGGAAGCCCCGCGAGCCGTCGGGATTCAGCAACTCCACCGAGGTTCGACGTTCCCAGGCGCGTCCGCTTTCCATCGGATGGCAATAGATGCCCGCTTCCTGCCCAAACAGGTCCAGCGGATCCATCACCAGCGAGAGGGAAGGCAGGGCAAGCAGGCTGCGCTTGAGCGGGTCCTGGCCCGTGAGTCTGGCGGCGATTTCCGGATCCATCGCGTAATCCGCCGGCACGGCCTTGCCATCGCGGTCACCCCAGGTGGAGGGGAATCCCGCGCCGGCCTGATGTTCCACGTCCGCCGGGAAGAGGTAGGTCTGGGTGTCGACATCCGTAGGCCGGTATCCGGGCTTGAATGCAGCGGCCCGCAGTACGGTGGTGCCGCCGATCGGAATGGGGCCTGAGAACCGGGTTCCGTGGCTGAGGCTGGGCAGGGATCCGTCCGTCGTGTACCGGATTTCGGCATCCGGAGTGGTCGTGGTGATGGTCAGTTGGAACGGCTCGTTGAAGAATCCGCGACGAACGCTGAACCGGGTGTCCGCGACCTTGCCCAGCATCTCCTCGGCATTGGTCTGCCCGGGAGTGGAGCGGATGAACCACGCGTGGTGACGGAGTTCGCTTCCGTGCTGTCCTGGACTCCCGCCGGCGAATTCGCCGGAACGCAATCCGAACGAAACGTCGCCGTCCATGGCCGGGTACTTGGGCAGGTATTCGTGCTCGACCGTCCGTCCGTCGGGTCGCACCAACGCGAGATACTCACCCTTGGGATCGAGCCGGAAGTTGGTGTGCAGTTCACCGGCGGCGTTGGTGCGGTTCTTTCCCGAGGCAAACACCACGGTGAAACCGCCCGGCGGAATCGGAACCGACGGAAAGGTCCATTTGGTCGGATTCCGGAAATTGTCCGTGAGGCTCCAGCCGGCAAGGTTGCGCGTCTCCAGGGACGGATTGTGGATTTCGATCCAGCCCGGATACTCGCCATCCTCATCCTCCAGCGTGATGCGGTTGGCAGCCATGATTTCCGAGATGATCAGACTGGGCGTGCGAATGGAGTGGAGAAGATCCCGGTAGAAGACGCCGAGCAACAGCACCAGCACGCCGGCGAGCGCGAGACCGAAAGCCGTCGGCGAAATCTGAAACCGCGGGCGTGGATTCATCCTTCCACGCCCTCCAATCCGGTCACGTACTTGGACATCCGCGTCACCCGGAACGGGAAAAAATTGGTGATGTGGTCGTCGAGTGCCAGGAGGTCGCCGGAGTATTTGAGTTCCATCACGGAGCTGCCGGTCAACTGCATCCGGCTGAGGAACTGGTTGTCGTGGCGGTGAACGCGGTAGAACTCCAGTCCCCAGTCGACGGTGATGCGGTACTGATGGTCGGCCGAGATGAAGTAGCGACGGCGGTAGCGGTTGATGAGGGCCGGTTCGACGTGGCTCAGGGCGATCCGGACCGATTCGGGCAGCGCCGGGTCCTGCATCACTGGTCGCAGGTCGTCGATCCCGAATCCCCGTTCCACGGTGAACGGACGCATGGGATACGCATCCTTGGTCCCCACGGCGCCGCGCTTGATCTTGTATTCGAGCACCGGCCTGCGGACCGGCCCGAGGAGGTTTCCGTACCATCGGATCCGCATCTTGGTGCGGTCGGCAATTCCCGAGACATTCTCGAAGTAGGAGGCCAGTCCCGGAGTGTCGAGGTAGATGTTGTTGATCGCGCGTTCGTGGAAGGCCTCTCGGAACAGGGCCGGGCTCCGCATTACCCAGTGGATCACCTCGGCGGTGGACACCTCCTGGATGTGAAACTTCCGTTCGAACCGGAAATCATTCTCCTCGTCCCCGTTCATGACGCCGCCGGCCGGATCAGGCACCAATTCCGCGCTCGTCGACGAACCGGACCTGCATCTGGCCCAGCGACTCGCGAATCTGCTGGAGGCAGGTCTCCACCTTGCCCACGTCGTCGAAGACCACCTGGAACGAGGCCTCCATGACCTCCTCGGTCTCATCAAACCGCTTGAGTTTTACCGCGCTCGCGTGGCGTTCCAGCGTGGAGATCAGTTCGTGCAGTCCCTTGCCGCCAGCGCGCGGCCCACTCAGGGTCAGGTACAGGTTGGGTCCCGGCTCCCGACCGCGGACGAAGTGTTTCATGGCGATGATCCCGACGAGCGCGGCGAAGGCCAGCAACGTGATGACCGTCTGGCCTGCTCCCAGACCGAGTCCCAGCGAAATGCAGATGAACAGGTAGGTCAGTTCCTCCGGTTCCTTGATGGCGGAGCGGAACCGGATGATGGACAGCGCGCCGACCAGTCCGAGCGACAACGCCAGTGAGGATTTGACGATCGTGATGATCAGCATGGTGGTCATGCTGAGCAGAACGAAGTTGCGTCCGAAGATTTCCCGGTTGGACAGCGTGTTCCCGAAGCGGGCGTAGACGCGGGACAGCAAGTGGGCCAGGAGGGCGGCCAGGATGAAATTGATGAGGAACAGGCCGAAGTGGATTTCCGCGCTTTGGGCGGAGAAGAATTCGAGGAGGGACTCGTTCTTGTTCATGCAGGAGGGGCGCTCTGGACGTGCAGCAACTGGGAATCGATACGGTGACGGCGCAGGTGTTTCTGGGACCGGGCGCGCCGCCTTGATGCCCATGGCTGGGCGGTGCGGTCAAGCATCTGTAACCCCGCTGTAACCGGGGCGACACGGAATGACCGCGGTTCGGCAGGCGCCGCCCCGTTGATGTCGTCCCTCCGTGGGCCCGGGCGAAGTGGGCCGATCGGGCTCCGGGTCCGAAATCGGTGTGCGTAGGGCATCGGGCCTTATCGACCCCCGAACTGGTTCAAAAGTTACTGCCCAGTTGAGGCGAATGCCGACATCGGAATTCCTGGAATGGGCGACACAAAGCTCCTCCGATGGCTTTACGACAGGAATGGGAATCAAGTAGAGTCCTTCCGGGACATCCCCCGACCTTTATCTTTGCTCGTGGGGTGGACTACCAAACGCCTAAAGCGTTGTGCGATGCCGCAAGGCAATGCCTGACGTCACGTAGGTGCGCTGGTCGCTTGGCGCCAGCGCTTTTCAATTTTGATCGGATTCGCAACGCCCGCTGCATGTTTGCCGCCATCCAGTTCCCGTTGATGGATGTGCGTCCGTTTCTGGACGAGGAAACGCATCGCGTGACCTCCCCAGTGTGGCCGATCGTCCACCTGCCGGACGAGCCACACCGGGCGCCCTTCGTTCGCGGGTTTGGGCGGGCTTGCTGGAGATCGGCGGGCGGCGTTGATGAGTGGCCGGCGGAAGATGCGTATTGTGATTTTTCCAACGGGATGCGCTTCGTCCGGCAGATCCTGGCGGATGCCCCCGGGGTCCTGCCGCCCGGCTGGCGCCGCTATTGCGCGTTTCGCCGCCTGTTTTGGGATGGCCAACTCCAGCAGGCCGGTTCGGTGGTGGGGCGGGTGGAATTGGGATTTGGAATGCGGCCGGGGCAGGGTGTGTCGGGACCTGCACTCGGAGGCGAACAGGTGGGTCGCCTGTTGGACGGCCTTCTAAAACAATCCGTCCGAGTGGAACCGGGAACCCGTCCCGAGGACTCCACGGGCGGTGCCGCGCCTGCAGTGGCCTCCGGAGCCAATGTCGTTTCCCTCTCGTCGGCAGGGGGGCGTCTGGCGGCCGCCTGCCTGCGGCGGAGCACCCACCAGTCCGGCGCAGCGGTGCTGGATCAACATGCCTGGTGGCTCCAGGCGGGCAGTCCGCTGATGGTGGTCGAGTACACCCGGGGCCAGGAGTTGGAGTCGCTGCCCGCGCGGACCGTGCCGGTGCGACTCGAAGGGCCTCCCTTCCAGGGCTTCCGGGTTTTCCTGGGCAAACGCACGGTGGAAGGACGGGAACGTCCGGTCTGGTTCTTCGAACGTGAACCCGATCATGGCGGCAACCGGGACACGCTGCGCCGGCTGCGCATCAACATCACCCGGCTTCACGCGGCGCTGTCGGGCCTCCGGATTCTCGCTGACCTGCAGCAGAAACAGAAACTGACGGCCGCCTCGGCGGAGGCCCGTGACCACCTCAAGACGTGCCTGGGTGGCTACCTGCCGATTCTGTTCCGCCACGAGGCCCTTGGGTTTGGCACCAGCGAATTCCTGACGGCAGCCCTGTCCATGACGGAATCCCTGCGGCCCCAGGAACTCGCCTCGCTCCGTCAGCTCGAGGTGTTCCGGGGCCGGGGACTGCGCGACCAGATGGATCGTGCCACCGAAGCGGTGAGCCGTGGGTTGAACACGTCTCCACCCCCAATCGAATGGGATGTCTTCATCGCCCACGCGGGACCGGACCGGGTCGTGGCGGAATCGCTCTTTGACCTGTTGCAGGCCAAGGCGCGGGTGTTCCTGGATTCCCGGCGCCTCCAACCTGGCGACTTGTGGAACCAGGTACTGCCCCGGGCGCAGGAGAGGTCCTACATGACGGTGGTCCTCCTCGGTGAGAATCCCGATCGGGCCTATTATCTCCAATCCGAGATTGCCTCGGCGATTTCGCTCGCCAGGATCGATGGCGAGCGGCACCGCGTGGTCCCTGTCTACCTCGGAGGCGAGCAGGGTCGTGCCCGGACACCCTACGGCCTCAACCTCCAGCACGGCATCGTCATCGACGCCACGACCACCCTGGCCCAGGCCGCCGATCAGATTCTGGGTGTCATTTCCCAGCGCAAGACGGGCTGAGCTCTGGAGCGGGCGTTCCAACGCCGGATGGAGCGCCGACTCCTGCCCGCCCCGCCGTCTCTTCGCTGTCCCTCCGCTGTCCCTCCGCTTGCCTTTGGAGCCGTGAACCGATTTCCTACGCGTGCGTATGAATTCCACCGTTCCCGGACCCAAGCGGCTGGGCACCACCGAATGGCTGATCTGCATCATCGCCTCCATCGGTTTCGCCTTCGACATCTATGAGCTGCTGATGCTGCCGCTGGTGGTGAAGCCGGCCATCACCGCATTGAGTGCGCCGATGGTGGATGCCTTGGTGCAGGGCGGCATGGCCCGCCCCGACGCGATCGCTCAATGGGCGCCAGGCGGGGCCGAATATGTGAAGTGGGCCCGCACGCTGTTCTTTGTGCCGGCCCTGGCGGGGGGCGTGTTTGGACTGCTCGGCGGATACCTCACCGACCGGCTGGGACGCCGGCGGGTGCTGACGTTCAGCATCCTGTTGTACGCCTTCTCGGCCCTGGCGGCCGGATTCGCAACCTCCCTGACCACCCTCCTCGTTTTGCGCTGCGGTGTCTTTGTCGGCGTCTGCGTCGAATTTGTGGCCGCTGTGGCGTGGCTGGCCGAGCTCTTCCCGAACCCGGTCCAGCGGGAAAAGGTGCTTGGCTACACCCAGGCGTTTTCCTCCATCGGCGGATTTCTGGTGGGCAGTGCGAATGTACTGGCGGCGAAGCTGGCCGTGAGTCTTCCCGCCATCCACGACAGTCACGAAGCGTGGCGGTACACCCTCATCTCGGGTGTGATTCCGGCGCTTCCCCTGATTCTGATCCGCCCCTTCCTGCCGGAATCCCCGGTATGGGCACAAAAGAAGGCGTTGGGAACCCTCCGGCGTCCAAGCCTGGCCGAATTGTTCAGTCCCGCGCTGATCCGGACCACGGTGTTGACCACCCTGGTGTTTGCGGCGAGCTACGGCATTGCCTTTGGTGCCATCCAGCAGTTGCCGCAAATCCTCGGCGGACCCAAGGGGCACGCGGCCGTCCTGGCGGCCTCCAAGTCGGCTCAGGACCAGGCCGTGGCGGCGGCCAAGGAGTCCGGCCAACCTGCGCCCGATGCCCGGAGACTTCGCCAGATCGGCGGCAACGCCACGGACGAGGCGGTGGCCCGGGTGTCGATCTGGCAGGAAACCGGCGGCTTGGTGGGGCGACTCCTGCTGGCCTTCTTCGCAGTGCGCATCGCCAGCCGGCGCGCTCTGCTGCGGATCTTCCAGTTGCCGGCCCTGCTGTACGTTCCCTTCCTGTTCTGGTGGATCTCCGGGGCGTTGACCCATGCCGACAGCCTTACGAATATCAAGGTCGGAATCTTCCTCGCCGGCCTGCTGACCGTGTCCCAGTTCAGCTTTTGGGGGAATTACATCCCGCTGGTCTTCCCGGTGCACCTGCGCGGAACGGGTGAAAGCTTTGCGGCGAACATAGGTGGACGGGTCATCGGCACGGCGGCGGCTTGGTTCACCATCACGTTCTCTGCCGCCACTCCACCCGATCCGGTCAAGATCGCCACGGTCGGCGCGATGGTTGCCGGAGCTTATGCGTTGGTGGGTGTGATCCTGACCCAATGGCTGCCGGAACCGAAGCCGGAGGCGGTGGAGGAATAACGACCGCGGCGTTCACTCCATCCGAGCCGGACCGCGCCATTCATGGCGCTTCGATGTCCTGTGGTGAGGAATGGTGTGGAGGACTCCCTGCGCGTTGCGGCGTGGTTGTGTTGAAGCGGACTGAAATCCGCCGTCCGGCGGGACATGCCGATCATCACTCCTCCACCGTCACGCGGAACAGGCCTCCGGGATTGTTGGAATCCAATCGGAGCGGAACCTGGACCCAGCGGGTGCTGGGGGCCGTGGGAATGATTTCAAAGGGAATCCATCCGCTTCCGCCCGGGCCGACTTGTTCCACCACATAGCGATGGCCGGG
>JBGAPN010000234.1:0-7863 GCA_044221235.1 Limisphaerales bacterium
GATCCATCATTGAAGTCAATCCGGACGCCCTCGACATATCGCGTCAACGGGATGAAGAACGGAAGACGAAGGGACCCCGGGGTCCACTTCATGGAATTCCGGTGCTGGTGAAGGACAATCTCGACACGGGGGACCGGATGCAAACCACCGCCGGGTCCCTCGCGCTGGTGGGGAAACCGGCCTCCCGGGACTCGGCCGTTGTGGCCCGACTCCGTGAGGCCGGCGCTGTCCTCCTGGGCAAATCCAATCTCAGTGAATGGGCCAATTTCAGAAGCTCCCGTTCCATCAGCGGTTGGAGCGGTCGAGGAGGCCTGACCCGGAATCCGTACGCCCTCGACCGCAGTGCCGCGGGATCCAGCAGCGGATCGGCCGCGGCCGTCTCCGCCAACCTCGCCGCCGCCGCCATCGGAACCGAGACTGATGGATCCATCGTGGCTCCCGCCTCGTATTGCGGCGTGGTCGGATTCAAACCCACGGTGGGCTGGATCAGTCGAAGCGGCATCATACCCATCTCGGCAAGCCAGGACACCGCCGGTCCCATGACCCGGACGGTGCGGGACGCCGCCCTCCTGATGAACATTCTGGCGGGTGAGGATTCCGCGGACCCGGCCACTCAGGCGGCGGGGAAACCCGCTTCCCCGGATTTTACTGTCCAGTTGCGGCCCGATGCCCTTCGCGGTGCGCGGATTGGCGTGGCCCGCGATCTCTTCCCCCGGCACCCCGCCGTTCAATCTGCCTGGGCTGATTCCGTGGAAGTCCTTCGGTCCGCCGGAGCGATTCTGATTGATCCGCTTCCCATTCCCGACCTCGGACCGCTCCATGAGGCCAAGTACGTGGTGATGTTGTACGAGTTCAAAGCGGGGTTGAACGCGTACCTTGCCCGCCGATCGCCGGGACCGTCCGTTCGAACGCTGGCGGAATTGATCGATTTCAATCAGCGCCATGCGGAACAAGAGCTGAAGCTGTTTGGGCAGGACATCTTGGTGGAGGCGGAATCGAAGGGCCCCCTGACGGAATCCGCCTATCGCCAGGCCCGTGAAGAATGCCTGCGACGGGCCCGCACGGACGGATTGGATGCCTGGATGGATCGGGAACGTCTGGATGCGGTCGTGGCTCCGACCACCGGACCGGCACATGTCCTGGATCCGGTTCTGGGAGACCGCTGGATGGGCGGGAGTTCGACGCTGGCCGCCGTCGCGGGTTACCCCAACGTCACCGTGCCCTGCGCCATGGCTGGCGGGTTGCCGGTGGGATTCTCCTTTTTTGGACGGGCATGGTCGGACGCCCGCCTGCTCGGACTGGCCTACGCCTTTGAACAACAGACCCGAGCACGCCGGGCCCCGGGTCTTCTGCCGACCCTTCCGCCGGCATAATCACCGTTCATTCCGGGCGTCACTGAATTTCCTCCCATGATTCTCCGGCGGGCCGACTCCCAGGATTTCCCCGAATTGCTCCCGATGGTCCGGGATTTTCACCTCGGCTTTGGATTCGGATGGAACCCCGGGACCAAGCCGGCGCTGCTGGAGGCCGCCCTGAAACCGGACGCTCCGGTCCAGATCTGGTGCAGTGTGGATTCGGGTGGGATTGCCGGCTACCTCGTGGTGGCAACCTGGTTCAGCCTCGAATTTGAGGGGACCGTTGCCTTGCTGGATGAGTTCTATCTCAAACCCGAGCGACGCGGCCAGGGACTGGGCGAGGCCAGTTTGGAGGCACTGGAAAAGGAACTTTGCCGGGACGGGTTTCGATTCCTTCGCCTCGAAGTGGATGACGTTCATGCTCGGGCGGCCGGGTTGTATTCGCGCCGCGGATTCGTCCCAGGCCGGACGCTGTGGACCCGACGATTGGGAGATCCCCTGCCTCAGCCCCGCAGGTCAGCCGGGTCCGGATAAAACTCCCGTCGCAGGAGAAACTGGAGTTCATGCACGGCAAGCGACAGGGAGGCGAATCGCTCCAGATCCTCCTCGCTGGCCTGCTTCGCGGAGGCGGGGTCCTCCATCCGGCGCTTCACGGACTGGAAACGCCGGGACAACGGACTGGATTCCCGGTGTTCCCCCAATTCACGAAGCAACCGCCGGACGGCATCGGCCTTCGCACGGGTTCGCCGAATGGTCTGCACGGCGTTCGTCCGGGAGACTCGTCCCTGTCCAACGGCGGTGAGCAGCGCGCAGTTGAAGCGGCGGCACTGGCAGGGACGTTCGCTGTAAATCTCACAGGAGCGATCCTCCAGAAGCGCGGCGCAGGGCTGGGAAAAACGGCGCCGGGCGGTGTTCCGGACTGGAATTCCCAGGAATCGGAGCCGCTCCAGGTTGTCCTCCAGCAGAAGTTCAACCGAACCAAACAACGAGCCGTCACAGCATAGACCGCACGTCAGACAGAGGTCGCCGCTCTGGGATGCCGGAGAACTCATCGGCACGCGTCAACTCCCGCCCCCTCCGCTTCCATGGTCACCTTGAAATGGCGTTTCCCTCTATCGGGTCCCGAGTGCGATCTGGAATTTTTCGTAGATTTGGTGGGACAGTTCCGAATCCCCGAAGGAATCCACCCGGATTCGCAGTTCGGTTTTATCGGCGGAGAGTCGCCGGACACCGACCTTCACGGTCTTCAATTCAGGGCTCCGGCCATCGATGTCCCCCCCACTGGTGGTGTGGGACTCGTCCAGCACCGTGACATCGCACGCGTTGAGCGCGGCCAGACTCGCGCGCCAGACGCGGATGAACGAAGCGCCCTCCACCGACCGGAGGGTGCCGTGGGTGTAGTTCATGCCCACGGGAGACGACGCATCGGGGGCCGACGCACATCCCGCCAGCAGGACCAGCAGCGAGACGGCAGCCAACGGCATTCGAAGAAGATTCATGGCGGGAATCGGGAAGGCGACAGGGGGAAGGGGTTCGAACCTCAGAGAGTCGTCAGTCGGACATTGCGAAACTTCACCACCGATTTGTCGTCGTGATTCTGGAGTCCGATGTAACCTCGCGTGGCACGGAGGGGTGCATCCTTCTGGATCTGTTCCCCGTTGAGCCAGACATTCACCTTCACTCCCCGCGCCTCGATCCGCAGGGTGTTCCATTCCCCGGCCGGTCGGGACATCACACGGGATGCCGCCGCCACGTCGTACACCGCGCCAGTGCTCCACTTCTCGGGCTTGGGGAGCTGGCTGTCGTCCAGGATCTGAATCTCATTGCCGGTGAAGGCCGGGTTTTTCTCCAGGGCAGACCGGAGAAAGACACCACTGTTGCCCTTGGCATTGATGGCGTAATCGAGCTGCAGGTCGAAGTCACCGTATTCGCGCTCGGTCCGGAGCCAGGAGCCGCTTCGTTCCGGGTTGGTCGACCAGTCCACGCCGTTCTTGCCGATCAATTCGCCATTGAAAACGGTCCACTCACCGCCGTGGAGGACCACCCATCCTTCCAAGTTTCGACCATTGAAGAGGGCATGGGATGTACCCGAGGACGGTCCCAGGCAGCAGCCTGTCGACATCAACCCCGCAAGGATCCCCGCCGCGGCCATCGAAAGAAATCGCATGCACTTCGCATACCCGGAACCGGTGACGGAGGCCAGCCTGCTCTCCTGATTGCGTCAGGCGGCGCTCAGGCCCAACCGCGCGGCGCGCCCTCCAAACGCCAGGGCATGCAGGCGCGCACGGTAGGTATCGGGATCCAGCTTCGGACCGATGAGGACCGCGACCGGTTCCGGAGCGGGCTCGACCGGAAAGGTATCAATGATGTGGTGTCCCCAAACCGTCTGGAACAAGTGCAGCCGCTCCGGTTGATGAACGAACCGGACGAATCCTTTGGCCCGCACGACTTCCCTCGGGTCCAGCCCGGCGAGAAATGCCTCGAATCGTGACCGGTCCACCGGGACTGGAAACCGCCAGGTCAAGCTTCGATACGTGGTGTGGAGGTGAGGTGTTTCCTCGACCGGGGCGGCACCCGCCCGTTCCGTCGAGGGCCAGGGCAATTCCGTCTGGGCTCCGGCGCTGTCCAGCATTTCCCGGACATCGGGCAACCCCCAGGGCAGCTTCACCACCTGCGCCGCCGGGTTGATCTGGCGGACCTGCCCAACCACCGTCTCCACGACTTGGGGTTCGAGGCGATCGCACTTGGAGAGACAAACCACCGTGGCGAATTGAATCTGGCGACGGGCAAGCACCCGCTCCTCGATTCCCGATTCCGGCTGGGCGTACCAGGCCGCATCCACCACCGTGACAATCGCCTGCAACCGCACCTGCGGCAGCAGTTCCGGATCCGTCAGCACATCGATGATGTTGTCGGGATCGGCGAGCCCACTGGTTTCCAGCACCAGGAAATCGCAATTTCCCTCCCGCACCAGACGCGAAACAGCGTTCGCCAAATCGTTGTCCGAGGCGCAGCAGATGCACCCACCTGCCACTTGCTGGAGAGCGAGGCCGGGTCGTTGGATGAGCTGCGAGTCCACGCTCTCCGCACCGAATTCATTCATGACCACCCCCAACCGGCGTCCGGTGCCCGGGGCCTCCGAAAGCCATCGCAGCAACAAGGTGGTCTTCCCGGCACCCAGGAATCCCGTCAGCAGAACAAGCGGAAGCGAAGCCATGAGACCCGCCCCTTTAGTGGCACAAAGCCGTCAGGGCAAGAATGCTCTCCAGTCCATCGCGTGCCGTTTTTCAGCCTCCCCAATTCCATGTCCCAGGTGGGACACAGAAAGTCCATCGCGTGCCGTTTTTCAGCCTCCCCAATTCCATGTCCCAGGTGGGACCCAGAATCGGAGAGGCGTTCCCAGCGTTCCGCCGCTGGGGGGCGAGCAGATTTCCCGCGCCAGTGCAGACGCTCTGCACTACGATCCCCGGGTCACCTATGAGTGGTTCCTCATCTCCCGGCCGCCTCGGCGGCGTACCCTTGGTCATTGGGGTCGTCCTGCTTGTGGGCATGATGGCGGGAGCCGCATGGTGGTGGTCCGGCCAGTCGGGCCGCGGCAGTGACGCCAATGCCGCGTTCGCCCGGGAGATGGCCACGGGAAAGACGCTGTTCGAGCGGGGGGACGCCTCAAAATCCATCGATGCGTTCCAGCGCGCCCTGGTGCTCAACCCCGCCAACCCGGATGTCCACCTCAACCTGGCCAACGCCTTTCTCCGCGCGGGCCAGCCCACCCAAGCCGAGGGCCACGCCCGCGAAGTCCTCCGGTACGAACCCGGCAGTGCCGCCGCCGCCTATCTGCTGGGCTGTGCGCAACTGCGCCAAAACCAATATTCGAACGCCGTGCAATCCCTCACCGAGGCCAAGAGCGTGGATCCCACGGAGAACCCGGTGAGTTTTCAGCTCGGGCGGGGTTATCTGGGGTGGGGCAAGTTCGAGGAGGCCGCCGCACAGTTCCAGGAGGTGGTCCAATTCGAAACCAACCACCCGGCCGCGTATTACCTTTTGAGTCAGGCGCAGCTCCGGTTGGGACAACGGGACGCCGCCCAGCAGTCGCTCCAGGAACACCAGCGCATCAACGCTGGAAAGGTGGGAGGCGCAGATGATCCCACGGTGTTCGAGCGAAGCAAATACACCGCCATCCGCGTCCCGCTCTCGGTGGAACAGCCCGCGGCGAGCGGCGTTCCCGTCCGGTTCGTGGACGACTCGACCCGGGCGTTTGCGGGCGAGGCCAGCCGACTTCGCGGTCCGCTGGGGCTCCTCGACATCAACCGACGGGGATGGAATGACCTCCTCTGGGTGGGTGATGATGGCGCTCAGGTTCTGTGGAATTCCAATGGCGTGTTCACCGCCGCCGCACCGCCGACTCCGGTCACCGACGCCGGCAATGTCCGACAGATTCTCGTCGGCGACCTGCAGAATGACCGTTTCGAAGACGCCGTGCTGGTCGCTCCGGGCGGGCTGACGGTCTTGCGATTCGCGACCAATGGAAATTTCATCGATGCCACGGCCGTCTCGGGCTTGAAGCAATCCGGGGCGGCGGGCCGCGACGGGGCGCTGGCGGACCTCGACTTCACGGGAAAGCTGGGACTGCTGCTGGCGTCGCCCACGGGAAACCTTCGCAGCTTCACCAACCTTGGCTCCGGTCTTTTCCGCGAACGCAAGCCCGCCCCCGGCGCGCCGGATCCCCTCGCGATCGCTGAGGTGACCCAGATCACTGTGGATGACCTCAACAACGACGATCTTCCCGACGTGCTGCTCACCCGCAGCAACCAGCCCCCGCTGCTGCTTTCGAACCTTCGCGGAGGCGGGTTGAGTCGTTCAAATCAGCCTCCAGGATGGTCCGTTGCTCGGACCGTCGCCACCGGGGACTTCAACAACGACCTCCGCATCGATGTGGCTCTCGTGACGGACAACACCGTCGAGATCCAGTTCAATACCCTGGCGCAGCCCCTCCGGTTGCCGGCACGTGCCAACCAGATTGAGGGCATCCGCGCGCTCGACTACGACAACGACGGGTGGCTGGACCTGGTGGTTTGGGGACGCGACGGAATCCGTGTTTGGAGGAATCGGGGCAGCTCTGGCTTCCACGACACCACCGCGGAACTGGGCCTGGAGCACCTTCGCGGAACGGCGATCTCGGATCTGATCTGCGCAGACTTCGACCAGGATGGCGACGTCGACTGGATCGCCTGCACGGGAAAATCCGGACTGCGGTTCCTGCGCAATGATGGAGGCAACGCAAACCAACTGCTCAAGCTTCGGCTGTTGGGCAACCGTTCCAACGCCAGCGCCCTTGGGGTGAAGGTGGAACTGGCTTCCGGGGGATGGCACACGCTGCGCACCGTCCAGCAGCTCCCCGTGGAAATCGGCGTGGGGCAGCGAAAGCAACTCGACCTGGTGAGCACGCGGTGGTTCGACACCAAGCTCGACACGACCGAGGTGACGCCGGATTCCCGCCAGCCGTTGACGATCTTCGAGCTGGTCCTTCCCACGGGCTCGTGCCCGTACCTGTACGCCTGGGATGGCCAACAATTCCGTTTCATCACTGACCTGCTGGGCGCGTCGCCGGTGGGACTGCCGGTGGCCGCAGGGCGGTACATCGAGGCAGACCCGGAGGAATGGGTTTGGGTGGGGAATTCCTCAACCTTCCCCGCCCGAAACGGCCGGCAGGTGATCCAGGTCACTGAGGAACTGCGGGAGATCCTCTACCTCGACCAGGCGCGTCTGGTGGCGGTGGATCATTCCGCCGGAACCGAGGTGATCCCGACCAGCAAGCTGGTCCCGGGACGCCCATTTCCAACGCATCAACTCCTCCAGCTCGGGGGTCGGATCGCCCTTCGCGCCGCCGCACTGGAATCCACCGAGGGTCGGGTGGATGCCACCGCACTCCTTCAAGACAACGATGGCCGGAAGGTTTCTCCGCCCCGATTGCGCGGCGCCCATTACCGCGGCTTGGCCGAACCGTCTTCCATCACCCTCGACTTCGGCACGCTGCCCGCCCGGGGCCCGCTGATGCTGGCCCTCAGTGGCTGGCTGCGGTTCGGCGGCGGCATGGCCAACATTGCAGGGTCCCATGACCCGGAGTTTCCGTTTCCGTTTCCGGTCCTCGAAGCGGAGACCGCCTCGGGCTGGAAGAACGTGGAGGTCACGGTGGGCGCCCCGGCGGGAAAGACGAAGACCATCCTGGTCGACCTGGCAGGCAAACTGCCGAACGGGACCCGTCGGCTACGCCTGAGCCAGGCTTTCGAGATTCACTGGGACCGCGCCGCCCTGTTCACCGAGGTTGCACCCGCAGTCATCCGCAACCTCCCTCTCGTCGGGGCCGACCTTCACTGGCGAGGGTACAGCGAGTTTCTGGATCTGCCCTGGACCGACCCGCTGACCCCCGACTACGGCCGGGTCCGTCCCGCCCCACCCTGGCGCATCACCCCATCCGGTTGGGCGACGCGATACGGCCCGATTGACGAAC
>JBGAPN010000235.1:0-7855 GCA_044221235.1 Limisphaerales bacterium
GATGTGGAGCGGGTTCAGTCCGCGCAGATCGAATCCAACATCGTGCGCTGTTCCGATGGCGCCATTGCCGAGCGAATGATCGAGTTGATTGAAGCCGCACGGAAGTCCGGGGACAGCGTGGGTGGGATCATCACCGGAGTGGCGCGCGGCGTGCCGGTGGGCTGGGGTTCACCGGTGTTTGATCGTCTGGAGGCCGATCTGGCCAAGGCAATGCTGTCGTTGCCCGCCACCAAAGGATTCGACATCGGGAGTGGATTCGACGCGGTGAACTACACCGGCACGCAGCACAACGACGCCTTCCGCAACGTCGACGGCCGGGTGCATACGGTGACCAACCGCAGTGGCGGCGTCCAAGGCGGGATCTCCAACGGCGAGACGGTCTATTTCCGTGTCGCCTTTAAGCCGGTCGCCACGGTGATGCACGAGCAGGACACCGTGGATGTGGATCTGCAGAACACCACGCTGACCGGTCGTGGGCGGCATGATCCCTGTGTGTTGCCGCGGGCGGTCCCGATGGTGGAGGCGATGACCGCCCTGGTGCTGATCGACCACGCCCTCCGTCATGAAGCACAATGCCGGTGATATGGAGTGCGGGGGCATGACCCCGCTTTTTCAGCGCCCCTGGGGTGAGGCGGCCCCGTACTGTAAATCCGCCACCTGCGCGCGCGGTCACCCGTTGGAAAGCGGCGTCGATGCCGCCGCACTCCAAAGAGTATGGAACGCCGGAGGCACGCCCCTGCATTCTCAGCGCCCTTGGGGTGAGGTGGCCCCGTAATGTGAATCGACCCCTTCGTGCGTGGTCGGCCGTTGGAAAGCGGCGTCGATGCCGCCGCGCTCCAAAGGTCAAACCGCCGGTTGCGACAGCACCTCGATCAGATAGTTGAGTTCCTCGTCGACGGAATTGATGGCGTCCACGGTTTGCGCCACCTCGGACCGGACCAGTTCCCGGAACCGGCGGCGCAGCCGGTGAATCGCCACCTTCACCGCGCCTTCACTGAGTCCGATCTGGGCAGCGGCCGAAGCCTGGGACAGGTGTTCGGTGTCACCCACCAGCCAGGGCTTGAGCAGGACGAACTGTTCCTCCCGGCCCGCCGTGTGGAATTCACGTTCCAGCTGCGTCAAGGCACGGTCCATAATCGCATACGCCCACTGTCGGTCGAACCAGGTCTCCGGTGTTGGGCCGGTAGACGTGGTCGCATCCACCGGTTCGCCCTCGTTGCCTTCTGCGCGGGCATCGAGCGATTCCGGTGAAATCCCGCCGCCCCGACGTGCCGCCTGCGACCGGTCCCGGACATCGGCGAGAAAGTGCCGCAGCGCTCCGAGCAGATAAGACCGAAATCGGCCCCGCGATGGGTTGACGGAATCCACACCGCCGCGGGACAGGAGCCGGGCGAAGAACTCCTGTGTCAATTCGCGGGATTCGTCATCACTGCGCCCTTCGCGCATCAGAAAGCGGTAAACCGGCGTCCAATAGGCATCGCAAAGGTCGGAGAGGGCGGCCCGCGCATCCGGGGTATCCCCGCGCGCCGCCAGGACCAGGGTCCAGCGGGTCGGAGCGAATTGGGTGGCGAGCCGGACGGTGTTCATGGCTGAGGACCCGTTTCGAGGGGAGGAGCGGGTATATTACGGGGCTCGGTGGGAATGCCAGGGACCGTGCCATCGCTGCCGCCGGGGACCTCGAATCCCGCCAGGCGCCTCAGTTCTCCGATCGACTCCGGTTCCGGCCGTGACGGGGTCACCCGTACCTGCCGGCAGCGACCGGTGGGATCCATCACGAAAAGACGGCCGGCTTCCAATTGGAATTCCTGATTGCCCAAAAGGAGAAGTTCCGGGGAGCTGGAGCGACGCTCGTAACGGATCTGCGCCTTTCCGGGAATCTCCAGGATGCCGCGATTGGTCCAGGACTGGGCGACGGGATCTTCAATGTCTTCGCTCGACTGGTTGAGGAGTCCGTCGAAAAAAACCACGAACGGGGTCGACCCCTCCTGATCGACAGAGAAGGCAGCGCCTTCGGGTGTTTGGATGAAGTGAGGATAAGGAGGCTGCCAGGACGCAGGCTGAGCGAGGAGTTCCGGGGGAGGCAGCTCACCCCGGGCATGGCGGTCCTGAGCCAGACGCGGGAGGAGGAGCCCCCCCAGGAACAGCAGGGCGGGCAGGAAGACCAGGAGGACGAGACTGATGAAGATCCGCTTCGGCCAGGGGCTCCATTCTGCCTCGGGTCGGGCCGACGCGGTGGAAGGACGCGTCCGGCGGTAGAGCCAGGCTATCAGGGCGCCCGTAGCGAACGGAATCAGAGGAGCAAACGGTAAAGCCGCTTCGTTACCTCCCCGCTGGAGGGCCGGGACCAGGAATCCGGTAATGGTCGCCGAACCCACAAGGAGCAGTGTCCCGACAATCAGCCAGAACAGGCGGTGCGGCCACGGATTTGGACGTGTGGCGGGCAGGGACGGGACGGGAATACCGCAGGCGGCCTTCACTTCCCGGTTTTGCAACGCTGCGATAGCGGCCACGAAGGCTGCCCACTCCAGCCAGCCTAAGACGGCCAGGGTTCCCCGGAAGTCCTGGATTACGCCCGGCCAGACTAGGGAGTCCTGACCAGCAAGCACCGGCAGGAAGGCCAGGGCGAAAATGCCCCCCACCAGGAGGGGCCAGCTCACCGCCAGCGCCACCGTCCGCCACATCCGGTTGCGGGTGAGGAGCGCCAGCCCCACCACCGCCAGCCAGGAGCCGGGAGTCCAGACCCGAACATGTCCGTTCCACGAGAGGACGGTAGGCACCAGCGAGAGAAGTCCGGCCGCCACAAACCACCCTCCGGCGCGCGTCATCCAGGATGGTGCTTCGGCCGGCGTTTGGGAGGGAGCCGGAGCATGAAGCCGGCGGTAGATGAACAGGCCGGCCACGGTGAGGCCGATGATCGCGACCAGGGACAGTACGGGATGGTACTGAAGTGCCTGGCCGACGCTTCCGAAGACCAACCCGAGGTAGGCCATCGACTGCAGGATCAGGCGGGCGGCAAGGACGCCATACAAGGTGCTGGCGGTGATGCGCACCGCCTGACCCTGCGGGCCGGGCAGTTGCAGGACACCGAAGGGTTCCAGCAGGACATTCCGGCGCATCCAGGCCAGTCGACCCAGCCAGGCAGCGAAACCAATGGAGGCCAGCGCCATGCTGATGGCGAGCGGACCACTGCGGAATGAGCTTGCCACCACGCCCACCGTGGCTCCCGTCAGCGGAAGTGCATCCGCCAGCAGGATCACCAACAGCGCCCCCATGCCAAGAAGCGCATAGGATTGGTGTTCCGGTGCCAGTCGGAGCCCCGATACGGGTGCGACTGCGGGCGGCGTCGGCGTCGGCGTCGATGTTCCCGCGGGAGTTGCGGTGCCAGCAGAACGTGGTGTCGATTGGATGTCCTCGACCTGCGTCTTCACTTCACCCGCACTTTGCTGGCGGAGTTCCCGCTCCTTGGCGAGGGCGCGCAGGACGATCTCGTCGATGCGGGCGTCGAGGTCCGCCTTGGCGGAGGGCGGGGCGAACCGGCCCAGAGGCAGTTCGCCGGTCAGCAACTCGTAGAAGACGACACCAAGAGAATAGATGTCGGCGCGGTGATCCACGTCGGACGGGGCCTCGACCTGTTCCGGCGCCATATAGTGGGGGGTTCCCAGGCGGACTCCACTGGCGGTCAGGGTGAAGTCCGTGGTCTGGTCGCCCACCAGCTTGGCGATGCCGAAGTCAGCGATCTTCACGCGCCCGGCCGCGTCGAGCAGGATATTCTCGGGTTTGATGTCGCGGTGAAGCACGCCCTGTTCATGCGCATACTGAAGCGCCTCGCAGATGCGCGGAACGATGGCCAGGGCTTCGCGGGGCGAGAAGCGGCCGGACCGCATGGCCTGCCGCAGATTCACGCCGTCGACAAATTCCATGACCAGATAACACAAGTCACCGGTTTGCCCGAAATCGTAGACGGCGACGATGTTGGGATGGTTGAGCCGGGCGAGCAGCCTTCCCTCCCGGATGAACCGCTCCACAAACGTGGGATCGTTGCCAGTGGTGACGGGAAGGATCTTAAGGGCCACCCGCCGATCCAGGTGGCGTTGCCGCGCGGAATAAACGAATCCCATGCCGCCCTGACCAATAAATTCGAGAATTTCCATCTGTGGGAATGCCTCCTGCAGGCGTTCCCGGCTTGGAGGTGAGATCCGATGCGACCCCGTCGGGTCGATGAGGGTGGCGGCCCCGAGCAGGACGCATCGGGGGCATAGGCCTCCGGGCGCGTCGGTGGGCACCGCCGAGCCGCAGCGGGGACAACCGGGAGGGAGTTTGACCGTATTCATGTCACCGCTTCCTGAGGCGCCTGCGGGGACAGGTTACGGAGAATTTGCGGGGATGGAAATGAGTGTGGAGCGCGGGGGCATGACCCCGCCTTCTCAGCGCCCTAGGTGTGGAATGGCCCTGCGGCGTGAATCCAGGCCCTTCGCGCGTGGCCGGGCGTTGGAAAGCGGCGTCGATGCCGCCGCAGTCCATATTATTTCGCGAACGCCGGCGCGGTGCGGCGACCCGAGGCCTCCAGGAAGGCAATCAGGTCGAGGATTTCCTCCTTGCTCAGACCGTTCAACAGGCCTTCGGGCATGGGCGAGATCTTCGAGGCGGCGCGCGATGAAACGTCGGACTTCTTCAAGGTGACCGTGGCGTCCGGTTGGAGCGGATTCGGCATCAGTACCACGAGTTCCGGCGTTTCCTTCATCAGGCGGCCGGTGTGCTCGGTGCCGTCCTTGAGCGTGAAGGTGGTGTTTTCGTACTGCTCGGAAAGCACTTTGCTCGGTTCGATCAGGCTCTCAAGGATGTCGCGCCGGCTGAACCGGGAACTGACCGCGGTCAGGTCCGGTCCAATGCCGGCACCCTCCGGACCAAAGCGGTGGCAGAGCAGACACTGGGCATCGGCGAAGGCCTGGCGGCCGCGTTCGTAGTCCCGGCCGTGGGCGGCTGCGTTTAGGTCAGCAGCCACATCGGCCACCGTCCATTCCTTGACCGGGCTGCGGGGCTTGGGTGTCGGGAAGGTGCTGACCGCCTTCTTGCCCGAGCTCGCGGCGGCAATGTCCGCCAAGAGGGTTGCCATCTCCTGCTTCTCCGCGTCGGTCATGCCGGTGACGGCGTCGGCCAGGAAGTTCTTGAGGAAGTTATTGAAGCTGGCGCCGTCGCTGTACGGGCGGCCGGCCTCGTCGAACCACCGGACCAACTCCGGCTCATGGGAGTATCCCTGGCGGACCTTGATCCAGTAACCCAGGTATTCACGGTGCTGCTCCGGCGTCCAGTGCTTCGCGGTGCGGAGGTGGAACAGGTAGTGCATGAGCTCCTCCTGCGTGGTGCATTGCGCCATGATACCGAGCGTTTTCTCGACGACGTCGGGCGCACCGAGCGCGATCAGGACTTGAGATAGCTCGCGGTTCACCAGCCCGCTCTTGTTGGGATAGCTCCGGCTGAGGCGGTCGATGGCGACGTTGACGAGATCGGCTGAAGGTAGGCCGTTCCGGGCGAGGCTGACCTCGATGACGCGCAGTTTGTCCAGCTGCTGGCGTTCATCGAGGGTGCTGAGCGGCCAGAGGGCGAGGCCGCGGAGGCAATCCTCCTGGTTCTCCTTGCCACCGACGCGGGCGAGGGCAAGACGGGCTGTGAGGCCGGCGGTGGCATTCGTTTCCGCCAGGGCGCGCGCCTTCCAGGTGTCCAACGGCTGGGCTTCGAGCGCGATGCGGGCGGCGTAACGGATGGCTCGATCGGAGCTGTTCAAATGCGGCCAGAGGAAGTCCAGGGCCTTCGGGTCCGCCTTGCCATGGAAGGCCTCCAACTGATGACGCAATGCCCGGGCCTCGGAACCGTCCCGGTTTGGCTGGAGCGCCGGGGTGACAGGATCGCTCCCGGTGTAGGTGACCCGGTACAGTCCGGAGGCGGTGCCGCGGCCGCCGATGGTGAAGTACATGGCACCATCGTTGCCAATGATCACGTCCGTGAGGTTCAGTGGCGGCTTGGCTTCGCCGGGCTTAACCAGCCCGAGCGGAGCCACGAAGTTCTCAAAACTTCCGGTGTAGCTGGCGCCTTCCGGCTTCAGGTGCACGGCCATCAGGCGTCCGTAGGTCCAGTCGAGGACGTAAATTGCCCTCTGGTATTTGGCCGGGAACCGGGCGCCCGAGCCGCTCGACACGCCGGTGGGACAGCCGATGCCGATGTCCACGGCTGCGCCGAGGCTGTCAGCCTGATAGGCAGGCCATTTGCCGGTGCCGTAGCGCCATCCAAACTCGGCACCCGAGGTGGCGTGGTTGACACGGGTGGGACGGTACCAGGGAACGCCCCAGTCATATTCCATGTCGGCGTCCCACGCGAAGAGTTCGCCGTCCACGTTGAAGGCGAAATCAAACTGGTTGGCCGAGGCTGTCGGCCTGGTAGGCGGGCCATTTGCCGGTGCCGTAGCGCCAGCCGAACTCGGCGCCCGAGGTGGCGTGATTCACCCGTGTGGGACGATACCAGGGGACACCCCAGTCGTATTCCATGTCGGCGTCCCACGCGAAGAGTTCGCCATCCACGTTGAAGGCGAAATCAAACTGGTTGCGGAACCCGCCGCAGTAGAAGTCAAACACCTTGCCCTGGGGGTCCACGCGCAGGATATAGCCGCCCGGGGCCATGACGCCGGTGGCGTGACCATTACCGTCCGGTTGGCGGGGAAGGACGAGGTCCTCCGCGTAATTCTTGTGGGGTGACGAGGGGGCCAGTCCTTCGGGCGGCTTGGTGTGGTTGCCGGCCATGACCCAGAGATTGTTGTCAGGTCCGAGAATCACCGCGTGCGGACCGTGCTCGCCACCGCCGGGGAGTTCCTTGATCAGTTCAATCTTGGACCAGGTGTCCGAGCCGTCGTCGGTGATGCGGTAGAGGCCCGATTTGAACTCGGTCGAGTACTTGTTGACCACCACCCAGAGGGCGCCATGGGCGAAGCACATTCCCTGGGCGTCGTACAGCGGTCGGGCGATGAAATCGCGTTTGGCCACCTTGCCATCCGGTCCCAGGGTGATGCGCAGTAGTCCGCCATCCGGGTTGGCCTTGGCATACTGGGGGCTGATGATGAGCCGGCCCTGGGGATCCTTGCAAAGATTCACCCACGAGCCTTCGGAGGGTTCTCCGCTGTGGACGAGTTCCACCTTGAATCCGGGCAACGTGTAGAGCTGCTCGGCCGGCGTGGCTGCCCGCGCCGCGCCACTGCCGCCGGCCGAAAGGGGCAGCGAGGACCCCTTCACCGTGTTCGCGAATGCCTTGCCCCACGGATCGATTCCGAGTTTTCCAAGGGATTGGGCCGGACGCCACGCGCTGTCGTCGAAACCTGGCTTGGCCCAATTGTTCTCCCGCTTGTCACTCGCCTTCCAAGTGGCGTCGGAAACGATGACCTGGGGTCCCGATGCGGTGGTGGCCGTCAGTTGCAGGATGGCGCCAGCTGGGGAGGAATCCCCGTTGTTGGCGCGGATGGCGACGATGTTGGTGCCCGCCTTGAGTCCGCCGGGGATCTCGATGCGGTGGCCAGTCTGCCATTGGTCGGCAGACAGCACCCGGTCCCCGTTCACGAAGACTTCGAGGGAATCGTCGGCGGTGGCCACCAGCTCGGCCTTGGGGGCGGCAGCCGGCAGCACCACGGTCTTTCGGAAAAAGCGGGTCTCGGCGTCGTCGGTCTTGTGGAACCAGATCCACTCCGGAGTCTGGGCGAAGACGGCCTGCGCCAGGGCAATGGCGGCGACCAGGAGGCGGGCAACGGGATACATGTGAAAAATCGTGCACCGAACGACCGCCAAAAGCTGCACTCTATTCATCCGTCGTCAGGAAT
>JBGAPN010000236.1:0-7831 GCA_044221235.1 Limisphaerales bacterium
GTATCCGGAGGTCCGGCCGCCCACGAGGAACTGATTGCCGCCGCCCGGGAACTGAACCACCGACTGCACGGCGACACCGTCACCTACGTAGTGAACCGCAACGCCAACTTCACCAACGTTTGCACCACGAACTGCACGTTCTGCGGATTCTACCGGCCCCCGGGACATCCGGAGGCCTACACACGTTCGGCGGACGCCGTGGTGGAACGCATCCTCAAAACACCCTGGGTCACCGAAGTGTGCCTTCAGGGCGGCATCCATCCCGACCTGGGACTGGAGGATTACTGCAGCCTGCTGCGCGCCATCAAGACCGCACTGCCCCGCGTCCATCTGCACGCCTTTTCGCCCATGGAGATTCACTCGCTGCATCTCAAGTCCGGGCGGAGTTACGACCAGATTCTCGGCGCGCTCATCGACGCCGGACTGGGATCCACCCCAGGCACCGCCGCAGAAATCCTGGATGACCACGTCCGCGGTGCGTTGTCCCCGCAAAAGCTGAAGGCCAGCGAATGGGTGGACATCATCACCACCGCCCACCGTCGGGGCCTGCGGTCGACGGCGACCGTGATGTTCGGGCATCGCGAAACCTGGGAGGACCTGTTTCGCCACTTCGAGCTTCTGCGCCGGCTCCAGCGGCAAACCGGGGGATTCACAGAGTTTATTCCCCTGGCCTTTGTCCCCTTCCAGAACCGTCTCGGCAGCCAGCTCGCCGCCGAGACGGGACGTACCCGGGATCAGATTTCGCGGGACGGGCGGGACAAGATCCAGACCTTGTATCCCCTCGCCCGGCTTTTCTTCGGTGCCGAGATCCCGAATCTGCAGACTAGTTGGGTGAAGCTCGGTCCGGAAACCGCTGCGCAAATGCTGGACTGCGGCTGCAACGATTTCGGCGGCACGCTGTACGAGGAAAGCATCACCCGGGAAAGCGGCGGCCAGCATGGGGAATGCCTGCATCCCGCCGAAATCCGCACCGCCATCCAATCGGTCGGCAAGACCCCATGTCAGCGCACCACCCTCTACGAGCCGGTGGAGGACGCGGCAAGCGGCAAGCGGTAGGCCGCGAGCGTTGTCTCAGCCTTCAACGTTCCAACACCAATTTCCTTCACCGCCCCTTCCTGCCTTCGTGCCTTCCAAATTGACCCTCTCCGCGCCTGGGCGTCATTGGGGGTTCGTGGTCCTGCCACCCTGCGCCCCACTCTTCGCTTCGCTTACCGCTTACCGCTTACCGCTTACCCCTCCGTAGCCTCACCCCTTACCGCAGTCGCACGAGCAACGCAGTGTCGACGCTTCGCCCTGGACCGCACTCCATAGCCCGACCACTCTCGGCTCGCTCCTGGCCTCCGTCCCCGGCATGGTCCCGCCCGTCCATGAGCCTACAGGAACATCGGCAGGCGATTGACCGCCTGGATGAGCAGATCGTGCAGCTGCTGAACGAGCGGACACGTCATGTCTTGGAGATCGGCCAGATCAAGATCAAGGCCGGTGAGGAAATCTATGCCCCACACCGGGAACGGGCCGTCCTCCAGCGCGTGGCGCGCAAGAACAAGGGGCCCATCACCAACGACGGACTCCGCGCCATCTACCGCGAGATCATGTCCAGCGCCCTGTCGCTGGAGAAAACCCTGACCATCGCCTACCTCGGACCGGAGGCGACCTTTACCCACCAGGCGGCCATCAAGCGATTCGGCGCCAGCCTCCGCTACGTCCCGCAAAAGACCATCAACGAGGTGTTCAGCGAGGTCTCCAAACACCGGGCCGATTACGCCGTCGTGCCCGTGGAGAATTCCACGGAGGGGGTGGTGACCCACACGCTCGACATGTTCGTGGACAGCGACCTGAAGATCGTCGCCCAGGTGGTGCTCCGGATCTCTCACTGTCTCGCAGGCAAGGGCGCACGCGACCAGATCCGCAAGCTCTACGTGCATCCGCAGACCCTGGCCCAGTGCCGCGGATGGATTCAGCGGAACCTGCCCGACGCCGAGCTGGTGGAGACCAGTTCCAACGCCCGAAGTGCCGAACTGGCCTCCCGGGAAAAGAACTCCGCCGCCATCTGCGGGGAACTGGCCGCGACCGAATACAATGTGCCCCTGCTGGAACGGGACCTCCAGGACAACGCTGCCAACGCCACCCGATTCCTCGTACTCGGACGCCAATGCGGCCCGCCCACCGGCCAGGACCGCACCAGCATCATGTTCAGCATCCGCGACGAAGTGGGAGCCCTGCACAAGGCCCTGGCCCCCTTCCGCCGCTACCGGATCAACATGACCAAGATTGAGTCCCGACCGAGCAAACGGAAGGCTTGGGAGTATTTCTTCTTCGTCGATTGCGACGGTCATGCCGAGCAGCCCAAGGTAGCCAAGGCGATCGAACAACTGGGTCACCACTGCAGTTTTGTGAAAGTGCTGGGTAGTTATCCCAACGCGGACTGATTTGGGCCGAGGTTGAAGATTTGTGTCCTTCAACCTTCAACTCCCCCCAGCCCTTACCCTTCCTCCCCGAGTCAGAAGGGCGAGTGAGACTGCGCCCGCTTCCCGCCTCCCGCTTCCCGCTTGCCTCTTCCCTAAGTCGGAGGAGGGCGGCCATCTGCCAGGTCCGAGGGTCCGCTACGCCCCCGTCCGGCGTTTCGGGTTCCCTCAGGGTTTGCGGGGCAGCGCCGGGACAAAGATTTCTTCGGCCCCCTTGATCACGAGGTCTGCGGACGGATCCGTCAGATCCACCATCTCCCGACGTTGCAGGCCGGTTTGAGGATCCTTGCGGATCCGCACAACGTGGGTCAGGTCCGCGGTCGGCGCCGGGTCGAGAGACCGGATCCATTCCCGCAGATTGGGCATGGGAGTTCCGTCCAGGATACGGGTACCAAACGCCTCTCCAGAGACTCGGACCTGATTGTCGATCAAATGCCCGCCCAGAATTGTCGGGTAGATATTGAATAAGTCGGGCGCCTCCACCGGCACCACCTGTGGCGAGCCATCCTTCGTCACGCCCACAGGGGATGGACTCACACGAGGCTTGAGAATCCCATTCGTGCCCGCGGCGGCACGAAGACGTGCCTGGACTGCCTTGAACTCGGGATTCACGTAGTCCAATGGGGTTCTTCCCCTGGCGTCGGGAGCGTTGACCTGGGCTCCGGCCGCCAACAGAAGTTCCGCCAGGGAATCGTCGCCACGATATGCCGCCCAGTGAAGCAACGTCGGCCCCGCGGCGATCCGGGTGTAGGGGCTCCCACCGGATTCCAGTAATCGCTTCAGCAACTCGTGTTCGGATTCATAGGCTGCCCACTGAACCGGATTCACACTCACTCGTGTTGGGTTGTTGCCGATTCGGAGCGACACCAGGGCATTGACATTCACGGGGGATCCCGCCGCCAGGAGGCGAGCGACACAGTCGTCCTGACGGCCAACGACCGCCGCAAACAGCGGAGAGAGACCGTTACGATTTAGCGAATAGACGGAGGCTCCACGCTGAACCAACAAATCCACCAGCGTCGGCAGGCCATAATACGCCGCAAGATGCAGGGGCGTGTTTCCGTAGTACTCACCTTCCCAGCCGGAATAGGCCCGTCCCACCGCCGGCTCCGTCTGAAGATCCAATGCAGCACCCCGCTGGATCAGAAGCTCCGCCATCGCGCGGTGTCCGGCTCGAACAGCGCAATGCAACGGGGTCTCGCGCGAATTTCCACGGACGTTCACATCCGCCCCACGGTCCAGAAGCAGGGTCGCCAGCTCCAAATTCCCGGCACGCGCCACACGGTGCAACGCGGTGCCGCGGTCTTCCTTGTCCACAACAACGTCCGGCGGGACCCCAAGATCCAGGAGGTACTCCACCACAGGCTTCCATCCACGCACTACCGCCCGTTGCAGGGGCGTCTCGCCGTCACTGCTCCGGCGGAGCAGATCCGGACTTTCTGATGCCAGTTTTCGGAGGCGCGCCAGTTCCTCCACCATCTTGGGGTCCACGGAGGAGGCCTCTTCGCTTCCTCCCGCCGCGGCGGATTCCGGTAACGCGACCAGCGCCGGGCGGACCTGCATCTGGCGCTTCAGCGCAAGCACTTCGCGCCGGGACTTGATGAGGTCTTCCTGGCTTCCCGTTCCGTTCTCGAAGCGTTTCTGGGCGATCTTCACCTGCTCCTCCGCCAGGGTGATTTCCTGACGAAGCAGATCATCGGCACTCTCGGCAGGACTTCCTGTGTCTTCGACTCCTTCGCCCACTCCTGAAATGGCGCTCAAGGCACCCAGTTGGTCCAGATCCCGGTTCACCCGATCCAGCTTCTCCCGCAGCGAGGCCATCACGGCCCGGCAGGCGCGCTCCAACTGCGTCTCGATCACTTCGACCCGGCGCTCCAGTTCAACCCGCTTCGGATGTTGGGGTCCAAACTCCGCGGCGAGTGAGGCCCGTTCCCGCTCCAACCCGGCCCGATCATTGGCGAGCTGAACCAGCCGGTCATTGGGATGATCCACCACCAATCGTTCCACCAGGTCCTTTGAATCGAGCCGGGCCAACGCCGTGAGGGTCCTGTCCAATTCCTGCTGCTGCCGCTCCAGCGCGAGCCGTTCCTTCCGGAGGGACGTCGATCGCCCCTTACCCGTCGTGGCGGAATCGAGAACACCCAGCTGACGCCGGGCGACGGACACCCAGTTGGTCGCTTCGGGATACCGGCGGATCAGTTGCTCCAATGCCACCCGGGATTCATTGGTGGCTCCCTGGAGCCGCTGCACCTCGGCCAGCCGATACAGCGCCGCCGCCGCCGCCTCCCGTTGAGACTCCGCAAGCCGAACCGCATCTTCATACGCCCGCTGGGCTGCGGTCATATTGCGTTGAACCTCTTCCGCAAGCACGCCGCGCCGCAGCGCCTCTTCCGGTGTCTCCGCGGCCAACACGGATCCCACGGCGGCCAGGAGCATCAGAATCCGGAGCGCCAGCCTCTGCATCGAGTTTGTCTTCATGGTTCTTCCTTGGTAGGCCCAGCCTGTCCGGCAGTGCCTCATCAGTTGTCAGGGAGTTGTCAATTCGGCAGGTCCAGCTTGTAACCCGATCCATGCACGGTCTTGAGAAACCGCGGCGACGCCGGGTCGGATTCAATCTTGGACCGCAAGGCCGCCAGGTGGGTGTCCACCGTCCGGGTGGTTGGGAATGCCGCCACGCCCCAGAGTCGGTCGAGAAACGTCTCGCGGCTGACCGGCACACCCGGTGTTTCCGCCATCAGCCGAAGCATCCCAAATTCCTTGGGCGTGAGGTGCAGCGGACGTCCCGCGCGCCGGGCCTGCTGGCGCAAAAAATCGACCTCCACCTCGCCGAATACCAGCCGCTCCGGAGCCGGTCGCGATCCTGGTCCCGACCGGCGCAGGAGTGCCCGGATCCGCGCGACCAACTCGTCCCCGCTGAAGGGCTTGACCAGGTAATCGTCGGCTCCGGCATCGAGGCCCCGAATGCGATCCTCAACGAATCCCTTCGCCGTCAGCATCAGGATGGGCATCAACCGGCCCAGCCGGCGCAATTCCGCAGCGAGGGCAAATCCGTCGAGTTTGGGCATCATCACGTCGAGCAGGACCAGATCCGGCCGCTCCCGCTGCGCCGCCTCCAGGCCACTCTGCCCGTCCACGGCGGTCATGACCCGGTAGCCTTCATCGGTCAGCCGGTCGGCGAGCGCCGTCCGCATGGGCCGTTCATCCTCGACGATCAGGATCCGGGGCATTGGGTTCATAGTCGCCACAGGCGGGGGTGAAAATTCATACGGCCGGATTTTCCACGGGAAGTTCCAGCCGAAATACGGACCCATTTCCCGGCTGGTTTTCCACCCAGACCCGCCCTCCGTGGGCCGTCGCGATCTGACGCACCAGCGCCAGACCCAGTCCGACACCTCGGGTTTCCCGCCGCAATTCCGAGCCACGGCGATAAAACCGGTCGAAAACACGTTCCTTTTCCTCCGGAGGTATCCCGGGTCCATGGTCGCTGACGGACAGCCGCAGTGATGGACGGTCTCCTCCGGGAATCCGCTCCAACGTCACGCGGACTGCAGAGCCGCCGGGACCATGCTTCAGTGCGTTGTCCAGTAGGTTTGCCAGGGCCTGTTGAACGGCCAGTCCGTCCCATGCGGCCTCCAGAGGATCTGCACCGGTCTGGTCCTCAAACTCCAACCGCAATCCCCGCTCGTCCGCGAGGGGGTCGAGTCGCCGCAGGGTTTCACTAATCAACTGCCGCACGTCGGTCGGCGCGATGTCCAGGGGCCGGTGTCCCTGCTCCAGACGTGCCAGACTGAGGACATTCTCAATCAACGTTCCCAGCCGGCGAGTCTCCTCGACCAGGAACTGTCCATACTCTCGTCGCTTGCCTGCATCCGCCATCCCGTCACGTGCGAGCCCCTCCGCCAGCAACCGGACCGAAGCGAGCGGTGCGCGAAGTTCATGCGAGACCGCCGACACAAAATTCGATTTGGCCTCATGGAGGGCGATCTGCTGGCGCAGGGTTCTCCACGCTTGGAACACCCCCAGCACCGACACCAGCACGGAGACGCCGATGAAGGCCGTAATCCAGAGTTCCCTCCGCCGCTGGTCCCGAAACAGGATGTCTGTGTCGATGAGACGCAGCTCGAGTTCCAGCGGAACCTCGAGGTCCGCGGTCGCACCGATCGGGACGGTGGCACGGGCCAGTACGGTGTCGGCCTCCCGCCGGGCACTTCCGACCACTGTCTGATGCAAGAGTGCCACGCTGGCGTCGGCGTAACCCGGGATCAGCGACCGACTGGAACGACGGACGTCCTCCAACAGGCCGGCAAGGGCAACCCGCGGGATCACCCCCCATTGGACGTAACGATTCGTCACCACGCCCCCTTCGCGATCCGACGGTTCCAGTTGGAGATAAGGTCGCCGGATGACCAGATACTCCGAAGTCCCATTCGTGATCCACGCCGCTCCCGGGGTCTCTCCCGTGACGAAGCCAGGCGCCAGGCGTCGCAGCCGTTCATCTGCCTGCCACCGCACCTGGAGTTGCCGGACCTCCGGGTTGGAATCTCGTCGCAGGGCATCGTCGAGCAGCGCGGGAGTCAGGAATGAGGGAAACTCAGTCACCGCCTCCTGGAGTCGACGGAACAAAGAGGGTGGAAGAGGAGCCTCTGGTGACAGCCCGAGGCATTCGGACAATTCAACCGCCAACAGGGGAATGCCTGAAGGTGTCTGGACGGATGGATTGGCACTGAAGGACAAGAGCGCCTCCCTGCGGGCCTCGGACTTTTCCCCGGAATACTCCGACCGCTGGATCTGATACAGCACGTTAAGGTCGTAGGGATAGTCCGAGGCTTCTCCGGTGTTCACGAGCGGTTTCCGACATTGCCGCCAGGCTTCGACCACCGACTCGCGCGGCGCTCCCGACACCTCCAACCGCACCGCAGCCTCCCAACGCTCACGCCACTCCGGTTCCAATTCGGTCCACCACCCAGGAGGAATGGGAACCCGGTCATATCTCCTCGGAACGATCCATCCTCCCTCGGGAGACAGGACTCCTTCAGGGAGTGCCCAATCACCTTCCTCAACATCCCGGGGCCGCACCGCCGCCGGCGGGCGCGGCGCTCCGATCCATTGAGCCAGGGCCCCGGGTCGGGGAAGGTTGAATCCGGGCAGCGGAGGATACAGGGCGTCGCGGGCGGCGAGGTACTGTTGGAGTCGTTCCCGAAACTGACTGGCGAAACTGGGCGCCAAGGCCCGCGCGATTCCCGCGGCCTGCTCCCGTGCCCGCTCCTCTACCTGTCTCCGGTCGCCCCGGGCCGCGGCCGAAGCCAGGCCCGCGAGCAGCACCACGGGAAGCAGAATGAGAATCGCCTGGATCCGGAACACGCGAC
>JBGAPN010000237.1:0-7786 GCA_044221235.1 Limisphaerales bacterium
GGAAGGAGTGAAAGGAAGTTGGCTGGTTCATCTTGTCATCCTGTCTGCCAAACAGGCGTGGCGGACACCCGAGGGGTGAGACTTGGGTGTTGGGCTGTGGAACGGGTTGTTCCAGACCGTTGGGGGGACAGGATGACGGGATGGAGACTGGATGAGGGGCCGAGGAAGGAGTGAAAGGAAGTTGGCTGGTTGATCTTGTCATCCTGTCCGCCAAACAGGCGTGACGGACAGGCGAGGGGTGAGACTAGGATTGTCTGCGGACGAGGCCACCTCTCTTCAGCCGGCACCGAGGGCCTGGCGAATCGCCGCCTTCAAGCGTGCCTCGCTTCCCGGGGCTACCCAACACCAGTCGCCCAGATTGGTGTCCCCCTCCTTCCAGTGGGCTTCCGTGGGGATATACCCGGTGGCGCCGTCACCGTAGCCGGCGACGCAGATGAAATCATGGGGCCGAACCGATTGGGCGTAGAGCTGATATTCGACGTAGCTCTCGCCCGGGACCAGGACGAGGGCCGCCGCTCCAAAATCGAGGCAGGGAATCTCAAGGGCCCGTCCGGATGCAACGCGGTGGCGCCAGCTGAGTCCCATCGCCGCGAGACATTGCGGGAAGGGCTTGGTTTCCGGCTGCAGGGCCCGGTCCAGATCGCTCTCGGTGAATCCCGGAGAGCTGCGGGGATCGAGTTTCAACGATGCCGCCCGGAATTCCCAATGGGAGAGGGGTGTTCGGCGGGTGTCTTCCCAGGCAGCCACCATGGCCTGATGGAGCCGCTCGGCGAGGATCGGCCGGTTCTTTCGCGAGCCCAGGTTGTACTTGCCGGCCGTCACGTTGCCGCTCGCGCCCGACGAATAAATCTGGAAGGTCGACGGCGTGTCCGACTGTCGCGAACGGCGTGCGAGGCCGGGAAAATCGGCGGAGACATCGCCCTCGCCGTAGTAACTCATTGGATGAACGGCATAGAAGCTCACCGCGGCGACGGCGTCGTCGCCGTCCCAGAAGCTCAGCGTTCGAAGCCAGGGATCGATCAATCCTTCGCCTGCCTCGATGGCAAAGGCGTTTCGGGTGGCGCTGGTGCGATCCCAGCGGATGGTTCCGTCCGGCATGGCGTACCGGCGGTTGGACGCAATCTGTTCGACCTTGGCCTTGCCCATGCCGAGTTGGTTCACCCGGCGCGCCGATCCCAAGGATTGCCGGACAGCGTCGGCCACCCGGTTCACCGCCTGTTCGTGGAACTGCGAATCGCAGACGGTTCCCGCGAGCTTCCGTTCGCGAAGTATTGCTTCGGCCGCGAGATCCGCCACGGGTGCGTCGTGCTGATGGATGGTGCTGATGAGGACCCGTTCCGGCCGGGTCCCAGCGGCGGTGGCGAGCGCCTCCTGCCAACGGAAATAGGCCTGGTTCCGGATCTCGCACCAATCCACCGAGACAAAAACCAAGGGAGCACCGTGGCCCGTCAGGACAAAACCACGGGCCTCCAGCCGATCCGCGATGCTTCGGGAGAGCCAGGCACCGCCCATCATGCCGTGTCCCAGCGGGACAGTGACGTCCGCGGAGAAGGTGGAAATCTGGAGTGGGGAACCGCTGGCGGTGCGGCATCCGAGGAGTCCGGCGGCGAAGCCGGTGCCCAGGTGGCGCAAGGCAGTTCTCCGGGTCATTCCCAGGTCGGAAAGAATCATCTTTGTTTTCAATCGGGTGCCTCGGTCTCATCCCCGCCGCAATTCAGGGAGTGGTTCGGGTGCGGTTTTGGATGGCGGACAACTCCCGCCGCAGGACGTTGAGTTTTTCCGATTCGCTGCCGGCCAGATTGTGGGTTTCACCCGGGTCCGTATCGAGTCGGTAGAGTTGTGGCTCCGGGCTGTTGCCCGTTTCGATGCCGGTTTCCCAAGCGCGGGGGGATCCATCGACCGGAGGGATCCACTTCCAATTTGCGGCCCGAAGGGCGAGTCCCTGGCCGTGTTCCACCAGGAGTTCCCGCCCCTGCCTTCGATCGCCGAGCAGCGCATCGAGCTGATTCTGGCTGTCGGGCGAAGCCGCAAAGTCCGGACTTTGCTTAACCAGTGCCGCCAGCGATGCCAGCAGGTCCACCTGGCACACCAGGGCGTCGGAAACACCCGGTTGGACGCGTCCGGGCCAGCGCACCAGGAATGGGATCCGCGTCCCACCTTCGAACTTGCTGTATTTCCCGCCACGCCAGGGCCCGTTCGGACGATGCGGACCGAGTTTTTCGACGGCTCCGTCTCGGTATCCGTCGTCGACCACCGCGCCATTGTCGCTGGTAAAGATCACCAGCGTGTTGGTGGCGAGGTTCAGTCGGTCCAACGCTCCGAGCACGGTTCCCACGGCATCGTCTGCCTGGAGGATGGCATCCCCCCGCGGCCCGAGTCCGGAAATTCCGGCGAAGCGGGGATGCGGTACGCGGGGCACATGAGGATCGTGGAGGGCCAGATACAGGAAAAAAGGTGCGGCGTGATGACGATCCAGAAACGAGACCGCCTGGCGCACGAATTCGTCCGACATGGTCTCGTCATTCCAACGGGCCGCTGTTCCCCCGGACATGTAGCCAATCCGGGAGATGCCATTGATGATGGTCTGGTTGTGGCCGTGGCTGGGCTGGACCCGAAGCAGGTCCGGACGCTCCTTGCCGATGGGATCCGTTCCCACGGGCTGCTGGTAACTGACACGGATCGGATCGGATGGATCCAGATTGAAAACGCGATGATTCTCCACATACACGCAGGGCACACGGTCGCCCGTTGCCGCCATGACGAAGCACTCGTTGAATCCGATTTCGAGCGGGCCCGGACGGATCTCACCGTTCCAGTCGATCGAGTTCGTTCCCAGTCCGAGATGCCATTTCCCGATGGCGCCGGTCACGTATCCGGCCCGTTGCATCAACGCTGGCAAGGTGGCACGTCCCGGTTCGATGATCAGGGTCGCGTCTCCGGGAAGAACTCCGGTGCCGCGGCGTCGCCAGGGATACTCGCCGGTCAGGAGGGCATATCGGGATGGAGTGCAGGTGGCGGAGGTTGAATGGGCATCGGTGAACCGGAGTCCCTGCTGGGCCAGTCGGTCAAGGTGCGGCGTCCGGAGGGATCCTGCGCCGTAGCAGCTCACGTCACCCCAGCCCAGGTCGTCGGCACAGATCAGGAGGATGTTGGGGTGTTCCGACGCCTGGAGCGCTGACATGAACCCGGGTGTGATCCACACGTAGGCGAGGATCAGGACGAGACGCATGAAACGCATAGGGTCGTGCCCGAAGGATTGGACACGAACGCGCGGTTGGCCAGACTGGACGTGCGTCGGCATCGCCTTCTTCCAGTTTAGTCCGCCTGCCGCCGGCGGCGACGCCCGGGATCTGATGATTGTGAACGAGGATGGTCCAGCTCAATGGACTCGACCTTGGTGATCCCCGCTACGAACAATTGCTTTCGAAATATTGAAATCGTGAACTCTACGACATCTTCATCCGTTTCCTCCGGAAGCCGGAATGACTCTGGCCTGGAGGGCACTCTTGAGTTGCCCGATGGGGAACTCTGCCGTTCGCTGCCCCCGTTGGTGTCGACCGAGGAAATGTTCCAGCGGATCCGCCAGTTGCGGGCTTGGTTTCCAGCCGGGCTCCGAATCTCCGGGGGACGATGGAAGGCAAAGACGGCTGTCAAATTCCGGCTCTAATCCGAATCCATGCACGAATACACGGCAGAGGTCCTTTGGTCCCGCGGGGACCAACCGTTCGTCGACAACCGCTACAGCCGGACACATCGCTGGCGGTTTGATGGCGGAGTCGAAATCCCAGGGTCGTCGTCACCGACGGTGGTTCCGATACCGATGTCGGATCCGGCGGCGGTGGATCCGGAGGAAGCCTTCGTGGCCAGCCTGTCGAGCTGCCACATGCTGTGGTTCCTGTTCCTGGCCGCGCGGCGGGGTTACTGCGTGGATTTCTATCGCGATGCGGCGGTCGGAATGATGGGAAGGAATCCCGAAGGCCGGATGGCCATCCTGCGGGTGACGCTGCGTCCCGAGGTTTGCTTCTCGGGGGCAAAGGTTCCCACCGCCGAGGAACTGGACGTGCTCCACCATCAGGCCCACGAGCAATGTTACATCGCCTCTTCGGTGCGGTCGGAGGTCGTGGTGGAGCCGCGATAGGGGTTCCACCTGGATCGCAACGACTGGCCGTCGGGGTTGTTTCCAGTCAGGATCGGCGCGATGAATGAGGCGGGGGTTTGGATCGGATTGGAATGCGGTGGCACACGAACTGTGGGGCTGGCGGCGGACGCGTCATTGCAGGAATTGGGACGGGTCACTGCGGGTCCCTGTAACCTGCGCCTGGTTTCGGACGAGGCCTTGGAGGCACGATTCCGGGAGATCCAGCGCGCCCTGCCTGCGCCGGTGGCCGTGGGTGTGGGCATGGCGGGGGTTCGCGATGCGGTGGATTGCGCCCGGATTGAACAGGTGCTGGAACGCGTCTGGCCGGGAGTTCCGCGTTGCGTGGATCATGATCTGGAATCCGCGCTGGCCGCGGCGGAACTCGACGCGCCGGGACCGACCGGGGCGCGGGTGATTGTCCTCAGCGGTACCGGTTCCTGCTGTTACGGCAGGAATGCCCGCGGAACGACGGCGAAGGTGGGCGGCTGGGGGCATTTGCTGGGCGACCGCGGAAGTGCCTACGACATCGCCTTCCGGGCATTGCGCGCGGCGGCCCATGAACTGGACCACACAGGGCACTGGGGAGCCTTCGGGCGCCGGGCATTGCGCTCGCTCGCCTTGAATGAGCCGAACGACCTGATTGCCTGGCTTCAGGCTGCGGGCAAGACCGAGGTGGCAGCTCTGGCGCCTGAGGTATTTGCCGCTGCCGCGGAAGGTGACCGGATGGCACGCCGTGTGATTGCAGAAACCGTGGAACTCCTGGCCGGCGATGCGCTGGCTTGCGCAGACCGTCTGGCCCGGAAACAGGAGCCGGTGGGATTTGTTTTGACCGGCAGCGTCCTGCTGAAACAGCCGCGCCTTGCCAACGCGTTGGAGCGGCGGATCCGGAAGACCCGCCCTCGGTCGACCGTACTTCCCCTCGCCCGGGAATCGGTCTGGGGAGCGGTCGTCATGGCGCGCCGGGCGCATCCTCCCGGAGAGGTGGCTTCAATTGCGGCTCCCCGCTCCCGTCCGGAACCGCAGCCGGACTGGATACCCCGATCGAGGCAGCTTTCTCCGACCGAGCAGCGCAATCCGAAGTCGGCGCGCTTGGGCCGAATGTCGCTGGACAAGGCGATTGACCTGATGTTGGACGAGGAATCCCGCGTGCCGGACGCGATTCGGAAAGCTGCCCCTCAAGTTCGCCGTCTCATCCAACACGTGGCGGGTGCCCTCCAATCCGGGGGTCGCCTGTTCTACGTTGGCGCCGGGACCAGCGGTCGGCTCGGGGTGCTGGATGCCAGCGAATGTCCACCCACCTTTCGCACGCCCCCGGAATGGATCCAGGGCATTATGGCGGGAGGAGATCGTGCCCTTCATTCCGCGGTTGAAGGGGCGGAGGATGATGTCGAAGCCGGAGCGCGAGCGGCGGGATTCCGGGGCGTGGGACGCCGGGACGTGGTGCTGGGCATCGCCGCGAGCGGTCGCACACCGTTCGTTTGGGGGGCATTGGGGGAGGCGCGAAGGCGCGGGGCGTTCACCGGACTGCTGTGTTTCAACCCGCATCTTGAGTTCGCCAAGGGGCATCGGCCCGACGTGGTGATTGCGATCGATGCCGGACCCGAGGTGCTGACGGGATCCACCCGGCTCAAGGCAGGCACGGCCACCAAGCTCGTGCTGAACTTGGTCACCACCCTGACCATGGTCCGGTTGGGAAAGGTCGCCGGGAACCTGATGATCGATCTGAATCCCTCGAATACGAAGCTTCGGGATCGGGCCTGCCGGATTGTGATGGAATTGACGGGATGGCCGCGGGAGCGGGCCGAATCCGCGCTGCGTCGGACGGGTTGGAGGGTGCCGAAGGCGTTGGAGGGGATTCGTCGTCGGTAGTGGGCGCGGCGGGTGCCATGGGCGGTGGGATGCGTTGTTCCAGTCCGTTTTGGGACAGGATGACGGGATGAGGATTGGACTGGGGACTGCGAGGCAAGAGTGGCGGGAGGTCAACGGGTTCATCTTGTCATCCTGTCTGCCGATCAGGCGTGGTGGATACCTGGGGGGACTTGGACCATGGGCGGTGGGGTGTTGTTTTGGTCCGTCTTGGGACAGGATGACGGGATGAGGACTGGACTGGGGACAGGGAGGCAAGAGTGACGGGAGGTCAACGGCTTCATCTTGTCATCCTGTCTGCCGATCAGGCGTGGTGGATACCTGGGGGGGACGTGGACCATGGGCGGTGGGACGCGTTGTTTCAGTCCGTTTTGGGACAGGATGAGGAATGGATGTGGGGTGGATGAGAGAGTGTTGTTAATCAGTCTGTCTTCACGTTGGGGCTTTGGTCCTGGAAGTCCGCTGGAGGTGAGGGGGTGCCACGACTTGGAGAATAGACCCGGGACTTCCTTTTGAAGTGGAGTCGTTCCGCTCCGAAGTTTAGGAGGAGACCGGTGTCGATTCGGGTGGCAGTCAGATAATTGACGAGCTGAACTTCGTGAAGTGGTAACAGGCTTTGGGTGGCTTTGAGTTCGATGAGGATGGCTTGGTTGACGATCATGTCGGCACAGAAGGTTCCGACCAAATTGCCGTCGTACTGGACCTCGAGTGGACGTTCTGCTTCGACTTGAAGGCCCGAACGGCGGAGTTCAATGGCCAATGCTTGGTGGTAGACGGATTCGAGGTAACCCGGGCCCAGCACGGTGTGCACCTTCATGGCGCAGCCGATGATGGTTTGGGTGGTTTCGTATCCTGGAGGAGGTAATGCCGTGTTCATTGGGTAGGACTGGCCAAACCAATCTGAGGGATGGTGAATGATAGACAGAGGGTCTGATCGCCACAGTTTCATGCGTGGCTGCTCTACCGGTATCGCAAAAAATGACGGTCACTTGGCAGCTGGATGACGGCAGTGGCCGGGTAAGGGGCAGGCGAGGTGGCGGGGGACAGGATGACGGGATGGAGACTGGATGAGGGGGCCGAGGAAGGAGTGAAAGGAAGTTGGCTGGATCATCTTGTCATCCTGTCTGCCAAACAGGCGTGGCGGACACCCGAGGGGTGAGACTTGGGCGTTGGACTGTGGAACGAGTTGTTCCAGACCGTGGGGACAGGATGACGGGATGGAGACTGGATGAGGGGGGCAAGGAAGGAGTGATAGGAAGTTGGCTGGATCATCTTGCCATCCTGTCTGCCAAAGAGGCGTGGCGGACACCCGAGGGGTGGGACTTGGGCGTTGGACTATGGAACGAGTTGTTCCAGACTGTTTGGGGGACAGGATGACGGGATGGAGACTGGATGAGGGGGCCGAGGAAGGAGTGAAAGGAAGTTGGCTGGCTCATCTTGTCATCCTGTCTGCCAAACAGGCGTGGCGGACACCCGAGGGGTGAGATTTGGGTATTGGGCGGTGGAACGGGTTGTTTCAGTCCGTTGGGGGGACAGGATGACGGGATGGAGACTGGATGAGGGGGGCAAGGAAGGAGTGATAGGAAGTTGGCTGGTTTCATCTTGCCATCCTGTCTGCCAAAGAGGCGTGGCGGACACCCGAGGGGTGAGACTTGGGCGTTGGGCTGTGGAACGGGTTGTTCCAGACCGTTGGGGGACAGGATGACGGGATGGAGACTGGATGAGGGGGGCAAGGAAGGAGTGATAGGAAGTTGGCTGGTTTCATCTTGCCATCCTGTCTGC
>JBGAPN010000238.1:0-7784 GCA_044221235.1 Limisphaerales bacterium
TGGATGATCCCCTTCTGGTGCGCGTGCTGGATCGCCTGGCACACCTTGATGAACAGTTCCAGACGCTGCCGGGTTGTCAGGTGGTTCTGGTCGCAGTAGTCCGTGATCCGGATCCCTCGCACCAGTTCCATCACGAAGTAGGGCCGGCCGCGGTGGACTGAACCCGAGCCCTCACCCGGCCGTGGGCCACCCTCTCCCTTCATCGGATGAAGGGAGAGGGGCTGGGGGTGAGGGTCCGTCATCCCCGCATCCAGCACTTTGGCAATGTTCGGGTGGTCCATCATGGCCAGTGCCTGCCGCTCCGCCTCGAACCGGGCCACCACTTGCTTGGTGTCCATCCCCAGCTTGATGACCTTCAATGCCACCCGGCGGCGGACCGGTTCGGTCTGTTCGGCCACGTACACCACCCCACAGCCCCCTTCCCCCAACTTCTCCAGAACCTTGTACCGGCCAATCGTCAGACCCATCCCCTCGTCCCATCCACCGGGCCCTTGCGTTCCAGCTTCGTCGTCCCCGACCGGGCGTATCGCCTCCCCGGGCACCATCTCCTGTGTCTCCAGCAGCGCATGTGCCTCCAGCAGGGCCACAACCCGCGCCCGCAGCGTCAGGTTCCCCGCACATTCCCGGGTCAGGAACGCCGGACGCTCCGACGGCGCCACGCCCAGCGCCGCCACAAACAGCGACTCTTCGCTCGGGTCCGCAGGGTCCATGGTGCCCAAAGTCTGGTTCATCCACCCCTCTATGCGCAATCCACCCAAAAAAGGTATGTCCCGGAAAATCCAAACCCCGGGAGCGACCGACCTGTACCGGCCGTCCGGGTTCCGGCGCCTCACGCTGTCCGATGTTTCATCTCCACGGCGAGCCAGGCACGGGAATAGGACCACCACTGCTTGGCGGTAGGCACCGCAATCCCCAACGCCGCAGCCGCCTCGTCGAAGGTCATCCCGACAAAGTACCGCAACTTCACCAACTCCGCCTTGCGGGGGTCCAGGGTCTCGAACCGTTCCAAGGCTTCATCCATCGCCAGCAACGCCTCATCCCGGGACTCGGGAACGGCGATGTCGATGCCGTCGATGTCCAGCGGAACCGCCCCGGCGCCCCGCTTGGCCGCCAACCGGCGCCGGCTGCGTTCAATCAGGATCCGCCGCATCGCCTCCGCCGCCGCGCCAAAGAAGTGGGCCCGATTCTCAAACCGGGCCCCGACATCCCCCGCAAGGCGTAGCCACGCTTCGTGAACAAGGGCCGTCGGCTGCAGGGTCTGCCCCGGCCGTTCCTGGGCCATCCGGGCCGCCGCCAGCTGGCGCAATTCGCCATACACCAGCGGCAGCAATTCCGCCGCGGCCCCGGCGTCGCCCTGCCCCGCCCGCTCCAGGATGACCGTCAGCTCGCCCATGATTGATCCATCCAGTGTGGCGCCACCGGACTCCCGGAAGCCAGCGCCGAAGTGTTGGCCCCGGCCGGGTCGGATCGCCCGGGAGGAGATCCCCCTCGCCAAGTTCCCACCTCCTCCTAGACTCGGGTCCATGCCCGGCGAGGTGACCCAGTGGTTGCTGGCGATGGATTCCAATGATCCCCGGACGGCTGGGGAATTATTGGAGCTGGTCTATGACGAATTGCGCCGGCTTGCGGCGGCGCGACTCGCGGGCGAACAACCGGGAAACACCCTCCAGCCGACCGCCCTGGTCCACGAGGCCTGGATCCGGCTCGCCGGCGCAAACCAGAACTGGTCGGGCCGTTCCCACTTCTTTGGCGCCGCCGCCGAGGCCATGCGACGCATCCTGGTGGAACAGGCCCGGCGCAAGTCGGCCCTCAAGCGCGGGGCGCGAGCCGAGATGGAACCATTCGATGAATCGCAGTTTGAAGTGGCCACGCCGCCGGACGAACTCGTTGCCATCCACGAGGCGCTGGACCAGCTGTCCGCCGAGGATCCCGTAGCGAGCGAAGTGGTGAAGCTCCGTTACTTCGTCGGCATGACCAACGCCGAGGTGGCCGAGACGCTCGGAATGGCACCCCGATCGGTAGACCGGCACTGGTCCTACGGACGCGCCTGGCTGAAGGCTGCCCTACGACAGAGCGGGTTCCAGTGAACCCGAAGCGGCAGGACGGGGGAGGCGGTCGATACCCAGGATTCGCCCTTCCAAAAAGGTGAATGGAACCTGGCGAACTTCGGCCGGGAAATGCGCACTGTACCTGGGAGCACCCGATGAGCGCCGCGGATAAGGTCAATGATCGTTCGGAGAAGGAGATATTCTTCGCCGCGCTGGATCTCACGTCTCCCGATGCCCGCGCGGCCTTCCTCGAAGGGGCCTGCGGCAAGAATCCGGCGCTCCGTCAGCGGATCGAGATTCTCCTCGCGGAGCATTTCGAACAGGACACGCTCCTCAAAACCGCGACTGCCTCCCAGATCATCCCCCTCCTTCACCGGCCCACGCCCTTGACGGAGGGCCCGGGAAGCCAGATTGGGCGGTACAAGCTGCTCCAGCCGCTGGGGGAGGGTGGCTTCGGCGTGGTATACATGGCCGAGCAGAAGGAGCCGGTGAAGCGGCGGGTGGCCCTGAAGATCATCAAACTGGGCATGGACACTCACCAGGTGGTCGCCCGCTTCGAGGCGGAGCGGCAGGCGCTGGCGATGATGGACCATCCGAATATCGCCAAGGTCCTCGATGCCGGGGCCACCGACACCGGACGCCCTTACTTCGTGATGGAGCTGGTGAAGGGCATCCCGATCACCCGGTACTGTGACGACAACCGGCTGAACATGCGGGAACGATTGGAGCTGTTCATCTCCGTCTGCCACGCCATCCAGCACGCTCACCAGAAGGGAATCATCCACCGGGACATCAAACCGTCGAACGTGATGGTTACCCTTCACGACGGCGTCGCCGTGCCCAAGGTGATCGACTTCGGGATCGCGAAGGCGACCCAGCAGGAACTGACGGAAAAGACCATCTTCACCCAGTACAGCCAGTTCATCGGTACGCCCGCCTACATGAGTCCGGAGCAGGCGGAGATGAGCGGACTGGACATCGACACCCGCAGCGACATCTACAGTCTGGGCGTCCTGTTGTACGAATTGCTGGTGGGCCGGACTCCACTGGATGGACGCGAGCTGATGGGCGGCAGCTACGATGAGATCCGGCGGCGCATCAAGGAGGAGGAGCCCGCGAAGCCGTCCACACGTATCAGCACTTTGGCCGGGGAGGAGCGGACCACGGTGGCGAAGCATCGCAGCCTCGGGCCGGACCAATTGGGCGGGCAACTCCGGGGCGACCTGGATTGGATCGTATTGAAAGCGCTGGAGAAGGACCGGACGCGGAGGTACGAAACGGCCAATGCGTTTGCGGAGGACATTCGGAGATTCCTGAAGGATGAACCGGTGTCGGCGGTGGCACCGAACAAGGGGTACCTCCTCCGGAAGTATGTCCGTCGACACAAGGCCGCCTTGTTGGTGACGGCGGCGCTGGCCGGACTGCTCCTGGCGGGGGTGACCGTCAGCACCTGGCAGGCGATCCGGGCCACCCGCGCCCAGCGCATCGCAGAGGCGGCGGAAGAGGATGCCCTGGCCCAAAAAGGCTTCGCGTTGGAGAAGGAACGGGAGGCGCATGCCCAGCGGCAGCTCGCCCAGGAGCGGGAACGCCTGGCGTCCGTGAGCGAGGCGCGCGCCCAGCGCACCGCCTATGCCGCCCAGATGCATGTCGCCCAGTCGGACTGGGACAACAGCAACCTGGCCCATCTGCGCGAAGTGCTGGCAGAAACGGAAGGCTATCCGGACCGTGGGTTCGAATGGTACTACTGGCAGCGACTGTGCCGGCTCGATCTCTTGACCTTCCGCGAGCATACCGATGGTGTGACCGCGGTCGCCGTCTCGCCCGACGGGCGGCGGATTGCGAGCGGGGACCTGATCGGCATGCTGAAAGTGTGGGATGCCGACACCGGACGGGTCCTCGTCGATGTCGATACCCATGACCAGCGAATCCATTCGCTCGCCTTCGCCCCGGATGGACGGCGGGTGTTGAGCAGCAGTGAGGACGGCAGGGTGCTGGTGTGGGATTCGGAATCGGGACGAATACTCCGGCAATTCCAGGGACAGGGCGGACCAGCGCAGGCGGTCGCCTTCTCGCACGACGGGCGGTGGGTGGCCGTCGGCAGCGCCGACGGCACTGTGAGGATCTGGAACTCCGAAGACGGAAAGTCGGTGGGGCAGGCATTCAAACACGGAGCCGGGTCCATTGTGTCGCTGGCGTTTTCACCGGATGACCGCCGCATGGCCAGCGCGTGTCTTGAGGAGGGGACGGTCAAGGTGTGGGAGGTGGGATCCGGCCAACTGGCCCTCGGCCCCACCGCCCGGGTGGACTCCTCACGGACCCGCGGGAATCGGATCGAATCCATGACCTGGTCCCCGGACGGACGCAGCCTGGCAGGCGGTTTTACCGGGGGAACCGTGGTCATCTGGGACGCGGTGTCGGGCTCCGAAAGGCTGCGGGCCCGGGAGGTGCACGCCGCCCAGGTCAAATCGATTGCCTTCTCACCCGACAGCCAGCGCGTCGTCACAGGAAGTGCCGACCGGACCCTCAAGGTTCTCGACGCCACCACGGGCTCGGAGTCGGTCGTCCTCCGGGGACACGAGTACTCGGTGCAAGCCGTCGCCCTGCTTCCCGATGGGCGTCGCGCGGTCAGCGGCAGCGCCGATGGCACCTTGAAGATCTGGCTGCTGGATTCCGACCGCGTGGTCCTGAGATTGCCTGGCGGAGAAGGTGCCTCCTGCCTGGACTGGTCACCCGACGGGCAGCGCCTCGCGAACGGCAGCCATGGCGGGGTCATCCGGATCTGGGATGCCCAGTCCGCCCAACGGGTCCAGACTCTTCAATACGAACCCGAGGCGGGGGCCAATGATGTGAGCTCCCTCGGATTCTTCCCCGACAGCCGTCGGCTGGCATCCTCCCGCCATGTCAGCCGGGGGCTCGACCTGAGGATCTGGGACACGGTGACCGGCAAGGTGCTCAGTTCGCTCCCTGCCAACACACAGATCCGCCACCTGGTGATCTCACCGGATGGGGGACGGATCGCGGGCACTGGGTGGGATCGGACATCCCGGGTCTGGGACGTGGCCACCGGGCGGGAGGTCGTCCAGTTCACCGGCCATCTTGCCGAACAGCACGGGATCGCCATTTCGCCGGATGGACGGAAGATCATCAGTTGCGGTCTCGACCGGGTCCGGATGTGGGACTCCTCAAGCGGCAAGGAGCTCCTGGCCCTCCCGCCGGATTCGACAGGGACCTTTTGCGCCGCCTTTTCTCCGGATGGCCGCCGGGTGGTCACCGGACTCCAGGATGGCTCGGTGAAAATCTGGGACCCCGATACCGGACGTGATCTGGTCCCCGTGATCAAGGGACACTCCGACGTGGTTTCCAGCGTCCGGTTCTCCCCGGATGGTCGCCGAATCCTGACCGCCAGTTTCTCCGGGGAGATCAAGCTGTGGGAACCGGAGGAAGGACGGGAACTACTGACGCTGCGGGTTCCCTTCCGCGAGGTTACCGGGGCCGTCTTCTCGCCCAGCGGCAGGACCATCGCCACCTGCGACAATGGCCAGGCCAACCAATCCCTCAAACTCTGGACATCGATGGAAGCGGAGGAATGGAAGCGTCAGTCCGTCTCGGAACGCGAGGCCAAGGAAAGCCTTGCCCGACGCCGTGCCGAGGCCGCGGAACACCAGGCAGCCAAACGGCGGGCCCGGCTGGAGGAACGGGAACGGGCGCTGGCCTTGGAAGCGGGGGCACCCGTTGTCGCACCCCGCGGACGGAAATCCACCGAGGTCCGTCCCGTGGTGCCCGGGGATGCGGGGGTGATCCGCGACTGGCTGGTGCTGGCGCCGCTTCCGTTCAAAGGCGCCTCCGATCTCAACCTCCTCCGCCAACAGGTTCCCAACGAGTCACAGCTCCGGCCGAGAGCCGGCGGCCGGCCTTCCGTCGGGGACTCCGGACCATCCTGGACTCCCCTCCACCTCGGCAACGTGGCCTACCAACTCGACTTTCGCGGCTGGGTGAACAGCAATCACCCCGCGCTGGAGACCGACTGGCAGGTCGGGTACGCGGTCACCTATGTGTGGAGCGATCACGAACAATCCAATCTGACGCTCCTGGTGGGCAGCGACGATCAGTCGCGGGTCTATTGGAATGGGGAGGAAATTTATCGTCAGTTGGCGGTGCGCGGTTGGCTGGCCGACGAAGACGAAATCCCGGGTATCCGATTGAAGCCGGGCCTGAATGTCCTGGTGCTGAAAGTGGCCAATGGAACGGAGGGCTGGGTGGGTTCTGTCCGGATGGTGGACGCCGACGGCGGACCGGTGAAGGGCATCCGAGTCACGCTCGATCCCGACGTTGCAAAATGAAAGTGCCCCCTTTGAGGATGAACATGATCAAACCGTTGGTACGGTGGCCTTGGTTCGTGGCCGGCTGCCGTGCGTTGATGCTGCAATCCGTCGGCCTTTGGGGAGCCACTTGCCTCAACGCTCCGCTCATGCAGGGGCAGGATCCAGCCCTGACCTACGTCGACGGCTATTACTATCTGCTCCAGTCCGACGGCTGCTCGGTCCAGTTGCGGCGTTCACGGACGATCGCCGGACTGGCAACGGTGGGAGCCTCCGCCGTGGTTTCACCCGGTTGCTCCGACCTCTGGGCACCGGAACTGCACCCCATCAACGGCCGCTGGTACATCTACTACAGCCGCGATCCGGGCACCGGACACCGCGTCTACGTTGCCGAAAGCAGCGGTTCCAATCCCTTCGGCCCATATTCAATCAAGGGAATCCTCTTCAACGGATTCTGGAACATCGATGGCACGGTGTTCACCGCCCCAAACGGCACCCTCTATTTCGTCTTCTCGGGACGCGAGCCCAATCTGGGTCTGACCCAGCGGCTCTACATCGCCCCCATGAGCACTCCGTATACGCTCAGCAAGGCGCCCACGCTGCTGTCGGAACCGGACCAAGGCTGGGAGCAGGCTGGGTTCGGGGTCAACGAGGGGCCCTGGGCGATGACCCACAACGGACGCCTCATGGTCGTCTATTCGGGCAGTGGCTGCTGGACGGACTCCTACGCACTGGGCGTACTCATCGACAAAGGGGGCGACATCCTGAATCGCAGTTCGTGGACCAAGACCGGTCCGCTGTTTTCCCAGGCGCCCGGTGCCTATGGCCCTGGTCACAACAGCGTTTTCATCGACGAAGCCGGCCAGTGGTGGAACGCCTATCACGCCAACAACAATCCCAACGAGGGCTGCGGTGGTGCGCGACGCATCCGGGTTCAGCGAATCCGCTGGAACACGGATGGCAGCCCTAACTTTGGCATTCCCGTGCCGTTTGGCTCGCTGGTCGCGACCGACCCCGACTTCCTGGTGGCAGACTTCCCGCTCTCGGAATCCTCCGGTACCCGGGCCGCGAGCACCGGATGCAACGGATCGGGCGTTCTCAAGGGAACCCCTGCCTGGCTTCAGCCGGGCCTCCAGTTGAACGGCAAGACGGATTATGTCGAGGCTCCGGCCAGCCTGGGCAACGACGTGCAGGCGGAGGTTACGCTGGCCGCCTGGATCCGCGCCTCCACCTTCGCAGATTGGGCGGGAATCATCACCAAGGGCACCAACAGCTCCCCATACGCGCTCCAGACCTGGGGCGATGGATCATTACGGTTCACTGCCAACTGGGGCAATCCCTCGGGCGGGCTGGGAGCCGGTTCCTGGAACTCGGTCGCCAAGATTCCCAAGAACCGCTGGACCCATGTGGCCGTCAC
>JBGAPN010000239.1:0-7766 GCA_044221235.1 Limisphaerales bacterium
ACGGCACGCCCATCCGGAAGCGCCAGCGCCGCGGAAATGGATCCCGGGTTGGTCGATCCCTTCAACAGCACCTGCCCATTCAAAATGACCGGCGGGATCTCCTGGGAAAGAGCCGGCAGGTTGAATCCGGTATCGACGGCGCCCGACGAAAGCAATCGGGCAAACAACGCCCGGCCGGTCCCGCCGTAACTGGTAAAGGTCCCGCCCACGTAGAGCCGACCCTCCGAAAGCGGCACTAAAACCAACGGCATGACGTCGGTTCCCGCCACCGTCACGTAGTTTGTGTCCAGCGAACCCGGCTGCTGCGCCCGAACGAACAGGACGCTCATCGCCGCCCACACCATCCACCATGCATTTCGAATTCTCATCTTTTGTCGGAACCATTTTTCAGCAAAGAAGGTGCCGCCAAGCGATTCGTTTCTGGGGGGTTACGTACAACTACGTAGGATGACACCCCGGGGATAGCCCCGTTCCACCCCAGGGTGCGTCGTCTTGATCACGGACGGCGGAATCGTCAGCCTTTCAACCGGAAAAAGTTCCGTCGCAAACATGAGAACGCTCCTTCAGTTCACCCGGTGGATTCCCCACACCGCCCTCCTCTCGATACTGGCCCTGGGACTTTGGATCACCGGTTGCGCCACCGGCACTAATCGCGTCCGCACATTGAACGAGGTCCAGACCAACGTAAGCTGGGCCATGCAGGGGTTCCGCGATGGCGGAATCGGGGGGATGTACACCACCAACCAGCGCGATCAGGTCAACTCCGCCTACGCGGCCTATCAGCGGACTTTCACTCAGGCTCTGAACGCCGCCGGCGGCCAGCTTTCGGCTCCCGCCCCCGAGAGCGTGACCCAGGCCGCCGACCAACTCGCCGAAATCCTGGATTCGCTTTGATCGCCTGCCGTCGGGACCGGCCCTGCGTTCGACCGCTCAGTGCATCTCCACGGCGCAGGACCCCAGGCCGCCCCGGTAGTAGTTGAATTGCACGTTGGGATGTCCGGCGAGAAGGGACATGGGGACCGCGCTGTCGGCGATGCCTTGGGAAATCATCAGAGCCGTCAACCGCTGCCCCAATGGATTGTCGTGCGTCCCGGCATGCCAAATGGACACCTTCTCGGCCAGCCACGTTTCCCGGGGTCCAACGGTGATGGCCCGGGTTGGAACCATGGTGATGTTGCCGCCGCCGCTCGTCCGCGCGTTTTGAGCCAGGGTTAGCGGGTGCAGATCCACGACCCGGGTGCCCAGCTTGCGGTATTCCTCCGGTGGTGGCGGCGTGTTCCGCCACTTTCCTTTGCGGGGAAGCGGATCATTGAAGGCCCAGTGTTTGATATCCCCCTGCCCCCCCTGCATGACCGCGCAGCGCACCCCCGCCTTCCATGAGGCGCAGTAGTCGCGGGTATCGGCCTTGGGAAAGTGCAGATTCGCCTCGGGCACGCGAAGACGTCGGTCCATCCGGTGGAAACACAGCTCCCGGTCTGCACGCTCGAAGCTGAGCGGATGCGACACCGGCACCTCGCGTCCCGTGGCTGGATCAAACCATTCGTCCATGCCCCAAAAATGGGCCGAGCCCAGATTCAGTCCCAGCGTGTTCACCAGGCGCGCGACCAGCGGCAACTGTTCGGTGGGGCCGATTGGACCACAGATGCCCACCGGATTATCGGGCGTGCTCTGTTTCCAGGCGGAGATGTATTCCAGCGCCTCGGCCAGGTAGAAATCCTCCAGGGTGTCGTAAAAAACCACCCGGAATCCGGGCCGGGATAACCGGGCGAGTTTCTCCGGCGTGAGGCGCGCGGCGTCGGAAATGAGGGATGCGTCGAGGGTGGTGTAGTCCCACCAATCCGGGGCAATGGCGCTGAGGGGGCGTGACATGGCAAAGCAGGGTGAACTCGGGAAATCAGGGACGGGAAAGGGGTGTAGCCGGACGTCCGCCGTGCAGGCAGCTCACTCCCGGGAGCGCCTCGCACAGGGGATCGGAATCGGTGGCGCTGAACCCCAGGTGCAGCCGGCGCCGCCAGCCCTCGGCATGTTCAAAACGGCCGGAGAGGAGTCCCACACGCCGCGACAGCTCGTCCATGGTCGCCAGATAGCTGTCCATTCCCTGGGAGACGTCCAGCCATTCCTTCTGGCTGCGATGGCAGGCCAGCGACGCACGCTTGGTGTCCTGGACCGCCGTGGTGTCCACGAACAGGTCCGGCATCACCGGTTCGCGCAGGGGCGTGACCAAACCATGCGGCATTGCATGATACACGGTCACCTCATGCTCGACATGCGCATGTCCCGGCTCGCTCCAGAAGTTCGGCATGCCACGGCCAAAGGCACCGGTCACCGCCAACCGGCAGGTGTTCACGTGGTCTTCCATGTAATCCACCGGCGAATGGGTCAGCAGGATGCGCGGTTGCACCGTGCGGACAAGGGCGGTCATGCGGCGCAGGTGGGGCACCGTGTAGAGGATTTCCAGGTCATCGCAAAACGGCTCGTGCCAGGTCGCCCCCAACAGCTCCGCCGCCGACCTCGCCTCCGACTCCCGCACCTTGCGCGTCTCGGCGGCGGTCAGGGTCATGCTTCCGAGATTGCCGGTGGAAACATTGGCGTAATGCAGGTCCCAGCCCGCCGCCTTCAGACGGAGCAACGTTCCCGCAAAATAGAACTCGATGTCATCCGGATGGGCGGCGACGGCCAGGACGGCAGGCATGGGCTTTTGAAACGGTTCGGATCAGGTCAGCTTCACCGGACGGCCGGTCGCCGCGGATTTGTCCGCCGCGAACAGCACTTCATGAGTCTTCAGCGCGTCGGCAAAACTGGTCAACGGCATGTCCCGCCCTTCCGCCAGCGCCTCGAAAAATGCCGTGAATTGGGTCTGATAGGGATGGTCGCTCACATCGCCCGAATCCAGCATCTTCATGGAAAGTTCGCTCCACTTGTGCTTGTTCGTGTGCAGCTTGTGGGAATGGAATTTCTGGTCGAGCAGACTGCCCTCGCTGCCGACCAGATGGGTGTGGAAATAGTACGGCTGGATGCAGTCCACGACCGCCGCACACTTGCCAATTTTCCCGCTTCGGAACTTGAGGAGGGTGACGCTGCAGGTGGTGTACTCGTACGGCTCAAAGATCGGGCTCCTGGACCGGGTATCATAGCTGGTCACTTCCGCGACATCCGTGCCCATGCACAGCAGCAGTGCATCCAGGGCGTGGCAGCCAGCGGTGAGCAGCGAACTCCCGCCGGCCGACTTTTTCACGTTCCAGCGAAACTGGCCGTACCACGGCCCGATGCCATGGTAATAATCGATTTCTCCGTAATGCAGGTCCCCCAGCAAGCCCTGGTCAATGACCGCCTTGGTCACCAGGAACTGGCTCGACCAGCGGCACTCGAAACACACGCAGCACTTCACGCCCGACTCCCGGATCGCACGGTCCATGGCCAGGCAGTCCTTCCACGACAAGGCCAGCGGCTTCTCGATGATCAGGTGTTTTCCCGCCTTGGCGGCTGCGATGACGTGACGCGCATGGTCCTGCGGATAACTGCATACCGTCACGGCATCGAGATCCGGATCCGCCAGCATGCGGCCGAGATCATTGTACCCTTTCACCGGGTGCCCGTATCGGGCGGACAGCGCCGCCTCGTCGAGCGGGCGGGCTGAGTAGATCGAAGTGACGCGCGCCTTGCCGGTGGCATTAATCGCTGGGATGTGGGCGGAGGCGACCCAGCCGTGTCCGATGACGCCGACGTTGAATGGTTTCATGGGGCAGAAAGGACGGTACTGCGGGAAGTGTGCGATGGGACCAGGGCGAAGGCGAAGGGATTTCTGCTCAGCGGCCGCTTCCGGCACTCCGTCGCCACTCCCAAGCAAATTGAATCAGAATTCCAAAACATCCGAGGCCGCCCCCCAGCAGGACTCCGGTGGTGGATTCAAGGTGACCTCACGACAGGATCCGGAAGCTGCCTCACTGGGTACCCGCGAACGCTCAGCAACTGGACGAGACCATTGGTTCCCACGAGATGCCCGGCGCCCACAACCACCAGCGTGCAGTTAGTCTGCCCCAGCCACTTCTCCAGCTTCGGAAGCCAGGCCCGGTTCCGGTCGTCCACGAATTTCCGGAACGATTCCGGAGTGTCCGCCGAATTGTCCCTGGAAAGGCGGTCAAATTTCGCGGCATCCCCTACCGCCCATGCATCCACCAGACTCCGGGCATATTCGACACCGCCATCGAGGTCCTGACGGAGCGACTGAAGCGCCTCGTCATCCGGAATCCGGGCGAGCAACTCCAACTGCTGCTTGCCCGTTTCCAAATAGTCCCGCGATTTACCCTCCCGGACCGCCCGGTCGTAAAAATACCGATCCACCCCGTGGTCCTCCTTGAAGCCGGATTCGGACAGCAGAAGCAGGATGGCATAGCTTCCGGCAAACCAGGGGCGCCACCGGTCAAAGGCGTCCTCCGGAAGTTCATTCCGCACGGCGATGGTCCCCAGCTTTTTCCGGGTTTCCGCATCCAGCTTGCGATACAGGGACTGGCCCGCAGGCAACTCAGACAACGCCTTCACGCGTTCCCGGAATGCCGGCTGATCGAACTCTCCGATGTCCGCCTCGAAGACCACCCGGTCCGCCAGTGCATAAGCCTGGTACAGGGACAGGGATGGACGATCCCCACCCCGGAGTTCATGGAGTGATCCGGCAAGAAACAGTACGCCCGGCTTCCCTTCCACCCGCCATACGAAATCCCGGGGCACCGATGCGGTTTGCGCCCACGTGCCGAAGGCGAGGAGGAGGCCGCCCCATCGGATTCCAGTCCGGCCCGACCGAACCACCGCGTTGGCTGTCTGAAGGATTCGGGTGATCAAGCTGCGCAGAACCCTCCTTCAGCGAGGCAATCCGGGCAATCTCTGCATGAACGGAATTGAGAGCTGAGGGTTGCAGCGCCTCGTTCCCTCGTCGGCTCCGGTTTAGGGCCTCAGCGCAGGCCCAGTTTTGGATGGGCTCAGTAGTCCAAGGCGAGACTGTCCGCCGCGGCCGCCGCTTCCAGTCGACGTGAGGCATCCCATTCCAGATCGGGGGTCCGCGGGGACACCCCCTGCCCCAGGGTCATTTGAAGCAGTCGGACAACGGACTCCTGGATGCGGGCCCACTCGCGTCGACGAAACTGGCGCAAGGTGTCTGCATCCGGCGCGTCTCCCGTGGAGAGGTACTGGAAATCCAGCTCCGTCCGGGACCTCATTTGGATTTCCTCGGAACTGCCCACACCCCGCGCATAGGCATAGGTCAGGAGGGTGAGCAGCATCCGAAATGGATACACCTCAAGGCCGGGGCCGGGACGAAAGCTGTTCAGCGAAACCTCCACCCCCTGCGCCGCCTCCAGCGCCAGGTGCATCAAGCGGACCGCCCCAACCACTTCAGCGAGATCCTCGGGAACGGTCCCGCCATCCACCGGAATTGGGCTGACCTGCGCATTCATGATTCAGAGTGAAACCCCCGATTGTTACGGGAATATGACGCCCGGGTGACTTCTCGAGACCAACGCAATCTTGGACAGTTTAGGCGTTGTGCGTGAACCTATTCCCAATCTCGACACCTCACGGTAGATACCGTAAATAGATTTCGATCATTCAATCAAGATGCGTTGATTTGATACTTGAGACTGTTTCTAGCGATCCGTAGTTTGCCGGCATGTCGAACGCGGGTTCCACACCCAATTCCTCCGCCTCGGGGTTGCCCTTCACCCGGGGTGCCGAACTGCCCGGATTGCTCCGGCAACGCATCCTGATCCTGGATGGCGCCATGGGGACCACCATCCGGACCTATGGGATGAAGGAACAGGATATCCGCGGCACCCGCTTCGCAGATGCGCGCAAGGACCTGCTCAACAACGGTGACCTGTTCACCCTTACCCAACCGGGGATGATCGGGGACATCCATCGCCGGTTCCTCGAAGCCGGTGCGGACATCATCGAGACCAACACCTTCTCGGCCACCAGCATCGGACAAAGCGAATTCTTCATCGATGAACCCCGGGAACACGGCGGCCGCAAGGACCCGGAGTTTTACCAGAAAGTGATCGAGGATCCCTTCCTCAATCAACTGGCCTGGGACATCAACGAACAATCCGCCCGCCAATGCCGCCAATGGGCGGATCGGATCGCCAACCAAACGGGCCGCCCGCGATTTGTGGCAGGAGCCATTGGCCCCCTGACGGTGTCTCTCTCCAATTCGCCCGATGCCGACGACGCCGGTTTCCGGGTGGTCACCTTCGACCAGGTCAAGGCCGCCTACCGGAACGAGGTCCGGGCTTTGATTGCCGGCGGCGTCGACCTGTTGCTGGTGGAGACCATTTTCGATTCGCTCAACGCCAAGGCCGCGCTGGTGGCAATCGAGGAGGTCTTCGCCGAGGACAAAGTCCGCCTTCCCATCATGATTTCCGCGGCGGTCGGTCGCGGCGGCGAAACCATGATCTCGGCGCAGACCGTCGGCGCCTTCTGGAACGCCGTGGAGCATGTGCATCCCATCGCCGTGGGGTTGAACTGTTCGTTGGGACCTGACTTGATGCGCCCCTTCCTGGCGGAATTGTCCAAGCGGGCCACGACCGCCATTTCCTGTTACCCCAACGCCGGACTGCCCAATCCGCTGTCGCCGACCGGATTCGATCTCAAACCGGAGGACATGGGCCGATTCCTGGGTGAGTTTGCCCAAAGCGGCCTGCTGAACATCGCCGGCGGATGCTGCGGCAATACCCCTGAACACATCGCCGCCATCGCCGGAGCCTTGGCCGGACGCCATCCGCGGGACTTGGCCGCGCCCGAGTCCGGCACGGAGCGACTGGGCGGAATCCCGACCACGGCCACCACACCACCGGAATTCCGTCCGCTCCGCCTTTCGGGCTCCCAACCGTTCACCCAGCAGCAGGGTCAGTTCATCATGATCGGCGAGCGCACCAATGTCGCCGGTTCGCCGAAGTTCGCGCGGCTGATCAAGGACGGAAACTACGACGAAGCGGTGTCCATCGCCCGCCAGCAGGTCGAGAATGGCGCCAACGTCGTCGATGTCTGCATGGATGAGGGCATGATCGACGGCGTGGCGGCAATGACCCGCTTCCTGCAGCTGATCGGAAGCGAGCCCGAAGTGGCCAAGGTCCCGCTCATGGTCGATTCCTCCAAATGGGAGGTTATCGAGGCCGGACTGAAATGTCTTCAGGGCAAGGGCATCGTGAATTCCATTTCGCTCAAGGAGGGCGAGGAACGGTTCCGACAACAGGCTGCCCGGGTCCTCCAATACGGCGCCGCCGTGGTGGTGATGGCCTTCGACGAGCAGGGACAGGCCGCCACCTTTGCCGACAAGATCCGCATCTGCGAGCGGGCCTACCGGATTCTGGTGGACGACGTGGGATTCCCTCCCGAAGACATCATTTTCGACCCGAACATCCTGACGGTCGGCACCGGCATCGAGGAGCACAACAATTACGCCGTCGACTTCATCGAGGCCACCCGCTGGATCAAGTCACACCTGCCCCATGCCAAGATCAGCGGCGGCGTCTCCAACGTCTCCTTCGGATTTCGCGGCAACAATCCTGTCCGCGAGGCCATGCACAGCGCGTTCCTGTACCACGCCATTCAGGCCGGCATGGACATGGGCATCGTCAATGCCGGCATGCTGGAGGTCTACGAGGAGATCCCGGCCGAGCTGCGGGAACGGGTGGAGGATGTCCTGTTGAACCGCCGTCCCGATGCCACGGAACGCCTCGTCCAGTACGGCGAATCGATCAAGGCCGCGGCCTCGAAGG
>JBGAPN010000240.1:0-7715 GCA_044221235.1 Limisphaerales bacterium
ACCCGCGAACCCAAATCCACGGCGGCCTACGTCGGAGGGTCGGTCACCTTCTCGGCCCAGTTCCTGGGCAGCCTTCCGCTCAGTTACCAATGGCTGAAGAACGGCGAAACGATCTCTGGCGCGAACGGTCCGGTGTTGGTGCTCACAGATATTCAGTCCAGTGCTGCCGGCGCCTACTCCCTTCGGGCCGTCAACAGCGTGGGCACAAACACCACCTCGCTGGGCCGGCTCACCGTCTACGAACGCATCGCCAGCCTCTACAACACGGGTGTGGACAACAGCTACGTGTCCCTCCCCGACGGCGAGACCGACGGCCACTACCAGCTGATCGTCAATCCCCACGTGGAATCCACCGCAGCCATCGTGCAGGACTCGACAGCCTTCCCCATCGTCGCCGGCCCTTGGCTGGCCGACACGGAGATCTCCAAATGGATCGGGCCCGAGTTCAACACCGCCTCGGGAGCCGTGGGCTTGTACACCTATCGCACCACGTTTGACCTCAGCGGCCGGGATCCCCGCTCGGTGTACATCCGGGGGCAATGGGCCAGTGACAACGGCGGCCGCGGCATTCAGGTGAATGGAGTCTCGTCCGGCAACGCCCAGAGCCCGGGTTTCGGCAGCTACACCGAGTTCAAACTGTATGGCACCAACCTGACCTTTGTGGCCGGGTTCAATACCATCGACTTCGTGGTCGAGAATGAAGCGGCCATCGGCTACACCGGACTTCGCGTGGAATTTCTGGAGAGCAATTCCCTGCCGGCCAGCACGACCGCAGCTCTACAGATCAGTCTGAACGGCCAGACGGTGACCGTCACCTGGACCGGCGGATCCGGAACCCAGAAACTGCAGTCGGCACCCAACCTCTCCGGTCTCTGGGCGGATGTGACCGGAGCCACCAGTCCCTACATCACCAACACGGGCAACACACCGCTGTATTACCGAATCGGGCCGTAACGGCTGCGATTCGTGTGATCACGGCCGGAGGCAGACAACCGCCTCCGGCCTATTTCTTTTTTGGTCCCGACGCAGTCGGCCCCAACCACGCAATAGGGGTCGGCAGTGCCTTGCGGCCCCCTCTCAAACCGCCTTCACACCACACGGGTTGGCATCGCGGCCGACAGGGATACCCTCCCACATGGTCGAACGCTTCGAGGAACTGTTTCGCATCGGCTATCACAATCCCCGCCTGGCGGCGGCGAAGGCCGCGCGATGCCCACACCCAACATCGACAAGATGGCAGCGGCGGGCATGACGTTCTTCTCCTTCTACGCCCAGCCGAGCTGCACACCCGGTCGCACAGCGATGATCACCGGACGCATCCCGAACCGCAGCGGGTTGACCACCGTGGTCTTCCAAGGCCAGGGCAGCGGCCAGCCCAAGGCGGAATGGACGTGCGGCGCCGTGATGAGGACGGCGGGTTACAAGACCTACTTCACCGGCAAGTGGCATCTCGGCGAAGCCGGTTTTGCGCTGCCCAACGCCCATGGCTACGACGTGCTGGAGCACGCCTTCCTCTACCACTGCAACGCCTACACTTACGGCGACGAGACTTGGTTCCCGGAAATGGACCCAAAGCTGCGTGAGCTGGGTATGGAGAAGGACACGCTTGTGTTCTACACGACCGACAATGGCGCCGGGCAGGACGTCTATTCCGACACGGGTTACACGCCGTTCCGCGGCACCAAAGGCACCGAGCGAGAGGGTGGCAATCGCGTTCCGGCCATCGCCGTGTGGCCGGGCAAGATCGCCGCTGGGGTCCGGAACCATGACATCGTGGGCGGACTTGACCTGATGGCCACTTTCGCCGCCGTGAGTGGGGCGAAACTTCCGGAAATGGATCTGGAAGGTCAGCCCATCATCTTCGACAGCTACGACATGTCGCCGCTGCTCTTCGGCACGGGGAAGTGCGCCCGCAATTCGTGATTCTACTTCACCGAGGACGAACTCTCGCCCGGCGCCTGCCGCTTCAACAACTTCAAGGCCTGCTTCAAACTGCGCGGCGACGACGGCCAGCTGACCGGTGGCCTCGCGATGGATAGTAACCTCGGTTGGAAGGGCGCGAGCAAATATGTCGCGACCGTCCCGCAGATCTTCGACCTCCTCGCGGACCCGCAGGAACGCTACAACATCTTCATGGGCAACTTCACGGTACGGACCTGGACGATGGTGCCGATCAGCGCGGCGATTAAGGAGTTGATGGAGACCTATTCAAAATACCCGCCGCGCAAGCTGCAGAGCATGACCTACACCGGCCCAATCACCCTCTCAGGTTATGAGAAGTTTCAATGGATGCGGGACGAGCTCCAGAGGAACGGCGTCAACCTTCCGCTACCCACGGGTAACTAGGCAGGAAGACTCCCAATTCCTCGGGCTTGGCCTTGAAACGCGCGGGCTGCCCAGCATTGGGCGGCCCGCGTTTGCCATTGCATAAACCGATCCCCACGGGCCGTCGGGACCTCTGCGGCGGACCATTCTCAACCATTGGATCCCATATTTGGCTTCGCGTCATCTCGCACCTTCGCGTGCAATCCGAACGGTTTGGCCTGAGCATGAAACACCATTCCGAAGGGGCAACCCCCGGCAGATCGATGGATCCAAGCAGTCGTTGATCATATTCATGTCGGCTGGACGCAGGAGTGCTCTGGAACAGGACAAACGCCCTCCAACCGATGGGCCTGTCCCCGAGGCTTTCCTCCACTAAGTGAGTACGCCAATCCCGCCGACAGTTATCCCCTCTGGCTCCACTGATGGACCACGTATTCTTCCGTCTTCCGCTTCATGTACGCAATCCCGGGTTGGGTCACTGTCACCCAAGCATGACGTAATTGCTGCTTATCGAGGGAATCGGGCAATTGATCCTTGTCAACAATGCATTCAATCAACACCTCGACAAAGCCCGAATAAAGCATCCCGGGAATGCCACGCTTTGCGTGTTCCTCCGCGATCCGCGTCAGAATGTTGGGTTCCTGACGCTCTTCCTGAAGAGCGTTAAACACCAGCAAGAGGAGGACCGCTTCTTTCAACAACTGAAATTGCCGCACCCAACCCACGGGCACTTCCCCGACGGTGGGCAGTTCGCCCAGTTGACCAAAAAAACCCACCCTAGCCTTGGGATACTTTTGGAGGAACTTAACGTAAAAGGAACGAAATAAGTCGGTTTGCCGGTCCTCGGTCTCCATCATCCGGCGATAACTGTCCCGTGCGATTTCCACATACAAGTCTGTAGTGACACTCTGGAGGCATTCTCTGATGCCGCCGAATCGGTCATCCGGTTCGACTTTAATCATCCGGTTGACGGCATTGCGGAGAAGCTCAGGGCAGTCGCAGTTGGCATGGTCCAACGGAGGCCATTGCCACGTGGCAGGCTTCAGGAGGGGGTCCCTCAGGCCTTCGGCCAACTCACCGAAGCGGGCCGCACCGAGAAGCATTTCGTAGGCGATGAGTCCAAGGCGGTATTGATCCGCCTTGCAGGGGTCACAATTCTCCCGATTGCTGCGGCGGTATTCCAGCGGAAGGTAAAACACACCTTTGCTCCCGAGTCTCCAGTGGTCATCGTCGAGGAATAATTCCTCCCTGTAACTGTTCAAACTCATCATGAAGGACCGGGAACCAGAGGATCCTGGGTCTGTGATAATGACGTTGCTGGGTTTGATACTTAAATCCGTTACTTCCCGCTCGTGCGCATGACAAACCGCATTTCCAATTGTGGTCAGAAAGGTCTGCGTCAAATGGGCAGATTGGGGTCTAGGATGGTCATCTAGAAAATGTCGAAGAGAGTCACCTTTAACATACTGACGCACAAAGTGAGGCGGGTTGCTGTCAAGGTAAGCACCATAAATAGTCAATATGTTGGTATGATCCGTTGCATTGGCCACCTTGAGGAGCCCGTCCTCAAACTCCCTATACAGTCCACTCCGGTTAAGAACCTTGATGCATACATCTCGCTGCAGCTGCCTATCGGTCGCCAACAAGACCTGCCCCAGAGCTCCGGAAGGCAGCTTTTTCCTTAGCTGGTATTTTGGTTGAAGACACCGTCGCAGATTTTGGATTTCTGTAGACTCGGTCGCTGCGGAAATGATCCGACTGCGGATATCCTCGCGCCTCTCGGGAACCATAGGCAATGGGTCGTTCCACGCGGGCACAGAAACAATGTTGTGAATGTGGCCAATTTGAAAGGCCTGTTCGACCTCGTCCAGGTCGAGGTTCCCGATGGGAACAAAAATCAAAGCAATCTCCCCATTACGATACCGGGACAGAATTAGAGGCAATTCTTCCATTCTGATGGATTGAGACCGAAGGAAATGGTTGCTGACCAGAAGAACCGCCGCAGAAGCCCGGCGAAGAGCTTCTTCAGCTTGTTGGTTCCATCTGTTTCCAGGGTGCACTCCGCATCGATCAATCCAAAACGCAGCTCGCTCGGTGCTATCTACCGACTTATCGAGGTCGAGGGCGGACACCCACCCACAATCTTCATGGGAGTAACTGACGAATACCTCCCGCCAACGATCTTCAACTACGTGCAGGGCTGAATTTCCCAGCGTGTTAGACATGTCCCATGGCGCATTGTCTGTTGGAGCGTGATTTCGAGTTCAAGGTACTGATAAGGCTGCCAATTGATTCCGAACAAGGAAAATCCCGGCAGGCAATTCAGCGGTCTTCCCGAATCGGAAGGCAATCCCCGCAATGCAAACAAATGAGGCAGATTCAGAAGAGCGGGAATTCCAGTTGGGTCGAATCCGTTCGCACTTCAATTGAGATTCTCCCCTCCTTCCAGCTCTGCGGGCTTCGCAGGGAAACCTCCCGCTGCCGCTCCCCGCATTTACCAAGAGCCATGCATTCCTGACGACCATACCCTCAACCTCTGTTCCACCGACATTTCACGGTTGCGAATGCGCTATCCAGCCGCCTGTGTCAGCGCGGCACGCCACACCGACGCTGCGGGAAGTCACGGTCTCGCGGTCCCGAAGACGCTCAAATCAAAGCGCCCGACAGCTCACCCCCAAAGAAGCTATCATCAAAGCCGATCTCACTTTGGGGTGGATGTTCGAGAGGATTTCTTCATCGTTGACATTCGAATCAAACAAACTCTGTTTCCATTCATGCCAATCAGACTTTCCAAAATCACAATCCTCCTGTTGATGCTTCTCCCGGGTGCAGCGCTGGCTCAGGGGACGGTTTCATTGAACAACATTGGGGGAATGGATCCTTCCCTTCGGCCGTACCTGCTGCGCCACAACGGCGACCGGCTGTCCAAATCCTCGGGCCGGATCCAGATTTTGAGTCGAGACGGACAGTTGGTTTTGAACCCGATCAGTGGGATGCCGAGTTCCGGGCTGACCGCGGACGGTCTCTTTGCACTGGGAGTGGTCTCCATTCCCGGGACCGAGCCTGGGGGCTCCACGCAGGTGACCCTCCAGGTCTGGGATTCAAGCTCGGGTGACACTTACGAACTGGCCTCGGAGAAAGTGGCGATCCCGCTCACCCTGGTCGGGCTCGGCAGCAGCGACCTGGATGCACCCAAGCTTCTCCAGATTTCCACGCCAACGGTCTATCCGAGGCTTCCCCCAGGGGTTCAGCGGCTCACCATCGATCCCCTTCAATATGCCGCCCAGAACTACCTCAGACTCTCGGCCCAAGTTCGCACGCACGCCCGGTATCGCCTGGAAGTATCAACCGATTTTGTCCATTGGAGCTGGCAGCAAGATTTGATCACCGGGTCCTTGTCAACGCCGCCTGAACCGGAACCCCAATGGCCATGGGCCGAATTTTCATCCAGTCTGCCGCGCGATTCTGTCACTTATTTCCGCCTGGTCGGCGTCGGGGCTGAGTAGGTGGATTCTCGGGCAGAACCTTGCCCACTTGGGACGGCGTCATCCGCATTTGGGGCGCCTGCCACTCCGGACCCTTCGCAAGCGAAGGGCAGACGTGCGAGGATGGAGCCACGCGGTACTCCAAGTCCCCGCGTGAGCCGGATCCCGGACTGCTACGGGAGGACAACTTGGTACAACGCGCGGTTCGTGACCTCCGGATGGCGAACTTCGACCAGCAGATCCCCAAACCGAATCTCGCGTCAGCCCTGAAGGGAGCCTGGTCCGGTTCCCCGGAGAATGCGGGCCGTGCTGCCGGGAATGCCTCTCATCCGGAAGCAGAAGCCGTCATTGGCCTGCCCCACATCCATGGCCCGGTAGGCCGGCGGTTCACTCAGCCAGGGCAGCACCCCCAGTTCCGAATCACTCGCGGCGTACAGCGCCCGGGAGTCGGCGGCCAGCTGTGAAGCGCGAACCGCCGAATTGCCCGCCGCACGCCGGATGGCCTTCGGGTCTGAAACATCATAGACCGCAAGCCCGGAATTGAGCCCTGTGAGGTAGAGGCCGGAAGCGCGAAAAACCACGGAGCTGGAAGGCGGCAGATTGGTGATCTCGCCGATCGGGCTGGGGTGTACCGGGTCCTCCAGGGAACGGATCTGGAGCCATCGCGTATTTTCGCCGGACAGCAGCAGACGGGTTCCATCCGCAGCCATCCAGGTCACAAGCCCGGGGAGCGCCTGACGCCCCATGGCAACCAGGTTGGTCTCGCCTGCCACATCGAAGCAGACCAGATCCGGGATCTGTGTGGCTACGTATAAGTAATCGCCGGACAGGAACAGGGCGCGAAAAACGTCCTCGCCTTCGTGTCGGGCGACGGACCGTGGCGAGTCGGGGGTATAGCAGGGGACAGGGTCTCTGACTAAACGCAAGAAGGGTGTTTTCTCCCCGACCCACCCTCAATTGCAAATCCACCGCGCTGGCCTCGACGTGTGTCGGAGGCCGCGCCTGTTGCTGACGCCCGAAGGTCGAACCTCTCCGAACGGGGCTACTTGGCTTGGTGACTCACATCCCATGGGCAGAACTTTTGCTCTCGGTGTCCTGGCAAACGGCAAAGCAGCCCCTTGCAGGGTAACAATCTTCTCGCGGTCCCCTCCAGCCGTTCGGAGACTCAGCACTACTCAATCCATGGAAAATCCGTCCCAACAGCCGCCCGGGAATGGCGAAGTCCCGGCTGTTTCCGCCCCTCCTCTGCGAACGGGCTGGCGCCGGCTCACGGCCCGGGTGGTGGCCGGTCTCGGACTGCTCCTCGGCTGCGCCGGATTGGGGCTGCTTGTCGGAGGTGAACTGGGCTCGTTCCTGGTCGCTTCCTGGGAAGTAGTGCTCTTCGCCGGTTTGTGCGTACTCGCCTACATCGGACTGGAATCGCCCTCCGCACGGTGGCTGTCCCGTCTGTGGAGTGCGGGGCTCCTCCTGTTGGGGGTGGGATTCAACCTCTTGATTACTTACTCCGCCCTCACTCCCGACCTGGAAGCCGATCCCGCCGACGGGACCTGGCCCCTGGTCGGAGCCGTCGGCGCTTTCTCGATCCTGGCCCTTGCCGGGGGTGCCCTCGCCCTGATCCCAGGTTGCCGACGTGGCTTGGGGCGCCTCATTCCCAGTCAGGAATGGACCTCCGTCCGGTCCCTAGCCCTGGCTTTGGTGCTCGCCTTTACCGTCGTCTGCCTCACCCCACTGCTCGTACTGGGATCCGCCCCACTGCTCCTGCTCCTGCAATCACTGCCCCATCCGGAGTCGTTCTTTGCCGATGAGCGCGGAGTGGCCGGCCTGTTTCGGGATCAACTCTATTCCCTGTGTTGGACCCTGGTCGCCGCCGTTTGGGCGGTGGGATACGGGATCCGACGCAATTGG
>JBGAPN010000241.1:0-7705 GCA_044221235.1 Limisphaerales bacterium
CCGAACCGGACCGCCGCATCGTGCTCGCCCGGGCGTTGCTGGGAGAATGGCTGGGGGGTTCCGGCGGCGGCTGGCAGGACTCGGGCGGCGTCTGGCCCGGCATCAAGCTGATCACCGGGGTGGCCGCTTCCGCCGGCGATCCGGAGCACGGAATTTCCCGCGGCCGGCTGATGCCGGTTCACCATGTGTTTTCCCGGGACGAAATCCCGGAGTCCGCCCGTCAGGCGCTCATGGATTCCCTGGTGGTGGTCCATGGTGGCATGGCGCAGAACGTCGGGCCGATCCTGGAAATGGTGACGGAGAAGTATCTGCTTCGCTGCGCCGCCGAGTGGAGTGGACGCCAGGACGCGCTGGGCGTGCTGGACGAAGTCATCGCGGCCCTGAAGCGGGGCGACATCCGGGCCCTGGGTGCGGCCACCACCCGCAACTTCATGCAGCCCATCCAGACCATCATCCCCTGGGCCTCGAATGCGTTCACCGAGCGGCTCATCGCACGCTGCCGTGAGGCGTTCGGGGGCGACTTCTGGGGCTTCTGGATGCTGGGGGGAATGTCCGGCGGCGGCATGGGGTTCATCTTCGCCCCGCATCGAAAGGCGGAGGCCCAGGCGCGGCTGCGGGAGATCATGTTGTCGTCGAAGCGGGAACTTCAAAGCGCGCTGCCCTTCGCCATGGATCCCGTGGTGTTCGATTACGCCATCAACGAACGGGGCACGTATGCGGATCTACTGGAGGGACCGGCGGCTCTAATGCCACCGGGCTATTATGCACTCGTGGTGCCTGCACTGCTCCGGGCCGATCGGCGCGAGTTGTCGTCCGTACGTCGTGCCGAGCTCGACAAATTCGGTGCGGCCGCGCGCAACCAACCGGAACTGCGGGGTCTGGTTCAGACGTTGTTTGATGTCCTGTTGCCCCGCGGGCGCGGCGAATCGGGTGGCTCGGCCTCCCTGACCGAATTGCTGGAACAGAACGGCTTTGACCGCGCCCAACATGAGCAGATCCGGGCCGACCTGCGCGAAGGCCGGATCGGACTGGTCCAGAACCGGCTGCGTCCCGATACCCAGATCGAGGATGTGGAACCGGAGGACGTGGTGCGCCTTCCGGTGGATGGGCGGGATCCGGAGTCAGCACGCCTGCGGGAGCGGGGACTGTCGTCGCTGGCCCGGGGCGAGGTGGCGGTGGTGACCCTGGCGGCCGGGGCAGGCTCGCGCTGGACGGGCGGGGCGGGCACCTGCAAGGCGCTGCATCCCTACGCCAAGCTCGACGGAGGGCATCGCACCTTCCTGGAAACCCACCTGGCCAAGTCCCGCCGTGTCTCGCGCCTCGCTGGAACACCGTTGCCGCACCTCTTCACCACCAGCTATGCCACCCACCAGCCGACCGAGGAATTTTTGAAGCGGGTCTCAAACTACGGGTATGAGGGCCCGTTGTACCTGTCTCCCGGCCGCAGCGTTGGATTGCGCCTGATTCCCACCGAGCGCGACCTGCGGTTCCAGTGGGAGGAAATGCCGCAGCAAGTGCTCGACGTGCAGCAGCAGAAGGTGCGGGACAGCCTGCGGGCGGCATTGATTGGATGGGCCCGCTCGGCCGGCGAGGCGGGGGATTACACGGATAACGTCCCGCTGCAGTGCCTGCATCCGGTGGGACATTTCTTCGAGATTCCAAATCTGTTGCGCAACGGGGTCCTGGCCCGGCTGCTGCGGGAGCGGCCGCAGTTGAAGACGCTTCTTCTGCACAACGTGGACACCCTCGGCGCGGATGTGGACCCGATGATGTTGGGCCGGCATCTGGACGGCGGCGGGTGCCTGACGTTTGAGGTCATCACCCGGCGTCTGGAGGACCGGGGCGGAGGGTTGGCCCGGGTGAACGGCCGGCCGCGTCTGGTGGAAGGACTGGCGATGCCGCGGGAGGAGGACGAGTTCCGCCTCAGCTATTACAACTCCATGACCACCTGGATCGATCTCGACCGGTTCCTGGCCGTGATGGAGTTGACGCGGGACGACATCCTGGCTGGCGAGACATCGGCTGGGAAGGTCACCGCGGCGATCCGCACTCTGGCCGCCCGGTTGCCGACCTATGTGACCCTCAAGGACGTGAAAAAGCGCTGGGGTCACGGGCAGGAGGATGTCTTCCCGGTGGCGCAGTTTGAGAAACTGTGGAGCGACCTCACGGCCCTGGCGGAATTGGAGACGCGCTTCGTCGTGGTGCCGCGTCGACGGGGACAGCAGCTCAAGGATCAGGCGCAGCTGGATGGCTGGCTCCGGGACGGTTCCGCCGCCCACGTTGCCTCACTCTGCACCTGGTCCGACTGACCGCCGGCCGGGCTACCCAAAAACCAGCGAGCCGGAACCTGAGGTTGGATTCTTGGATGGAGGTAGCGATGGCGTGGTCAGCGCCACCCCTCCCTCCGAACCGGACTTGCGGATCTCCTGCCTCCGCCTCTCATGTCAGTGGGGTCTCAGCGAGACTAACCGTATTTGCAGGAGCTGTGTTCCAGACTGAACAACCCCTGTGAAGCAAACCACCGGATTGGCTCGACGCAGTAGCCTTCGATAGCAGACGGGTGAACACTCCGTCTGGCCGGGACTTTCACCCTGCTGAGTGTTCGCCTTCACAGTCGCACGACTGCGGCCTTGAGGTCGCATCAGGGTGGCCACGGCTGGTGGGGTGGCATTTATCTGGCCCGTTCGCCGCCCCATGTCTCAGAGATGCCACGGCCTCCCGGTCTCAAGTTCACGGTTTCCCGACCTGGGTCTCTCCTTCGCTTCCCTCGCTTCTATTTCTTCCAGGGATGGGGCTGTCCAAGCCTGCCAAATCGGGCCAACGAGGATCGAGTCGCCATCGACACTCCACCTGGCTTTGTCCAGCGATCCGCCGATGCCGGGCAACGTCAGCAACTCCTGACGGGTCTCCACATCCCAGAGCTTGACCGCCTCCCGTCCGCCCGAAGTGGTAATCAATCGTCGTCCATCCGGGGAGAAAGCGACCCCGTGGGCGCCGTTCATATGGCCTTTAATCGATTCGACCAATTCGCCCTTGATTGGATCCAACAATTCCAGGTAACCGCTGTTGGAAGTTGAAGCCACCAGCTTCCCGTCGGGCGAAGACGCCAGGTCCGTTAGATCAAACTTTCCGTGAACACGATGGGGTGTCCAGTCAGGGTGGGCCAAATTGTAGAATAGGATCTCATGGTCGATGGATCCGTCACTCGGTGACGTCTCTGACAGTATGAACGTCGGAGAACCGGCAGCGAAGATTCCAAACCTGAAGCGCTGGTTGATGGAGACCACGCTTTGCCCGGTCTCGACCTTCCAGATTCGCAGCGAACCCGCCTCCTTTGGACTGGCTGCCAGGTAGTCTCCGTCATCACTGAACCGAAGGAAAAACTGTCGCGGGACGTCGTTGTTCACTTCAATTTGACGGCTGGGCGATGCGAGGCTCGCCAGGTGGACAGTCGCCGAGGAGGTTCCATCGGTCCACGCCAGGAGCTGGCGCGCCGGGCTGTACGCGAAACCCGCTGGGCGGATTCCGGAATTCACGGGAACAGTTCCGGTCTGAACAATCTCGGTACCGCGCAATTCGCTAACGAGGATCTGATTGGCTCCATCCCAGTGGCAGAGGATGTTTGTGCCATAACAGCCCAACACATTGTCGGAGCTTCCAACCTCAGCCAACGGCAGCGTCGGGGCATTGCGCTTGAGATCGATCAACTCCGGCGGCTGGCCCGGCGGAAGCAGCAACGCTCGTGAGCGATCCAACAGGTGGACGTCACCCGACCTGAGTCTCTCCGGCAGCCGACGGTATCCAGGGGTGGGGTTGATTTCGTCCTCTCTCCACAACATCAGATCTCCGTCTTTGCTCACGCTGGCGAGAAGATGTTTTGCCTCGGACATCGCAACGTCGAAGACCTCATCGGTGTGACCAAGTAACACCTGGGTATCGGTCCAGGTGTCGGTATCCCAGACTCGAATCGATTGATCCGACCCGGCGGAGATCAGCCGCCGCCCGTCCCGGGAAAACTCCAGGTCGCAAACCCATGCGGTGTGTCGGTCGAGCCGATGAAGGTTCCTGCCTGTCGCTGTATCCCAGATTCGAATGGTCGGATCTTCAAACCCGGAGCCCGAGGCCAGCAGAGACCCATCGGGCGACAAGGCAAGTGAGGTCACTCCTTCATCCCGCTCCAGATCGGTCTTCCAGAGTTCCTTGCCTAGGGCGAGATCGATACACACGATCCTGTATTGGTGGCGCAAAGCATCGGATCGAGCCAGATACAGACGCCGGTTGTCGGAGGAAAGCTGTGCGCCCGTTCCCTGCTCGTATGTTCGCCCGGGATGAGTCGAGAAGTGGCTTTCGACACCCGATGAGGCGGTATCCACCACCCAAACCCCAGCGTCATTAGCCAATTCTCCGGCGTAGATGATCAACTTGGAGCCATCCTGCGAGAACACCAGATCGCGGATGGACCACTCGCCGCGATCGGGCGTCCGCCAGAAGATCGATTCGGTACCCGAATCAAGGTCGTACAGTTTGACCAGCCCGGGTTCGGGGGTGGCTGCCAGGAGATTGCGCACTGGAGAAAAGGTCGCGCGCCCTGGGCTCCATTGCCCGCCCTCCGTCAGGACTCGAACGAGCCGTCGATTCGGGATGTCCCATAATTCCACCCGACCTCCACCCCATCCCACGGCCAATTGGGTGCCATCTGGTGAGAAGCTGGTGGAGATTCCGAACGTTGTCCGGCTGGTGAGTGTAAGCCATGCGCTGCTGCGGGTCTGTTGCCAGAGGTATCGCCACTCCCATCCGCGAAGGTCTTCCTCGCCCTCCTTGGGCCGGTGCCGGTCCAGCAAGCGGCGCGCTCGGCCGAGATTGTTTTGCTTCAGCGACTGCTGGGCGAGGTTCATGTCCGAAGTGTAGAGGAAACGGCGTGCCCGCCGTGCGGCTTCCTGTGCGAGACCCCGCTGGGACGCCTCTTCGGTTCGCGCCCGCTCGATGCGATAGAGGGCGATGGGCGAGCCGACCACAACGGCCAGCAGGAGCACCGTGGTCGCGGCTGCGAGGGCCGCGATCGCCGGCTTGCGGTGACACCAGCGCCGGACTTTCTCCAGCCGGGAAACAGGCCGCGCATGAATAGGCTCGTCCTGCATGAACCGGTCGAGTTCATCGGCCAATTCCTGCGCGGAAGGATAGCGCCGTTCAGGAGCCTTTTGCAGACACTTCAGGCAGATCGTTTCCAGGTCGCGCGGAAGGGTCGGGTTCAACAACCGCGGCGGCACCGGCTCGGCATGCAGCACCTGTTGGAGGGTCGCCTCCACGGTCTGACCCTGAAATGGGGCCCGTGCCGTGAGCAGAAAGTACAGGATGCCGCCCAAGCCGAACACGTCGCTGGCGCGGCCAACCTTGATGCGTCCACCACTGGCCTGTTCGGGCGGCATGAAATGGGGTGAACCGAATATCTGGCCCGTCACGGTCAGGCCAGACTCCTCGTTGAGCCGCTTGGCCACGCCAAAATCGGTGACGCGCGGCTGATCGGTCGCCGCATCAATCAGCACGTTGGACGGCTTGAGATCGCGATGCAGGATGCCCTGGCCGTGGGCATAATGAATCGCCTCGGCGATCAGCTTCACGTATCGGGCCGCATTCCGCGGCGGGAGCGGACGCTGCCCGACCAGTTCTGCCAGGTTTTGGCCCTGGACGTAATCCATCGAGAAGAAGTGCTGGCCGTCGTGAACCCCCACCTCGTGAACCGCGACGATGTTCGGATGCTGGAGAACTGCCGCCGCAATGGCCTCGCTCTTGAACCGTTGCGCGATCTGCTTTCCGGCGAACTGCCCCGCCAGAATCAGCTTCACCGCTACCAGCCGGTCCAAGCTCTTCTGCCGCGCCTTGTAGACCACTCCCATGCCGCCACGGGCGATCTCCTCCAGCAGTTCAAAGTCGCCAAATGAGGGCAAAGCCGGACGTTGCAGCCCGGGTGCCTCATCGGCACCTGCCGACACACCATCGGAAACGGTGGCACTCGCCAGGTGGAACAGGCACCCCGGGCACACCCCGTCCCGGGCATCCGCCGAGATGGGTGCGCCACATTTTCTGCAGGGAGCTGTTGTGTTCACGACTGGGAGTGGTTGCGTCGCCACCAATCACTGGCGAATGCGCGAATCGATTCGAGCCGCTTCAGGTGAAACCCGGCTTCAGCAGACGGGTGCAGTAGCTGGGATGGGATTGTCGGATCGCCTTGTGAACGATCGCCACCTCCGGCCGGAGTCCCATCACGCATGGCTTTTTCACCGTTCATCGATGGGATACGGGAATACGACCCGGTACAAGCGATTGATCGGGCCTGCTCCTATGTAGTGATTCAGATCTGACGGCGGTGGCTGGGTCGCGCCGGATGGGCTGGTTGGTAACTGTGGGAGCCGGAAAGTTCATGGCTTGGGATGAGCCAGGAGCCAATCAATCACCCGGGACGAGAACTGCGAGGAGAGTGTCGGAAGGTGCTGGCCACCATTGATCGTCCACAATTCCACGGCGCCGCCTAGCGGGAATGTCGTGTAGCGGGTGACGACCGTGTCCAGACTCGCCACGTCCGTGGTGGCATCCAGGGTGGGTGTAGGGTCGCTGACGGGATTGGTGGCGCCGTTATAGTCGGCCCAGGTCTGGATGTTCTCCACGGCGCTAAGATATCGGGGCGAATTGGGGTTTGTCCCATAGCCACCGGCATAACTGAATGTGCTGTCGGCGGTGCCGTGGATGTGGAGAACACTCACGGGCTCCGAAGGCCGGCGATATCCCAAATCAGGGCGGGAAGGGCCCGCCTGGCTGGCAATGGCGGCCACCAGGTCGGCAGACTCGAAGGCCATTCGATCCGCCATGTTGCCCCCGTTCGAATGGCCAGTAAGGAAGACGCGCTTGCGGTCGACAGCGAAGCTCCTGCCGACCTCCTCAATCACGCTGCGCAGATAGGCGGCATCATCAACGTATGTGAAACCGAGGGCGGCAGCGTCGGCGGCGTTCCATGCAAATGCGTGCCAGATGTAGCCGCCCGGGGAATAAGGCGAGCCGTTTGGGTAGCAGTAGAGGAAACGCCGCGCTTCCGCCAGGGCGCGCAACTTCATGTAGTTCTCCACGTCCCGCCCGCTGCTGGAAGCGCCGTGCAGGGCCATAACCAACGGTAGCGGCGTCTGGGGATCGTAGTCGGAAGGAACATAGAGCATCACCGGCCGGGGATGTTGGACCCGATAGAAAGTCTCGGGCACCCGGGACCGGACGGTGAGTGGGCTCTGGGCGGCTGCCAGGGTCTGCCATGGTCCCTCCACACGGTCCGCCCTTTGCAGTTGTCCGCCGCCAGCCCAGGTGAGGATGTTGACCTCCCCATCACGCCGGACTGCCAGCCCGGATTCGAACGGCGGCACCACCAAGCAGTCGTTGTCCTGGATCGTCACGGTGGTTGTCGTCCTTCCCGGCGTAGCCCCGCCCGTCGCGTTGCTCAAGGTCACGCGGAAGGTCTGCCCGCCTTCGACGAGGGCATCCCGGGAAATCGGAATCGACAGGTTCTTGACGGTTTCATTCGCCTGGAACTCCAGCGTTCCGGAGACCGCCTGGTAATCCGATCCCGCCTCGGCTGTGAGATCGCTCGTGACGTAGTTCACCGTGATCGGCCCCAGGTTCGAATCATCCCCCCGCAGGACGACGAGGTTGACTGCGCCCGCGCCTT
>JBGAPN010000242.1:0-7698 GCA_044221235.1 Limisphaerales bacterium
CAACGGCAACCTGTATTTCACAGATCCGCCCTACGGATTGGTGGATGGCAATGCCAGCCCGTTGAAGGAATTAGTGGTGAATGGGGTGTATCTGCTCCGTCCCAAATCCCAACCCATTCTCCTCACCGGTGAGCTGACGTTCCCGAATGGCATCGCACTGTCTCCGGACGAAAAGACGCTCTATGTGAATGTCTCCGACCCAGCCCGCCCGGTGACGATGGCGTACGACGTGAAGGCGGATGGACCCCTGGCCAACGGACGGCTCTTCTTCGACATGAAGTCCTTCCTGGATCAGGGGCGCAAAGGACTTCCGGACGGGCTCAAGGTCGATGTGCACGGCAATCTCTGGGCGACGGGGCCCGGTGGCGTGCTGGTGATCAGCCCGTCGGGCAAGCACCTGGGAACGCTCCAGACCGGCGAGGCGACCGGTAACTGCGCCTGGGGTGACGACGGTTCCAGCCTGTACATCACCGCGGACATGTACCTCGTGCGGATCAAGACACTCACCCAGGGCTACAGCCCTTGGACGCCACGCTGATCCCGCGACGGTGGCATTCGGTCCGCCGCCCCAAACGAATCGGCCTGGGAGTGGACCTCCCAGGCCGCTGTGCATCGGAACGTGATCTTCTGAGGAAGCTGTCGAACTACTGGTTCTGGTTGATAAAATCGTAGTTCTGGATGAGGACCGTCATGTTCTTGTCCGGAATGTTTATCTGGGCATAGGCCATATAATTCAGGCCGTTGGACAGCGATTTCCAGGTGGCGGTCACGTTGATGGAATCGCCCTGGTAGGTGGTCATGAGGGTCATCCGACGCGTCTGCTTGGTGGGCGCGTAGATCCAGAGCGACATCGTGTCGCCGGGAACGACCACGCTTCCGCCCGAGATCTGTACCACGCCGTCAGGTCCCGGAGCGGGGATGACCGAGGAACTGATGAAGTTCAGAACCTGTCCGGCGGTGGGGAGGGTGTACTGGTGGAGGAAGGTGCGGAGACCCTGGAGATACTGATCCGTCTGCTGACGTTCATTCTCTGCAATGCGCCTCCGGAAAAAACCGCGGGGCAGCGGATTGGCGTCGTCGCTGAGCAGGGTATGCTGCGGCTGGTTGTTGGGACCCCAGGTCACCGTGTCGATCCGGGTGTCCTTGTCGGACCCGTTTTCCTGCACCTGCGTCCGGCAGCTCCAGGAGTATTGCTGCATCAGGGTGGCGTTCTGCTGGCGCGCCTGGACGATAGCCATGGCCAGGCCGGAATTGGGAACCTGCGCCGCGGCCGGCAGCAGCAGCGCGACAACGATGGGAAGGCAAGCTGACAATTTCATGAGTGGGAATAGTTCAAGCTGAAGTACTGGCAAAATGCGGTCCTTGGGCCGCGTCACGGATTAAACCGCACGGCAACTCCGATGATTACACGCCCCGTGTTCGGCACCACCGAGGCGCCACCCCACCAGGGACCGCCAACCACGGTGGCACCGAGGAGCATCGTGCGGTCCATGACGATCACGACGGCATTGGCTCCCATGGGGGCGGCGGCCGCGCGGATCTTCTGCTCGATTTCCTGGGTGGTGGGATTCCCCTGGGGTTCCACCGTGATCTCGCCCACCCGCACGTGGGGCACATTCGGTGGTTGGTAGACAATCTGGATGCTGTCGGGATTGGACGGCGGATAGTTGGGCAGCCCGAGATACTCCTTCGATTGGACCGAAACCGTATTGCAGCCCGAGGTGAGCAGCAGCATGGCGCCGCCAAACGCGATTCCGATGGCGCGGGGAAACAGGTTCATGGCGATCCCTTCCGTACTTTGGGTTGGGCTGGGCATAGTGCCCGGCGGAGGCCGTCAAAGCTTCCAGTTCAGGGTCACCGTGAAGAATGAGAACCAGGCGTCATTGAAGCTGCCGGCCACCCGTCCGCGGAGGGACGCGTCTTCGCCCTGATCGACACTCATGTCGCCGCTCCACAAAAATTCGTAGGCGGCGCCCAGACTCAGCTTCTGGTTCAACATCCACTGGACCCCCAGTCCGGTCCGCAGGGCGCGGCCCATGGGCAGCATGACGGTCCGGTCCTGGCTCTCGACCGCCGAGCTGTCGTACGCCACACCGGCGGTCAGCAGCCAGGATGGGGCCAGTTGGTACTGGGCCCCCACCGCGCCGTGCCAGGTGTTCTGGTAGTTGAGATTGGTGGTCAGGGACTGGGGATTGGCGGAATCCACACCCACCTGGACCATCCCGAACTGCTGCCAATTCTGCCACCCAACGTCGGCCATCAAGCCCAGCTTGTCGTTGAGCTGATGATACAGGCTCGCCATCACCATCTGAGGCACCGTCATCCCGAGATCGACATTGGTAAACCGCGAGAGCGCGTTCCGCATCAGGGGCCCCACGTTCGTGACGTCCGGACTGGCTGAAAAATCCAGGCCAACCTGGGACAGGTAATTGACGCCAAAACGCGTTTTGTCACTGCAGCGGATCAGAATGCCGGCGTTGCCCCCGAAGCCCCACTGGCGGTCGGTCAAAGTCAACTGACCGTCACCGTAGCCCGGCTCGACGTTGTTAATCGCCACCTGATTGTTCAGGTAGCCATACATCGCGTTCAGTCCTGCACCGACGGAAAGCCAGTCGTTCACCTGGTAGCTGACCGTGGGCAGCAGGCTCATGCCGATCAGGGCTCCGTCCTGGATGAAGTAGCGCCCCACCCAGTTGTCGCTGTAGTCCTGCATCAACCCGAAGTACGACAGCGTTCCGATGCCGACCCGCCACTTGTCCCCCAGTTCCTGGACGTAAAAGAGGCTCATGGCGGGCAGGGCGCCGACCGCATTGCCGCCGTCATCCGAACCGAGCCGGGCGGACGTGCTGGAGTTGGGCGAGAACTCCACGCTGCCGTAGGTCAATTGCATGCCGCCTTCGACCTGCTGTCCTTCCAACAGGCTCATGCCGGCCGGATTCTTGAAGAGCGTCGAGGCATCCTGTGCCCGCGCGGCCCATCCGGCCGAGGCCAGTCCCACGTCCGGGGTGGCGATTTCATACAGTTGAATGCCTCCGGCGAGTACGGCGGAGGGCACGGTGGCGCCCAGCACCAGGGTGAGCAGTGCGTTTGTCAAGCGTGGGGAAGGAATACGGGAAGAATTCATGAAAACAGCATCAGTTTAACCGCAAGAATATGTCCCCGAGGGAGAACTGAACGTCCGGGACACGCAAGTCCAGAAGCAGGCCTGGCGGGTGCCGCCTGGATCGAGACTGCGCATTCGTCGTTTCACCGGGTGGGAAGGGTGAGGGTCGGCAGGTCACTGCTGCTCTCGGTGTCCGAAACGGCGAACTGGACCAGTGGGGTTACCGTTCCTTCGATCCGGCCCCGGGATGGCCGAGGCGTCGGTAGGCCCAAAGCACGGCCAGTTGGACCACGCCAAGGAACACGATGAGTACCGCCAGAAGGCGGAAGGCGTGATTGAGCAGGCCCCGGGCCTCCAGGGAAGCGGCATCGGTGATGGCCCGGGCCTGCCGTTCGCTGTCGCGGGCCTCCTTGAGCAGGGCAGCCAGATGATCCGCCGCCACGCCAATCTGAGTGGCGGCGGTTCCATAATCGAGCACGTTGAACGGACGACGGTTGGGGTCGGACGTGGATGCGGGAGCGTTGGTATCGGGCGGAGACACGTACCGCACGAAGGCGTCGAGCGACTGGATGGCGGTGTTGATCGACGTGGCGGCGGAACCTCCGGCCGCCAGGGTGCTGCGCGCCTCGTCCAGCAGGGCCCGCAGTTTCACCTGCTCCCCGGCCAAATCGGCGAGAAGGTTCGTCCGCTCGGTGGCCAGGCGGTCAAAGATCTGGTTGATGGCCGCTTCCCGCTGGGTGTTGACGAGACCGGGAAGTTGATCGGCCACGTGGGCAAAGGACACGCTCGACTGCGCCACCTGATTGAAGTTTGTCAGGACTTCACGGGATTCCGGCTGCACCGCGAGCTGAAAGGCGGTCAGTTCCGCCTGCCATCCCCAGAGCATCGACATCCGCTCGACGTAGTAGCTGATCCGTTGCGCGAGGATTCGGGACTGCTGGATGGCCTGCGTGGCGGGATCAAGTCCGGCGAGCGGATTCAGGTACAGCAGGGAAAGCAGATTGCCGCCCGAACGGGAATGAGTCTCCCCCTCCTGGACCCGTCCCAGCTTGACAGCCAGGTCGGGCAATCGCATTCCGGCGACGTACCGGAGGTCCGGGTTCTGGCGGTGGAATTCCGCAATGAGATCGCGCAGTTCGACGATCTCCCTGGGGTCCAGCACGGACTCCACAATCTTCCAGGAGCTGTGCTCCAACCGTCGATGGGTTTCCAGCAGCGGGACGGCGGCCTCGCCGAACTTCTCCTTTACCCAGTAACGTTCCACCACATCCCGCGACAGGGAGGCCAGCACCACGAAGTCCACCGCATTGAGTACCGGATTCTCACCCGTGGCATCAATGTAGGCCGCCATGGCCTGCTGAACCTTCCACTGCTGCGCCAGGTTTCGAGCCTCCGTGGTCGGAACCCTCTGACGGAACGCATCTGCTGCTTCTGCCATCGCCCCCACGTAGAGATCCGCCTCCCGCATCACGGTGGTTTGAAGCTCAACGACGGCATTGGTGGCGGGAGTCTTTCCGCCCCCGCCCGTCAGCGTCTTGAAGACATTCTCGGTCGCGGTGGCCTCCTTTCGGAACACGGTGCAGCCCGTCGCCAGCAGAATCAGTAACGGGAAAAACGCGCGAGCCCACACCCACCAAGCCTCCCTCCCCAAGCCGTCCCAACCGGGTTGCCGCGGTGTTCGCAGGGTCTTCACGTGGGGCCAAGGTTGGACCAAGGCGGCGGCGGAACCAAGTCCCGGCTCGCACCCGCGTCCTTCAGAGAAGGCTGCCCTGCAGGATCCAGAAGGCGATGGTGAAGTAGATGACCAGCCCGGTGACATCGACCAGCGTGGCCACGAGCGGAGCCGATGCCACGGCGGGATCCAGCCGGAGGGAGCGAAGTAGGAACGGCAACATGGCTCCGGTCAGGCTCCCAAACAGCACCACTCCCACGAGGCTTAGAGCCACCGTGAAGGCAATGCGGTCATGGTGGGCGCCATAGTCGTAGAACCCAGCCGCCTGCCACAGCCAGATCCGCCCCAGCCCGAGGACCGCCAGGACGGCTCCTAGAATCATTCCCGCCGCCAACTCCCGGCGTAGCACACGCCACCAGTCCGACAGGGTCACATCGCCCACGGCAAGGGACCGGATGATGAGGGACGTCGCCTGAGAGCCGGAATTCCCTCCGGAGGAAATGATCAGGGGAAGAAAAATGGACAGGACGACCGCCTTCTCAATCTCCCCGGCGAAGTGTCCCATGGCCGTTGCCGTCAGCATTTCTCCGAGGAATAGGACGGCCAGCCAGCCCGCCCGCTTTTGGACCATCGAGAGGAGCCCAATTTCCAGGTACGGGGCGTCCAATGCCTCGGATCCACCCAAGCGCTGCACTTCCTCCGTGTTCTGCCGTTCGGCGAGGTCGAGGACGTCGTCCACCGTCACGACCCCGAGCAGAACGCCCTTGGAGTCCACTACCGGCAAAATGGTAACGTCATACTTCTTGAAGGCGGCGACGGCGGTGTCCTCGCTGTCCGTGGCGTTCAGCGTCCAATGGGTTCCCTCCAGCAGTTCCGACACGGGTTTGTCCAGCGGGGCGGTCACAATGCTGGTCAGCCGGACCCAATCCACAAAACGGCCTACCGAATCCACCACGAACAATTGGTTGAGGGCCAGGCGCTCGCGTTCCCGTCCGGATTGCCGAAGGTGGGCGAGAACTTCGGAAACCTTCCAGGACTGCTCAATGGCCACATACTCCGGCGTCATCCGGCGTCCCACGGAGTCCGTGGGGTAGCCCAGCAACTGAGACGCGATCCTCCGCTGTTCGGGGGAGAGCAGGGTGATGAGCTTCTGGGTCACCTTCGCCGGAAGCTCTTCGAACAACGCGGTGCGATCGTCCGCCGCCAACTGTTCCAGGATGGTGGCCACCTCCAGGTCGCCGAGGGCTTGAAGCAGGCCCTCCTGGATACCGTGCGGGAGGTACTCGAACACTTCGGCGGCGAGATCCCCGGGCAACACCCGCAGCGCCACGGCCGTTTCCGCGGGCGTCAAGTCCCCCAGCAACTCCGCCAGATCGGGCGCAGCAAAATTCATCAGGCCCGTACGCAAGGCCGCGAAGTCGCGCCGTTCAATGAGTTCGCGGATTTCCGGCTGGATCAGCGAGCCGATCATGTGCGCCGAGTGTGCCCGGACCACGGATCGACGTCCAATCAGCAGAACTCCACCGCACGGATGCTGCGGGATCGGGACCCGCCCTAACGTCGCAGTTGAAGGAACTGCTGGGCCGGAGGATATCCCGGCTGGATTTCGAGGGCGCGCGAAGCGGCCTGCCGGGCTTCCGCGGTGCGGTCCAGGCCGGACAGAATCGTCGCCCGCGCGTACGGAATGCCGGGGTCTTCCGGCTGCAGGGATTCCGCGCGCAGCAGCGCAACCAATCCGTCTTCCGCCTGGCCGACGGCATTCAGTGCGAGACCGAGATTGTACCACGCGCGGGCATGGCGCGGGTCCAACTCGACGGTGGCCTGCAGCATTTCCACCGCCTTGCGGGGCTGGCCCAGCTCGTTCCAACCGAGCGCCAGCAGAAAGCGGAGCTGCCCATTCCGGGGTTCAAGGGCGCAGGCCTTTTCCAAATGCGGGATGGCATCGGCATTTCGACCCAGGCTGGAGAGAAGGACGGCCAATTCCTGGTGAATCACCGCGGAGTTCGGATCCCATTCGAGGGCGCGCTGGTAGTGGGCCAGTGCGGCGGCGCGGTTGTTTCGCGCCAATTGGTAACCCCCAAGCAGCATCTGGCCCGAGGGTTGATCGGCATTCACCTCCAGGGACCGCACCAAATCCCGGCCGGCCATGGACGCCGGATCGACTGTGGAACGCAGGGCCCAGGCGGCGGCGACGCGAACATCCCGAATGGGATCCAACAGGAGCCGTGAGACCGCCGCCCTCCGGGCCGGTTGTCCCTCCAACGTGGGTTCCAGGGAGCGAATCACCGCGGCGCGGACGAGTGCATTGGTGTCCTCCATGCGCGCCATCAAGGCGGTGGCCACCGAGGGTTCGGCGGACCACGGCCGGAGCATTCCGGCGGTCACGGCCCTCCAATAAGGAATCTCCTCGTTCAACAACAGACCCAGGAGCGGCTTGTGGGCCCCGGACTCGCCATTGCGAGCACGGGCCAGAGCGTCGGCCCGGGCCCGGCTGGGGCGCTGCATTTTTGAACCGTACCAGCGGTCCACCCACTCCACCGCCCAATCCACGCTGCGGTCCTGATGACACCGGTTGCAGGCATTCGGAATTCCATGCTGCCGGGTTAGCAAGGGATCCGGAATGGTGAATCCGTGGTCGTGCCGCCGGTGCCGCTGCATGTACGTCGTCTGCGGCATGTGGCAGTTGACGCATTCCCCTCCGGATTTCGTCAGGTCTGCGGCGGCATAGGTGGTGAGATCGAGATTGGTCGCCACGCCCCGGGAGTCGAAGCCGAAGACCCGGTGAAAACTGTGGCTGACCGGATTGATCACCGGTGCACGCGAATCCCCGCCGTTATGGCATCGAAGGCACAGCCAATTGCCGGGAAGCCGTGTCTTTGCCGTGTGAGGATCATGACAATCCCCGCACCGAACCCCGCGAAAA
>JBGAPN010000243.1:0-7697 GCA_044221235.1 Limisphaerales bacterium
GGCCAGCGAGGTCCGGGCGGAGTCCAGCCAAACGGAATCCGGTACGGCGTAGGGGCGGAAGGTTTCGAGCCAGCCCTCCTGCTCGTGGTGGAGCAGGGCTCGATGCAATCCCAGCGTGTTGGCCTTGGGGGTGTCGACCAGGCTGGAGGAGTCGTCGGCACTCATCTGGAACAGGACCCGGAGCCCGAAATGGTTCAGGGACTTTCGGCCGAGGCTGCGGACCAGGTTGTGATAGGTATCGCAACTGACCACGATGTGGATGCCCGCGGCGGACCCATTGGCGAGCAGGTCCCGGAACTGTCCCGCGGGACTTCCGAGGTCTTCGCCCGCGAGGCTGAACTCGTCCTCCACGACCAGCTTCTTGAACGTCTGGAGTCCCTGGACAAACAGGACCGTGGTGGGCGCAGTTCCGGAGGCGTTCTCCATTCGCCTCTTCAGCTCCTGATGAAGATCCCCGATGACCGCCGCCAGTTCCCCCGCTCTCCCGGCCACGGGCGGTACCGGCAGGGTGGCGATCATCTGTTGCAACAGGACCTGGCGATTCGAGCCGGGAACGGTGCTCTCCAACACCACTAGCTTCAGGGCATCCTTGGGGAACTGGGCGGCCAGTCCCAGCAGGCCGAGGCCAATCAACGCGAGTTCCGCATCTTCGCGCTGTCCGATAATCAGCAGGTGATGGTCGCTTTGCCGGCGGAGCTCCGCGCTGGTGGGCCCTTTGATGGAATTCGGGGCGCCCAGCCAAAGGCGGGCGGAAACGGGGGGCTTCGACGGCGGCTCCGCCAGGGCATCCGCCAATTCGACATTGGTGCCCACCAGCGCTGTGGCGTTGCCTTCGAACACGAACGGATGGCGGGAGCCATATCCGCTGGTGTCGGCCCGACGGCGGATGTCCTCCAAGACCCGGTCGCGGTCCTGGTCGTCGAGCCACACCGCCTGGAAGGGACTGTTGCCTTCAATCATGCCCGCCATGTCGTTGTAGATGCCTTCGCCGGGACGCGTGAGCAGCCGGGGCGCCGGATTAGTGTCATCCATGATCAGCAGCGCGTCGGCTTCGTTGCACTGCAGGGCGATGCGGACGACCATTTGTCCCAGCGTGGTGCGGGCCAGGGTGTAGGCGCCGCCGAGCGTCTGGGATCCCAGGATCACATGGATGCCGAAGGCGCGGCCCTGGCGGACGATGCGGTCCAGCAGCACCGAGGCGGTCTGGGAGATCCGGTCGTCCTCGACAAAGAATTCCTGGAACTCGTCGATCAGGAGGATGGCGCGCGGCAGGGGTTGGCCGCCGCTCGCCCGGTGATGTCCGGCGAGGTCCTGAATGCCCAGTTTCCGGAACAGGTCGCCGCGACGCCGGAGTTCGTCATCGACCTTCTGGAGCACGCTCAGGCCGAACTCGCGATCGCTCTCGATGGCGACCACCCGGGCATGGGGCAGGCGCCATGAAGCGTAACACTTGAACTCAACGCCTTTCTTGAAATCGACCAGATAGAACTCCACCTGGTCCGGGCTGCACCAGGTGGCGAGGCTGTTGACCATCACGTGGAACAGCGTGGATTTGCCGGAACCGGTCTTGCCGGCCACCAGCGCGTGTTGCCGGGTGCCTTTGCCGAGTGCGAGGTACTGCAGCTTGGTGGCGCCGGTACGACCAATGGGGGCGCGCAGTTCCTCGGTGGTGTCCTGGCTCCAGAGGTGGGTGGGGTCGGGCATCACCTGTGCGAACGGGACCCGGACCTTTCCGGCTTCGCGTCCCAGGGTTCCCACCTGACGCAGGAACTCCGTTGCCAGTTCCGCGTTCGGCGCCGGTGTCAGCTTCAGACGCACCCCAGCCAGTTTGGGTCCCTGCAGGGCGAACTCGGACCCGGAGTGGGACAACGTCACACTGTTCTGTCGCAACGTATCGAGGAGCGTCTCGGGCAGATGCTGCCGGGTGTCCCGGTGGATCAGCATGTATACCCCGCACCGCGCCCCGCTCGCCGCGATGTTCAGGAGACGTTTGAAGGCGAGGTCAGTGCAGTTCGCCGGGAAGTCGGCCAGGACGAGGAAGTGGTATTTCTCCGCGATGTTGCCGGCCCGCGCATTGTATTCCGCGATCGTTGCGTACTCATTGCGCAGGTACATCTGGATGACCTTCTCCATGTGCGCGCCGAGGTCCGCCAGGCGCTGCTCGATCTCGCCCGACTGGGTCCAGATCCGGTGGTTGATCAGGTTTTCCTCGAAATCGGCCAGGTGCATGATTCCGGCAAAGCTCTGCCCGAGGTGGACCGGATCAATGATGGTAATGTTGAGCTTGCCCGGCGGAGTGGACGCCAGCAGGCGCAGCAGAACTTGGTTGAAGGTGTCGATGGCCGTGTCGCCCCCCGCACGTCCAGTCTCCATCAACAGGGAGCCGGCCTCGGGAAAACTCAGGACCAGGGGCACGGAGAAGAGCCGGGGACCGGGAAGCACGAGATCCGAATCTTCGGGCAGTGGGCCGCAAAGTTGCGCGACATCGACGTCGATGCTGCCGAAAGGAACGCCCTCCGCAAAGTCGGTGGGCGGAGTCCAGTTCTTCCACAGTGCTGGTTCCCACTCCGGGAATTCGCGGGTCACCGATTCCTGTGCGGTAAGGGCCCGTTGGAAGAGGGGTTCGAGGCGCCCGCGCCATTCGGCGGAGAGGGCCTGCCGCTGGTGGCGGAGGTCGGCGTCAACACGCTCCATCCGAAGCCGGTACTCCTGGAGATGGGGTGCTAACCGGATGGCAGACTCCTGCCGGACGGTGTCCAGCTCCGCGGTCTGAAGGGCGTCCAACCGGGCGCGACGCCGGGTGGAGATCTCTTCCAGCCGCACCGCGATCCGGCGGGCCTTCTCCTCGCGCTGGCGTGGCCACAGATCCCGGCGCTGTGACGCTTCGCCCACGGCTCGATCCCAGAGCGTGCCCAGTTCGTCCCGACGTTGACGGGCGCCCGCGGTGATCCGCTGCTGTTCGGCCTGATGACGTTCCGTGGCTCGGGTTTCCGCGGCGCCCAGGAGGGCACGGGCCCGTGAGACCGTCGCAATCAGGACGGTCGCGGCGGAACGCCCCGTGGTGCGGCCCAGGAACAGAAGCACGGCCATCGACCCAAGGGCGATTGCCCAACCTGTGGCTGCTTCCTTCAAGGGAATGGCCGGCCGGCCCAGCACGGGCAACAGCCAGACCGATGCGGCCGCAGTGGCGGTGGCGAGGCCGGCGAGCAGCCAGGGTGGCAGGAACCGGAACAGGGCCGTCAGTGGATTCCAGCGAAAACTTGGAAGTGCGTCTGCTCCCCTCTGCATTTCGGCTACCGCCGCCGCGAGCAGCGGATCCTCCCCGAGTGCGAGTTCCTCCGCGGAAAGCGACGGCGTCGCTCGGAGGCCCCGACGGAATCCGGCAAAGCCTCGGAACGCCGCCAGGGCCCCCTTCTCGAGCCGTGCAAAGATCACCTGCTGTTCCTGGAGGCGGGCGGCAAAGGCCTGGAAATGGGATTCGTTGGCTTCCGTTGCCGTCTTCTCGTCGCGCTCGGTGTCCAGCATGCCTTTCTGGACCACGAACTTCACCCGGCCCTCGTCGCGCTCGATCCGGTCGAGGGCGGCCTTTCGCGCGGACCGCTGCGCCCGTTGGAGACGTTGACGTCGCTGTTGGAGGCGCTGGTTCAATTCGCCGCGGGCGGAGTCGTGCCGGGCCGCCGCGGCCGCGAGTTCCGACTCCAAACGCACCGCCTCCTCCGACTGCTGGGAATCCCACCGCCGGGTGTCCATCATCCGCCGGGTCTCTGCGGTGGACGCCAGCTGCCGGGACTTGTGGGTCAGCTCGACGACCGTATCACGGAGTTGAGCCAGCAGGTCCAGGGTCTGGCCCACATTCAGATGCTTACTCACAATCGTTTCGGAGTCGGGTCAGAAGATCATCGAGCTGCTCGATGACGCCGACCGTGTTGTCCACGCCTGCCTCGAGATCCATCAAAAAGGTCTGCTCAAACTCCCGCGCACGGTCATCGCGCCAGGAATCCTTGGTCGCCGACCATTTGACCATGAGCGCCTTGGTCAGGGCCGACAATCGCATGCGGTCGGCGGTCAGGTTCATGCGGCACCTCCGGGTTCCTCCGACGGTGCGGGTGATTCGGCGAGTATGGATTCCGGTGCGGGCCGGTTTTCGGCCGGTGCGGGGCCCGCGTAGTCATGAAGCAGGTCGAGGGTCTGCGTGAGCGACGCAATGGCCCGGGGCAGATCCATGGCAAAAAGGGTCTGCAGGGAATCGAGCTGGTGTGCGAGCGGGGCAATCCGGCTGTCGAAGTCCCGGCACCAGCGTTTGACCCGGCGCAGCCGTTCCTCGGTGGCTTCGTAGGCGGCCTTGGCCTTCCGCACGGCCGAGACCTCGGCATCGGTGACCTCCCGGAGTTGGGACATCCGGGCGCTGCGGAGGGCATCCTCGGCCTCGTGCAGCAGGCGGTGTCGATGCTTCAATTCGCGTTCCCAGTGGCGCAGTCGGTCCTGTTCGAGCCACTGCCGTATCCGCATCACTTCGCTGGTGATGCCGTCCAGGGTGGGGCGGGCCGTCTCCATGTAGGTGATCAGGCTGGCGCGAAACGAATCGATCGCCTCGATGGACGTGATCTGTGCGCGCTCCGACATGGTGTCCGTCCTGGATCAGCGTTGGCTCAGGTACTCCTCGATGCGGCGCGCCTTGCGCAGCAGGTACGGCGTATGCCGGCTGGAAACCTCCATGAACTTCTTGAGCGCCTTGACGGTCTGGGCGAACTCCTCGGAGAACTTGGTGTGTTCCTGATCCTGCCAGGAATCCCCCAGGGCGGCGAAGCGGGACTGAAGGGCCGACATGCGGTTTTGAAGGTCCGCATTGAAGGCCTGGAGCTCCTCGGCAAACCGGCGGACCTGCTCCGGGTCCATGATTGCTTGTGCCATGATGTACAATTGTAAACGTTTTAGCGCCCGTCAAGCGATGTCGGGCGTGGGCCGCGACAGTGCGGCAGAGCCGGCGGGAGGTAAACGGAAGAACGGTTGGGAGGGGTGGCTGAAGTTTAACGGTGAGCGTTGAGAGGAGGCGCGGGCGCGGAGGCCCTCATCCGGCCTTCGGCCACCTGATACGTTCCGCCGGGGAGAGGGCCTTTGGGGGAAGTTGAACGTTGAAGGTTGAAGGTTGACACAGCCTTCGCCTCTTATCGTTTCCTGCATCCCCATCTGCAAAAATCCGAGACATCTGCGGATCATTCCCCCTTTGGTTTCCCTGATTCGTTCCTTCGCCTCGACCGCTGCACTCGGTTCCGGTGCCGCCCTGACGCTCCGTTTTCCGGCTGGGCAACGGGCCGGGTTTTGCAGTTCATTCACCCCATGGCCCAGAGATCCCCGGGGAAACGTTCCCGACATCCGTGCTGGGTACGGCTGTCGCATTGGATCCTCACCGCCAGCGTGCTGACCCTGATGGTGACCGGTGTGGTGATTCTTATGGCGCATCCCCGGCTATATTGGGGTGAGACGGGAAATGACCTGACCCGGCCGTGGATTGAGCTGCCCATCAGCCGCAACTATCGGCACGGCGGATGGACGAACACGGTGCCGTTCCAGGCGGGCGCAGACGCTCCCGTGAGTTCCAGCCGCACCTACGCCATCTTCAACCAGAACAGTTGGGGCCGAAGCCTTCATTTCCTCGCCGGCTGGTTTCTTGTCCTGCCCGGCATGGCCTACGGGATTCTTGGCCTGGCCTCGGGCCACTTCCGCCGGCAGTTCCTTCCGCGACGGGATGAACTGAGCCGGGACGCGATCGTGGCCGACGTGCGGGATCACCTGCGCTTGAAGATCCGGACGGGTTCCGGGGACGCCCGGTATGGGCTCCTGCAGAAGTGCACCTACCTGGCCGTGGTGTTCCTGCTCCTGCCGCTGGTCGTGGCCAGCGGGCTGGCCATGTCGCCTGCCATCACCGCCGAGTACCCTGTGCTGTCGGACCTGTTCGGCGGGATGCAGTCGGCCCGGAGCATTCATTGCATCGCATTCGGGCTGATGATGCTTTTTGTCGGGATTCACCTGGTCATGGTGATCCTGTCCGGATTCCGGCGGCAAATGGTGGGGATGACCCTTGGAGGATGAACGGACATGAATGAACAACGCTTGATCACGCGGCGGCGGCTGATTCTCGGGGGGCTTGCCTCGTTGGGCGGGCTGCTGGCCGGTGGTTGCTCAGAGAAGTCGCCCCCGACCTATGGGCACATCCTTCGCATGGGTGACAACCTCACCTACTCGGCGCACCGCACCCTGCTGTCGGGAAAGGGACTGGCCCGGGAATTCCAGCGCAGCGACATCTCTTCGTTTCCGGCGACGGGTTGCACCGACCCGTCGGTATCCGCGGACCCCGCCAAGGCGTCGAGCGAACTGTATGGACGCCTGAAGGCGGGCGGATTCGCGGAATGGCGGTTGTCGGTGGAGGGGATGGTGTCGCGCCCCGGGACCTTTTCGCTGGCCGACCTGAAGCGCCTTCCGTCGAGGAAGCACATCACGCGGATGATGTGCGAGGAGGGGTGGTCGGGCATTGCCGAGTGGACCGGGGTTCCCCTTCGGACGGTGCTGGAGGCGGCGGGAATTCTACCCCAGGCCCGGTGGGTGAACTTCAAGACCTTCGACGATTTTCCCGAGAACGTGGACCTGCTGGATGCGCTGCATCCGCAAACCCTGTTGACCTATGGAATGAACGGACGCGACCTGCCGATCCCGCATGGTGCGCCGGTCCGGCTCCGGGTGACGACCCAGTTGGGGTACAAGAGCGTAAAATACATCCAGCGGATCGTCGTCACCGAGGACTTTGATGACGGCGGCAAGAATGGAGACATCCAGTCCGGCTGGTCGTGGTATGCCGGGATCTAGGTGAATTTGAGGAGTGCATGGGGACATCTATCGGGGAGCGTGAGAGTTGCCCTGCCTCTGACGCCTCCTATGGACGCGAATAACACCAAATGTTGTGACTACTTGTCCTGTCCCTGGACGGGAAGGAGCGGCCGTTGCGGCTTGGAATCCAGATCTGGTGAAATGTGGGCTGCGTCTGTAGGCTTGGACCGTTGAAATGAGTTGGCCTTCGCGCGATAGATGGCCTGTTTGCAGGAGGTTAACTATGGCCGCAGTTGGGCGGTTTTTAGGGACAGGACACCCATTGATGAGGGTAATGGTTGTCCTGTCCCTCCCTCCGCTCCCTCCGTCGGAATTGTCGGGTTGGAAGGAAGCGCCATCCCGGAGCCCACGACCGTCGTCTTGGCGGCACCTGGATTTTCGGGGATGATCCTAATGGTCCGACCCAGAGCACGACAGGGCGCGTAACTTTCATGAAAAAGCTGTTGGTCCTTTTTCTCCCCGCCGTCGCCGCGTTGATTGTCCACGGGCAAGGCCAGTTCACGGCGAACAACAATTACCTGCCCGCAGGCGGCACGGGGAAAGCCTTTGTCAGGTACGGCGACGGACTGCTTCCGGCGAAGGTCGGAAGGGTCCAGATCATCAATGTGGCCGACGGATCAACTTTGTCCCCAAATGGAGATGCCGGCGTGCCGATGCCCTACGACCCAAACGTCGCTCCCCCCGACTTCTTCGACGGACTCTTTTTCATCGGACGAATGACGGTCCCTACCTCACCGATTGGCGGTGATGCCGATATTATTGTCCGGGCTTGGGATTCAAGTACGGGTGAATCGTGGTCTCAGGCTTCGGTCAGG
>JBGAPN010000244.1:0-7852 GCA_044221235.1 Limisphaerales bacterium
CTTCCGCATGTCGAGCCAGTGGCGGAAGTATCGCCCCATGTTGTAGCCGCAGAAGGGAAGCATGGCCATGGGATCCCGGCGGACCTGACCCACCGTCCCGGCTGCCGCCGCCGTGGTTTCACTGCCCATGGTGGCCCCAAGGAAAACGCCGTGGGACCAGTTGAATGCCTGAAACACGAGGGGGACGGTGTTGGGCCGACGCCCACCGAAAATGATGGCGTCAATCGGCACCCCCGAGGGGTCGTTGGTCTCCGGGGCCATCATCGGGTTGTTGGACAACGGGGAGGTGAACCGGGAATTGGGATGGGCAGCCTTTTCCTTGGATGCCGGAGTCCACGGGCGCCCTTGCCAGTCGAGGCACTCGCTCGGCGGCGGATCGTCATGCCCCTCCCACCACACCGTCCCATCAGGCTTCAGGGCGACATTGGTGAAAATGGTGTCGCGTTGAATGCTCTGCATCGCGTTGGGATTGGTCCGGGCATTGGTGCCCGGGGCCACGCCAAACAGCCCAGCCTCGGGATTGATGGCCCAAAGCCGCCCATCGGGTCCGGGCTTCATCCAGGCGATGTCGTCGCCCACCGTCCAAATTTTCCATCCGCCGAACTCGGCCGGAGGCACCATCATGGCAAAGTTGGTCTTGCCGCACTGGCTGGGGAATGCAGCGGCGACGAAGGACTTTTCTCCATTGGGATCCTCCACTCCCAAGATCAACATGTGTTCCGCCATCCAGCCTTCCTTCCGTCCGAGGGCCGAGGCGATCCGCAATGCCAGGCATTTCTTGCCCAGGAGCGCGTTGCCTCCGTACCCGGATCCGACCGAAATGATCTCGTTGGACTCGGGGAAATGGCAGATGAAGCGGTTTTCCGGGTTGAGATCGAGCAGGCAATGGAGTCCCCGGTTGAAGTCGGTGTCGTCGCCGAGGTGGTCCCAAGCCACCTGGCCCACCCGCGCCATGATGCGCATGTTCAGCACGACATAAATGGAATCTGTGATCTCCACCCCCACTTTGGCCAAGGGGGAACGCGGCGGTCCCATGAGATAGGGAACCACGTAGAGGGTGCGTCCCTTCATCGATCCGCGGGCGAGTTGGAGCAGCCGTTGCCGCATCGCCCTGGGTTCGGCCCAATTGTTGGTCGGACCCGCATCGGATTCGGTTTCGCTGCAGATGTAGGTGCACTGTTCCACCCGGGCCACGTCATTGGGATGCGACCGGTGGTAGTAGCAGCCGGGGAGTTTCTTTTGATTCAGGCGGATCAGGACGCCCTGCCGCACCGCCTCGGCATAGAGGGCATCCTTCTCGACGTCAGAACCATCGCACCAAAATACCCGGTCCGGAGCGGTGAGGGCGACGGTTTGTTCCACCCAGGCGAGGACGGCGGAATTGGTGCACGGAAGGCGTCCAAATTGGGAAAAATCAGAGTTCATGAAGATCGACTCGACCGCGTCAGGGTACCGGTGTTGCCGGACGGATCTCCACGGATTTTGTCCAAGATCCGCCACGATTTCCGCCGTGATTGCGTTGCGCGGGTGGGATGCCTAACGTTCGGCATGAATCCGTGGATCGCCGGTGGCCGGACGGTGATGGCAGTGTTGCTGGCCCTGTTTCTTGCCGGATGTGCCGGCAAGAGCGCCAAGAACTGGGAGTCCCAGGTGGGCACGCTGACCTATGACCAGGCGCTGCTGGAGCTGGGTCCTCCCAATCATGTCGCCGACCTGGACGGGGGGGGCAAGGTTGCGCAATGGCTGATGCAGTCCAGCCGGGTGTATTCCAGTCCGGCGGTGGTGTATGGGCCCTGGGCTCCCTGGGGTGCGGCCACGGCGGTGGGGTCTGTCTATTCGACTCCCAATGTTTTCCTTCTTCTGACGTTTGGACCGGATTCCAAATTGGTCAGCGCCCGACGGCAGTACAAGTAATGAGTGCCCGTCTCCGCGTATCCGATGGGGGTGGCGGCCTTTGGGGTTTTGCCAACCGCCTCCTGGTGGTCCTGATTGTCCTGGCGCTTCTGGCTGGGGCAGGGCTGAGCTATTTGCCGCTGATCCAGCAAAACCGGGGTCTTCGGGAACGTTTGGAGAGAACGCAGGCCCAGTTGACGGTGCTCCAGGCGGAATTGAGGAGCCTTCAGGCAACCTTGAACGCCGTCCAATCGGATCCCCGCGCGGTGGAACGCGCGGCCCGGGAACGTGGCATGGCCAAGCCTGGTGAATCGGTGATTCGCTTCGAGCCAACGCCCCAGTAGGGATTTGGACGCCGGGGTGCAGCGTTTCCAGGACATCCTGGCCGGATGGTCGGGAGCTGCCCGATCGCCTTCGATCTTGCACCGGAGCCGACCCCGGCCATGCTCCGCCCCCCGTTATGCTGAAAGCTGGCATCGTCGGTCTCCCCAATGTGGGAAAGTCCACCCTGTTCAATGCCGTGACCCGCACCCGCAAGGCGCAGGCCGCGAATTACCCGTTTTGCACCATCGATCCCAATGTCGGGGTGGTGACGGTTCCCGACGACCGACTGGAGGTGCTCCAGGGAATCGCCAAGACCCACGTGGTCATTCCCGCCGCGATCGAGTTTGTCGACATCGCCGGTCTCGTGAAGGGGGCCAGCGCGGGCGAAGGCCTGGGGAACAAATTCCTCAGCCACATCCGCGAAGTGGACGCGATTGTCCAGGTGGTCCGGTGCTTTGAAGATGCCGACATTCACCATGTCGCGGGCAGTGTGGATCCCGTCCGGGACATCGAAACCATCACCACGGAGCTGGTGCTGGCCGACCTGGAAGCGGTCAACAAACGCCTGGAGCGCGTGGCCAAGGACGCCAAGCGTGGGGACAAGGTGGCCGTGGCTGAACAGGCCGTGCTGCAGAAACTCCAACCGCATCTAGATTCCGGAAAACCGGCGTTGACCCTCGAATTGAGTCCGGAGGAAAAGGCGATATCCCGCCTGTTCTGGCTGATGACCGACAAGCCCACCCTGTTCGCATGCAATGTGAAGGAGGGAGATCTGGCGACCGCCGACCAGAATCCGTATGTGCAACAGGTCAGGAACTATGTGAAGAGCCATCTGGCCTGCGAGGCGGTGGTGATTTCAGCCCAGATTGAAAGTGACTTGGTCGACCTGAGTCCGGAGGAAGCCCGGGCATTCCTGGCGGAATTGGGCGTCAAGGAATCGGGTGTCGGTTCGCTGATTCGTGCCACGTACCAGTTGCTGGGTCTCCGCACCTATTTCACCGCCGGCGAGAAGGAGGTCCGGGCCTGGACCATTCATGCCGGCGATACGGCCCCGAAAGCAGCCGGGGTGATCCACAGCGATTTCGAACGGGGATTCATCAAGGCGGAAACAGTGGCCTACGATGACCTGGTGACGTGTGGGTCCGTGGCCGTCGCGCGGGAAAAGGGCCTGTATCGGATGGAAGGCAAGGAATACGTGGTCAAGGACGGCGACGTGCTGCTGTTCAAGTTCAACGTGTAAGGCTGCTCCGGACCGGAGACCCATCGCATCTTCCCGTGGACTGCGTCGGCAATCTGCGTTCCCTCACGGTTTTCGATTGGCATCCGGGCTGTCTCGCGACGGAATTGGGGCACCGATGAAGTCGTATCGTCTGAACCGCCTCTTCAATGCCCGTTCCAATCGTTGTTTCGATGTCGCCATCGACCATGGGTTCTTCAACGAACGGGGATTTCTGCAGGGAATCGAAAATCTCGAATCGGCGGTCCGGACCGTGGTGACGGCGGCCCCGGACGCGGTGCAGTTGACGGTGGGACAGGCGCATTACCTCCAGTCCCTTCCGGGCAAAGATAAGCCGGCGTTGGTGCTGCGGACCGATGTGGCGAATGTCTACGGAACCCAGCTCCCGCGGTCCCTGTTCAGCCGGATGATTGAATACCCGGTGGAGCAGGCACTCCGGCTCGACGCGACCTGCGTGGTGGTCAATTTGTTCCGGATTCCGGGAGAACCGGAGGTTACGGACCAATGCATTCAGAACATCCTCCGCATCAAGCCAGTCTGTGATCAATTCTCCATGCCCTTGATGGTGGAGCCGCTGGTCTTCCAGCCTAACACGAAAGCCGGCGGCTACATGGTGGATGGGGACCTCGACAAGATTCTTCCCTTGGTCCGGCAGGCGTGCGAGCTCGGAGCCGATATCATCAAAGCCGACCCAACGGACGATGTTTCTGTCTACCAGAAAGTTGTGGAGATGGCTGGGCGGATTCCCGTGCTGGTTCGTGGGGGGGGCAAGGCGACCGATGCTGAGACTCTCCCGGACGGAAGCGCTGATGAGGCAAGGGAGCAGCCGGGATCGTTTACGGCCGGAACATCATTCAGCACTCCGATCCCGCCGGGAGCCAGGCCAGGCCTTGATGGCGATCGCCATGACGGCGCCACGGCGGAGGCAGCGGCGAGTCTCATTCGGAAGTAGGGACGTGCTTTGGCTCTTGGGCATTGTAACAAATTGATCTCCTGAACGGTAAGACGGGGATCGGAAAGCGGCTTCCGGACAGGCTCTGAGGTGCAAGGCCACATTACTTTTCTGTAATCTTCCGGAAAGCGCGCAGCCATCTGGGTTGTGTCTGTTGTTTACGTAAGCCGGGGGCGAAATCAGCTCCCGGGTAAACAAAAACCAGACTCAATTTCGATGACTGCAATGAACGCCAAGTACAAGAAAGTGCTTCCGCTGGTGATCGCGGGCGGACTGTTGGGTGCGGCCACGGTTGTGTGGGCAGGGCCGAAGTCAGAGAAGATCAAGTCGTCCGAGCCACCGGCTCTGAAGCTGAATGTGGACAGCGGCCCGGTTTCGCATGATGGGCGCATCGCCGGGAGCTATGCGGGTGTGATCAAAAAGGTCGCCCCGAGTGTGGTCCGGGTGAATGTCACCCAGAAGGCCAAGTTGGCCTGGATGCAACAGCCGGACATGTCAGCAGTGCCTCCGCAGTTGCGACGGTTCTTTGGCCAGGATCTTCCCTTTGGAATGCCCGAGGAGCCTTCCCGCGGACACCGGCAACAAGGACTCGGTTCTGGAGTGATCGTCACCGAGGATGGATACGTTTTGACCAACAATCACGTGGTTGACGGCGCTGATGAGGTGAAAGTCGCGCTCCAGGACGGCCGGGAAATGGAAGCCAAGGTGGTCGGTCGCGATCCGAAGACGGACGTGGCGGTTCTGAAGGTCGACGCCAGGAACCTTCCGGCCCTTGCGCTGGGCGACAGCGAGTCCATCGAGGTGGGCGATGTCGTCCTCGCAGTGGGCAATCCGTTCGGAATTGGCCAGACCGTGACCATGGGCATCGTCAGTGCCACCGGACGCGCCACTCTGGGATTGGATTACGAAGACTTTATCCAGACCGATGCCGCCAGGGGAACTCGGGGGGTGCGCTGGTGGATTCCCAAGGGCGACTGATCGGGATCAATACCGCGATCCTGAGCCGCACCGGCGGAAATCAGGGCATCGGATTTGCCATCCCGGTCAGCCTCGCGCGGGATGTGATGGAGGCCCTGGTGCGGGACGGAAAGGTCACCCGTGGTTATCTCGGGGTGATGATCCAGGATATCAATCCCGCGCTGGCCAAGAAATTTGGACTCGAAGATGCCAAGGGCGCCCTCGTCGGGGAAGTGACTCCCAAGGGTCCGGCTGCCAAGGCGGGAATCGAAAGCGGGGATGTCATTGCCAAACTCAATGGCCGTGACGTCAAGGACAGCCGGCACCTGAAGCTGGCGGTCGCCCGGGTGGCTCCCGGCGACACGGCCACACTGACGGTTCTGCGCGACGGCAAGGAGAAGACTATCAAGGTGAAGGTGGACGAGCTGCCCGGTGACAACACGGTGGCCCAGTCCTCGAAAGTGGAGGACGAGGGCACGCTGAACGGCGTGGGCGTCGCAGACCTCGACAACAAGAACCGCCGGCAGTTCAACGTCCCAGAGAAGGTGGAGGGTGCCCTGGTGACCCAGGTGGATCCGGATTCCGATGCGGCCGCGGCGGGACTTCAACCCGGTGACGTGATCCTCGAGATCAACCGGTCCCCCGTGAAGGATGCCGAGGAGGCGGTCAAAATGACCTCGAAGGCGAATGACAAGACCACGCTTCTCAAGGTGTGGAGCCGGGGGGGTAGCCGGTACATCGTGGTCGATGAGTCAAACAATTCCCAAGGCTGAGTGGCCTTGGGGGGTGGAGTAGTGGTTGGGTGGGGCCGTCTGGGCCGGTGGCCTGGGCGGCCCTTTCTTATCTGGTTTTTGGATCGTGGTGGAGGATCGGGGCGTTCGTTTGGGGGAGCCAACACGGATGACCCGGGCGTTCGCCACGGTCCGCGCCCTTTTTCAGGGGCCTTGGGAGGCGCCCCTGATGATCTCGGCGGTTAGCAGCAGGTCCCCGTCCAGCCGCCGGTATTGGAGGTTGCGGAGTCGTGGTGCTGATGGAAGGTCGGTGAATCCGCTTCCCCCGACGGCCCGAATGGCGTTTCGGCCCCCAAGCACCGCTGGGGCCAGGAAGAAGGCGATCCGATGCGCCTGGGAACGGCGAAGAAATGAGGCATGAACTTCGCCGCCACCTTCCACCAGCAGACCGGTGATCTGGCGGCGACCCAATTCCCGGACCAGCCACGGCAGGTTGATCCCGTCCGCGTCCGCCTGTGCCTGGATCACCTCGACCCGTTTCTCCAGCGCGCGGACTCGGGACCCGGGGGCCCGCGGGCTCACCACGATCAGAGTTCGTAAGGCGTACTCGTCCGTTGCCAGAGTGGACGAAAGGGGTGTTCGGGCCCGGGAGTCCAGGACGACTCGCCAGGGGCAGATGCACTGCGTTCCAAGTCGTGCGGTGAGTTGAGGATCGTCCTGAATGACGGTGTTGACCCCGACCAGAATGGCGTCGTGCCGGCGGCGAAGCCTCATCGTGTGGAGCCGGGACTTGGGGCCGGTGATCCAGCGGGATTCACCGGTGGCGGTGGCAATCCGACCGTCCAGGGTGAGGGCTGCCTTCAGAGTGACCAATGGGGTCCGGTGAACAATCCAGTGGTTGAAGGGCGAATTCAGGTCCGAGGCAGCTTCTGCCAGAACACCGGAGTCGACGTGAATGCCGGCCTGGCGCAGCAGAACGAGGCCGCGGCCAGCGTGGTCCGGATTGGGATCCGTGGCCGCCACGACGACCCGCTGAATTCGAGCCGAGATGAGGGCCTGGGTGCAGGGCGGAGTACGTCCGTGGGTCGAACACGGTTCGAGGGTCACGTAGAGCGTCGCGCCGGAAGGGTCGAGCCCACGGTTTCGGCAATGGCTCAGGGCCTCGATTTCCGCATGGGGCATTCCGGCCCGGCGATGCCAGCCTTCTCCGAGGCATTTCCCCCGGCGAACCAGAACGGCTCCGACCAGGGGATTGGGGCTGGTGCGACCCTCGGCCCGGCGGGCCAGACTCAGGGCCCGCCGCATCCAGCGCCGGTCGGTATCCGTCGCGGTCATCCGCCTCACTTGGATTCAAACAGCGCGTCGGCAAATTCCCGCGCCACGAACGGTTGGAGGTCGTCGGGTTGTTCCCCGATCCCGATGAACTTCACCGGGATTCCGAGCTCCTGCTGAATGGCCACCACGGCTCCACCCTTGCTGGTGCCATCCAGTTTGGTCACCACCAGTCCGGTCAATTTGACGGCCTTGTGGAACTCCCGGGCCTGATTGAGGGCGTTGAGTCCGGTGGATCCATCGAGCACCAACAGGACCTCGTGCGGGGCGCCGGGGAGTTTCTTTCCGATCACCCGGTGCACTTTCTGAAGCTCGGACATCAGGTTGTTTTTGGTATGGAGCCGGCCGGCCGTGTCCACGAAAAGCCACTGCGCATTCCTCGATTGGGCGGCGGCGATGGCGTCGTGCGCCACCGCCGCGGGATCG
>JBGAPN010000245.1:0-7690 GCA_044221235.1 Limisphaerales bacterium
TCACGAACAGTGAACTCACCGCAAACAGCATGTACTCAACCAGCGTCATGAATGGCGTCGCAGTCTCAAGGGTCCGGACACCCAACCGGCAAACCAGCCAATCGGCAAGCCCAGTTCAGAAACCCAACCTTCGCTGGGCGCTCCTGGCACTGCCGGGGGGAATTCTTCCCCCTCTCCCTTTCGACTCGGGGAGGAAGGGTTGGGGTGAGGGCCGCTGCGGAGTTGAAGGTTGAATGTTGAACGTTGAAGAAAGCGTCGAGATGCGCCGTCCCCGCTTCTTCAACCTCCTGGGTCGTCGCCCGGTTCGGATCCGGCGGAACAAGGCATCAGGATCCCATCCCGCATCCCGTGCACGATTTTCTTGTCCGCCGGCACCACCGTCGCGAGAACACCCCCCAGCTTCGGACGGGCGGCATCCCCATCGCCGCTGACAAAGTAATATGGACACAGCCGGGCACGTCCCTGGAGGGCCTGGATGGTTCCGGAGACCGGATCCAGCCAATGAGCGTCGACCCGCTTTGGCCGGTGGAATTTCTGGAGGATGTGGGGTGATCGTGGCCAGGACTCCAGCGCCCGTTCCACCGCCACACTCCAGTCCGCCGTGCTCAGGTCACTGCCCAGCGAAACCCCGCGCGCGCCCCAGGCTGTTTCGTGGTAGCCGGACACCTTGAGAATCAAGTCCCGATCGCGCTGGCTGAGTCCCTTGAGCTGGCGCCAGTCGGTGAGCTCGAGTCCGGGGTAACCGGCGTGCGGAGGCAAGGGGGACGGGTCCATCACCCAGGTTCGCGGTACGGCCTTAAGCAGGCGTTGGAAAAAACCCTCTCCCAATTCCTGGCGCCAAAAGTCCCGCAGGTTGCGGTTCCACAGCAGGGCGAACAGCAGCTTCTCCTCAAAGATCGGCTTGGGAGGCGGCGTCAGGCGGATCTGCTTCTCCTGGGCCAGGTCAAAGAGGGCGCCGGAATTGGGCACATTGGCCAGGTCGAACAGTTCGAAGAACCGGTACACGGCATCGCCGGGCTGGACCTCCCGGAACTGCGAATCCCGGACCCGGACTTCCGCGCCGCGCATTCCGGACGCGAGCCATTCCATCTCCGGGCGGTAGCCGGCGGACTCCTCCGACACCACCAGGTGCACCCGCGGCGCGCCGCCGAAGATGGAGCCGAATCCGTCCCGCATGCCCTCCGCACCGCCCACGATCGGTGTGCCTGGCAGGAGGCGGGCGTAGGTTTCGTTGAGCCATTGGGTCAGCCCGATGCCGCCCGGAACGGAATCCAACTCGGAAATCGCCATCCCCTCATCGGTCAGCAACACATCGGGACGGATCACCCGCGGCACTTCATTGCGGAACGACGGATGCCGCTGTCGGGCGACCAACTCCGCCGGCTTTCCCTGGTCGAGCAATTCCGCCACCCAGGCCGGCGCCTTGCCCTCGGCGCTGCGCCGATACAGGAGGTTCACCGCCCGGTAAAACTGCAGCAGCACACGTCCGAGCGTCTCGAATTCCTTCACCACGGCAGGCGGAAGCAGAAACGGGTCGGGCGAAACCCGCCACTCGGCACCTTCGAACAAACCTCCGGCCGGCAATGCGGCCTGAACCTGGCGGGCACGGTCGGCCGCAGACGAGACGTCGCTCATGTGGACGCAGTCTAGGAGGCGTCTGCGCCGGACGAAAGGGTTCAGAATTCGCCAACGCTACCGCCCGGGACGAACGAGAGGAATCTTCACGGTCTGCGTGGCCAGGTGGACTTCCCGGAGAAAAAAGGCCAGGCCCACGACAAGGGCCAGTGTCGCCGCCATGAACAGCAGGGCCACCAATCCTTTGAAATGAATTTCCACCAACACCTCAAAGAAGAGCAGGGCCACCACGAGACAGACCAGGAGCGCTGACCACGTGCACGCCGTGATGGCGATGCTGGTGTACCGGCGCCGTTCCTCCAGAAGCGTCAGTTCAAATTGAAGGGCCTCCTCCGAGAGGACTGACGGATCCGGCCGACGTTCCACCAGGCAACGTCCGCGATCAATGATGCGGGCCAACCGGCCGGAAATGACATTCAGGAGGCCGGCAATGCCCGTCAGCAGGAACACAGGCGCCAGCGCCATTTGGATGGCGTGCCCGGTATCACCGAGCATGGCAGGAAAATTGTTCATAAAGTCATTCGCCGCATTGTGTCCCGCACCGATGGCGTTTCGAGAATCCAGCCGGCGCCCAATCCACCGTCTGAAACGCCCGGCGTCAAACGGAACTGTTTCCGTCGTCACACCATGACCCTAGGCGAACGGGAAAAGGAACGAGGGCGCCGATGGCGCTTTGCACGCTGGATGTTAGTGTCGGCGCCGTGCGTTGGCTGACAGCCCTATTCAATCCCTGGACCTGGAGGATGGCCTGGCGCGATTCCCGTTCCTCCCGGCGACGGCTTCTCCTGTTTTCGTCCAGCATTTCATTGGGAATTGCCGCCCTGGTCGCGATCGGATCCCTCGGACGCAATCTCCAGGACGCCATCCAGCAGCAGGCCAAGGCGCTCCTCGGAGCCGATCTAGTTTTGGCGTCCCGCCAGCCCTTCGGAAACGAGGCCGAAACCCTGTTCCAACGCCTTGGCGGGGAAACCGCCCGGGAGACAAGCTTCTCCACCATGATCGTCACGACCAACGGCACGCGACTGGTGAACGCGAGGGCGCTGGCCGGTGGTTTTCCCTTTTACGGTGAAATCGAGACCGATCCGCCCGGCGCCCTCCGGGGCCTTCAACAGGGTGGAGGCGTGCTGGTCGAGGAAAGCGTGCTGCAACAATTCGATGTGCATCCGGGCGATCGGGTCAAACTGGGTGCCGCGTCGTTCCGGGTGCTGGGAACCCTGCTTCGCGTGCCCGGAGACTCGGTTTCGTTCGCGAGCCTCGCACCCCGGGTATACCTCCACGCCGGCGACCTCCCGGCCACGGGGCTGCTCAAACCCGGAAGTCTCGCCCGGTACAAAGCCATGTTCCGGCTCGATCCCGGCACCGATGTCGATGCCCTGGTGAAACGGGAGAAGGACGTCCTACAGCAACTCCACCTGTCGGATGAAACCGTCGCGGAACGTCAACGGGACCTCGGCAACGCGCTTCAGAATCTCTACCGGTTCCTCAACCTGGTCGCGTTCATTGCGCTGATCCTCGGCGCGGTCGGTGTCGCCAGTGCCATCCAGGTCCACATCCGCCAGAAACTCCCCAATGTCGCGGTACTTCGTTGTCTTGGGGCACCCATTCCACAGACGTTCGCCATCTATCTCGCCCAGGGTCTCGGCCTGGGCGCTGCGGGAACGCTGGCCGGCATCCTTCTGGGGGCAATCGCGGCGTATCAACTGCCCCACACGGTGCGTGACTTCGTCCCGTTCGCCTTTGAGACACGATTCGACTGGATCGGGGCGCTGTTGGCGGCACTTGCCGGTTTCTGGATTTGCCTGCTCTTTACCCTCCTGCCGCTGCTGGAGGTCCGGCGGGTATCCCCCCTTGCGGCCATCCGCGCCGCCTACGAGCCCACCGCACGCCGCGACCCGGCCCGGTGGGCTCTCGGCGCGCTCATTGTGGCGGGCCTGGTCGCGTTCTCCCTCAATCAGACCCGGCGCTGGCAGGAGGGGCTCGGATTCGCCGGGGGATTGATCGCCGCCTTCCTGCTCCTGGCCGGTGCAGGGCAATTGACCATGAAACTGGCCCGCCGGATGACACCGACCGGGCTGCCCTTTGTCTGGCGACAGGGACTCGCCAGCCTATATCGTCCCCATAACCGCACCACCCTGCTCCTGGTATCCATCGGGTTGGGAACGTTCCTCCTCCTGACACTTCATCTGACCCGTGATGTCCTGCTCCACCAGCTCTTCCCGCCGGGCGACGCCAGCCGGCCAAACACGATCCTGTTCGACATCCAACCGGACCAACGGGACGGAGTGCATTCCCTGCTGGCCGACCAGAATCTGCCTCTCCTGGACGAGGCTCCCATTGTCACCATGCGTCTCTCCGCGGTCAAAGGCGTGCCTGTCGATCAGCTCGCGGGCAATCGGACCAACGGGATGCCGGACTGGCCGCTGAAGCGGGAGTACCGGTCCACGTGGAGAACCCGCTTGAATGAATCCGAGCGGGTCCGGGCCGGGACCTTTATCGGCTCCATCACGGACCATCCGGAAAGCCTCCGCAGATCTGCCCGCGGCGACGAACTTCATCCGGTGTCACTGGAGGAAGGCATCGCCCGCGATCTGAACGTGGGCGTGGGGGACGAATTGGTCTGGGACATCCAGGGCGTCCCCTTCCCGAGCTATGTCAGCAGCCTGCGCGAGGTCGACTGGCGGCAGGTGCGTCCCAATTTCTTCGCCGTCTTTCCCGAAGGCTCCCTGGAGGCGGCTCCTGCCATGCTCGTGATGGCAACCCGGGTCCAGAATTCCACCGAAGCCGCCCGGCTCCAACGGACCCTCGTCACCGCGTTCCCCAATATTAGCGCGATCGACCTCACGCTGGTTTTGAAAACGCTCGACGGCGTCCTGACCAAGGTGGGTTTTGTGATCCGGTTCATGGCCCTGTTCACGGTATTCACCGGGCTTCTAGTCCTGGCGGGCGCCGTTCTGACCGGTCGCTGGCAACGGGTCCAGGAGAGCATCCTGCTGAGGACACTCGGAGCCAGCCGGTCCCAGATCCGGGAAATCCTGTTTGCGGAGTACGCCTCGCTTGGACTGCTCGCATCGCTGACCGCCTCCGGACTCGCCGTCGCGGGAAGCTGGGCATTGGCCACGTTCGTCTTTGAGTCGCGCTTTGCGGTTTCGGCGCTTCCCATCGGGATCGCCGTCCTGGCGGTGACCGCCCTCACCGTGGCCGTGGGACTGCTGACCAGCCGGGGCATCGCCGATCAGCCGCCTCTTGAAATCCTCCGCCGCGAATCCTGACCGCTCACGAATCCGGGACTTCCCACATCACGTGGACCGGCTGACTGAGGATTTCGAGCGGGACGCTGCCGACTCGCCTTGCCGTCGCCGGACCGCTTCCCGCAGGAGGAATTCAATCTGGCCATTGACACTGCGGAGATCCTCCTGGGCCCACTGCTCGATCTCCCGCCACAGGGACGGGTCCATCCGGACCAGGAACGCCTTTCTGTCTTCGGATGCCATGCGAGACTCCACAATCAAGCTTCCCCGACCACGGCCGGTATCGCAGCTCCACATTGTACGCGGCTTGCACCCTCGTGGAACGAGCCGGCACCAGCGCCCGGCAATGCGTGCATCACGAGCCCCATCCTTTCCGAATCCGAAGGTTGGCCACGAACGCAGCCGGGTCGTCGGGGGAAATCAGTACGGTCCGATCCGGAAACGTCAGGACGACCGTCCTCTCTGGATCCGTCACCCAAGCCCGGAACCGACCCAGGCGCCGCGACCAGAAGACACCGATCATTCCAAAAACTCCTCCGATCCCAAACAATCTCAGGACCAGCCCGCTGAAGGCCTTGGGATCCGCTGAGACACCCTGAAGTCCGTGGAGGGAGACCCGCGACTCCCAGCCCGGACGGACAATTCGAAGTTCGTCCGCTCCGAGTTGATATTCACGGATGGCAAACACCGCGATCCCCGGGATGAACAGCATGATGACCGCGGCCAGGGCCCAAAGAATCGGGCCATCCCTGGGCGGGCCAGAGACCGCGTTGACCACCAGCAAGGCGACCACTCCAAGCAGCAGGGCGAATGTCAGCCCCGTGACCCATCGAACGACCCGGCTTAGTGGCGCTGAGAATTGCGTGCGCTTGTCCATGGTGACCGCCCCCCTTCACATCACTGTGCTTCCCCAGCCCTAGGTGTAGAGCGTTCCCGCGTTCACAACCGGGTGCACCTCGGATTCGCCGCAAAGCACGACCATCAAATTGCTGACCATGGCCGCCTTGCGCTCGTCGTCGAGCGTTACCACGGACTTGGCCGCGAGTTCCCTGAGCGCCATTTCAACCATGCTGACGGCTCCATGGACGATCTTCTGGCGGGCCGCGATCACCGCCTCCGCCTGCTGACGACGCAACATCGCACTGGCGATTTCCGGGGCATACGCCAGGTGGGTCAGGCGGGCTTCCTCCACCAGTACCCCGGCCTTCGTCAGCCGGTTGGCCAGTTCCAACTGCAAGGCCGCAGACACCTCGTCCACCCCGCTCCGCAGTGTCGTTTCCGTCCCCTCGGTGTCATCCCCGTGATCGTAAGGATAGGCATTGGCCAGATGCCGCACGGCGGACTCACTCTGCACCCGGACATAGTTCTCAAAATTATCGACATCGAAAATGGCCTGGGCCGTGTCACTCACCCGCCACACCACCACCGCGGCGATTTCAATGGGATTTCCGCGCTTGTCGTTGACCTTGAGTTTGTCGCCGGTGAGGTTTCTCGCACGCAGGGACACCAGGATTCGCGTCATGAACGGATTGGCCCAATGGAACCCGCTTCGTCGAACCGTCCCACGATAGGCTCCGAAGAGGATCATCACCCGGGACTCATTCGGCTGGAGGGTGAAGAAGCCTCGGGCTCCAAGGCCTCCAAGGAAGATCAGGAAGATGCCGATGGGGATTCGTTCCGGATGCCGGCCCACGGCAGATTGGATGATGGTACCGAAGCCCAGCAGAAACAGCAGGATGACGATCGGCAAGACGAACCACCCACTTGAGGTCGGCAGTGTTTGTTCCCGATTCGGGCTATCCAATTGGGGAGTCATGATCGCAGCGGGGATTGCAGGTTTAAAACGACATCAGAGTGATATCACGCTGATTTCCCCTGTCAATGCGGCTCTCCGATCATGGCATTCAGACCGGGTGAGGATCGGGATGGGGTCACTCCCGTTCTCGGTTCGGTGCCGTCACGAATGCCGCATCTCCGCCATTGACGGAGAATATCCGACGCGCGTACTGACCGCATGCCCGCCCCAAAGAAGCGCAAACCTGCGACCCCATCCCAAACCCGCCGCCCTGGTGGCACCGCGCTCCCCCGCCGCTCCATCCGCTCCGCCAAGTCCGCTGGGAAACCCGTTCCCGGGAAGAAGCCGAAAACGACTTCGCCGGCCCCGCCCCCCAAGAGGGCGCCCTCCCAACGTCGCGGACCGTCGTTGCAACTACAGAAGGTCACCCGGTCTATTTCGCTGGGCGACACCCGTGGGTTTGGCGTGCCCGAACGGGGACCGGCTCGTCCGGACCCGGTGCTGGTGGCGTTCGCTCCAGGTGAACGCGACCCTGGCATGGACGATTACGTCCGAATCATGGCGGACCACGGTCACGAAGTGGTGGAACTGGAAGTGGCCAACGCCAGTCCCACTGCGGCACGCCAGGAGATCCGCTCGCATCCGGCGGTGGTCTCCGGTCGGGTCGGCGGAATTGTATTGTTGGGACGCGGCATCCGGCCGTTCACGTTCTCGCCCCGGCAGGACAGCGGACCCCTTCCCGATTCGTCGGATCTTCCCTACGGATCCGACTTCACCGGCTTCGACATTGCCAACGGGCAACGCCTCACTGCCGCAACCCTGGCGGAGCAATTCGCCGCGCCGGCGGCCCCGTACCATCAGGCCCAATGGGTGAGCCGCATCTTCCGATTGCTGCCGTCGTTCCTGGAGAATCTCCGCACCACCCTGCCTCCACAGGTGAACAACATGCTGATCGTCAATGCCGACCCAAATTCCGACGAACCCGTCATCCAGGAACGCTGGCGGCAGCGAT
>JBGAPN010000246.1:0-7662 GCA_044221235.1 Limisphaerales bacterium
CCTGGTGCGCTGGCGGACCACGTTCTTCACGGTGCTCGGCGTCAGTGCCGTGGTACTGGTGTTCCTCGGACTCCGGGCCCTGGCCCGTGGCATTGAAGCCACCAGTGCCAACACCGGCGACCCCCGGAATCTGATCGTAGTCCGCAAGGGATCGCAGGCCGAGTCGGGCTCGCTCGTTACCCGGGACCAATTCCGGACACTCCGGGATTTGCCCGGGGTCGCCCGCAATGCCACGGGTGACCCGGTCGTCTCGGGCGAACTTGTGCTGATCATCAGCGCCCCACGTCGCGAGGGAGCGGGGGAGGCCAACACGCTGATTCGGGGCATCACGGGCCCCGGCGTGGAACTGCGTCCTCAGGTGGCCCTGGTCGAAGGACGATGGTTCCGGCCCGGACAGCGCGAACTGGTGGTTTCCACCCGGCTCGCCCGGCGGTTCGACGGATTCGAACTGGGAGGGACCATCAAGGCGGGCCCCGAACACCTCAAGGTCGTCGGACACTTCGACGGACAGGGAAGCGCCTTCGATTCCGAGGCCTGGATGGATGTTGACGAAGCCCGCGCCATCTTTGACCGCGAGCAATATTCCAGCGTCCTCCTGCGGCCGGAGAACGATGCGGCAGCGGCACGGCTCGTGGAACGCATTGAGAGCGACAAGCGACTGGCCCTTCGGGCGGAACGCGAGGTGGACTATTACGCCAAGCAAACCATGACGGCCGTACCCATCAAAATCTTGGCCGGTGTACTGGGAACCGCGATGTCCGTCGGTGCTGTCTTTGCCGCGATGAACACCATGTATGCCAGCGTCGGAGCCCGGACCCGGGAGATCGGCACGCTCCGGGTCCTGGGATACTCCCGTCGCGCCATTGTGATGTGCTTTCTGATTGAAGGATCCCTGCTGTCCCTGGCAGGCGGCGTCCTGGCCTGTGTCCTCGCCTGGCTCGCGCAGGTGATCCTCTCGGCGTCCAATGTCACCTTCGGCACCCTCGATTTTCAGTCCTTCGCCGAAACCGTGTTCCAATTCCGGGTGACGCCCGACCTTATGATCCTCGGACTGGTGTTTTCTGTCGCCATTGGCCTCGCCGGCAGCCTGCTGCCGGCGCTTCGCGCCGCACGGCTGCCCGTGATTTCCGCCCTCAAGTCCCTATGAAGAACGACGCCCTCGAGAAACTGCGCATCGCTTCGGAGCAGAAGCGACGCCCACGGGGAACGGTCTGGGTCATCCTCGGATCCATCGCAGCCATTGTCCTGGTGATCGCGGGGCTCGCCATTCCGCGGGCGACGGACTCGATACGCCGCGGGTTGAAATCGGGAGGCAAGGATGCCGGCGAGATGACCGGAATGTCCGCGGCCTCCAATCCCGCCACCTCCACCAATCCGCCTCCGGTCCGTCCTGATTCCGCCCCGGGTGAATTTGCGTTGCGGACGTCGGGATACATCATCGCCCGCGAGCGGATTGAAATCAGCCCGCGGTTCATGGGACAGGTCCGCTGGATTGGCATCAAGAAGGGCGATTCCGTCACCAATGGTCAGGTGGTCGTGGTGTTGGACGACACCGAATACAAGGCGCGACTGGCGGACGTCGACGGGCAGATTGGCGTTGCCAAAGTGGCGGTGGCCAAGGCGCAGCTTGATTTGCGGCGGGCCGAGGAACTGGTCCGACTCAAGGTCGAGATGCAGAAGTCACTCGACGACTCTCGCCTGGCCCTGGAGTCGGCAGAGGCCCAGGTCCGCCAGTTGGAAGGGGCACGCAAGGTGATCGAAACCTACCTGGACTGGTGCATCATCCGGTCTCCGGTCGATGGCGTGGTCTTGGAAAAGCTGGCCGAAGCCAATGAATTGGTGACACCGCAGAACTTCGGCGGCACCCGGGGGCCGAGCACGTCGCTTCTGGCGGTCGCCGATCTCAACGACCTCCAGGTCGAGATCGACGTCAATGAACAGGAACTGGCCAAGATTGCCATCGGCCAGAAATGCCGCGTCAGCCCCGAGGCATTTCCGGACCGGTTTTATGACGGCGTCGTGGCGGAGATTGCGCCCGAAGCCAGCCGCCAGAAGGGAACCCTGCAGGTGAAGGTGCAAATCCTCAAACCGGACCGCTACCTGACTCCGGAGCTTAGCGCGAAGGTGGATTTTTACCCCAAGGGATGATGGGGGCAGGGATCCCAAGTAGACTGCGGGACCTCGTGCCCTGGATCGTGGTGTCCCTAGGCGGTCTTTGTGCGGCCCTCGCGTTTCCGTTGCCGGGCTGGTCAGGCCTCGCCTGGTTGGCGACCGGAATCTTGGTTTCCGCCGGGCTGGGCTGCTCCCCGGGCCGGGCGTTTCGAATGGGGTACGTGGCCGGGTTGGTCCAGTTCCTCGTTTCCCTGCGCTGGCTGTTGCTCATCCCGTTTCCCACAGGCGCCGTGGCCGGTTGGCTGGCGTTGGGAGCGTATTGCGCCCTCTATTCCGGCTTGGGACTCTGGATTTCAGCCGCCGTGATCCGTCGTGCAAGCGGAACCGGCATCGGCCCGTGGATGTTGTCCGTGTCGGCCCTCACACGACTTCCGTGGTGGCACCGGGCTGGGCTCTGGTTTCTTCTGGCCACCGTGTTCACCGGACTGGAATGGCTTCGGGTCCGGTTTCTCTCCGGGTTCCCCTGGAATCTGTTCGGGGTCACCCAATGGCAGAATGCCCCCCTGATCCAGGTGGCGTCAGTGACGGGTGTTTACGGCATCACGTTCCTGCTGCACTGGATTTCCCTCAGCCTGCTTGGGGCTGCGCTGCAGGTTCGCGTGGCCGGTCGCGACCGGTTTTCCTGGACCGCGGAGCTCCGGATTCCGCTGGCAGTCCTGCTGATCCTGGTTGCCTGGGGATTCCGACGCATCACCCAGCGGGAGCCGGCTGGACCCATGGTGACGCTGGCGCTGATGCAGCCCAGCATTCCGCAGACGTTGATCTGGGATGACGACGCCAATCCGGAACGATTTCGCAAGGTCTTCGAGTTGTCGCAAACGGCGCTCGCCGGGCGGCCCGACGCGTTGGTGTGGCCCGAAGGATCGCTGCCGGACATCACGGAGGAGCAGTTTGCAGCCGTCACCGGTCAAACACGGAAGGCGGGGGCCTGGTGGTTCTTCGGGACAGGCTACGGTCAACGGGTGAATGGGCAGCTCGAACACTACAATGCCGCGTTGCTGGTCGATCCCCAGGGCCAGGTGTCGGATCGGTATCACAAGCGGCGACTGGTGATCTTTGGTGAGTTCATTCCGTTTGAGAAATTCCTGCCCTTCATGAAGTGGCTGACGCCCATCGGGAGCAGCTTCACCCCGGGAAATCGCCCGGCAGCCTTCCGGTTTGGACCCGGAACCCACGGCGTGGCGTCGCCGGTAATCTGTTTCGAAGACATGTTTCCCGAAACCACGCGGGATCATGTGACCCCGGAAACCGATTTTCTGCTCGAGCTTACCAACGATGGTTGGTTCGGGCAAAGCAGCGCGCAATGGCAGCACTGCGCCGGTGCCGCGATGCGGGCGGTGGAGAACGGAGTGCCGCTGGTGCGCTGCGCCAACAACGGCCTGACCTGCTGGATCGATGAGTACGGGGTCCTGCGGGATCTGCTCGGACGGGGCGGGGATGTCTACGCACCAGGAGTCCTGGCTACGCGAGTCCCCGGACGAAACCCGGAAACCGGCCGGTCTCTGACCTGGTACCATCGGCATGGCGATGTGTTCGGATGGCTTTGTTTCACTGTCCTTTCGGGAACGGCGTTACTCGTCTGGCGCTGGGAGCGGGCAGACCGCCGGTCCCTGCCGCCACGCACCGGAACCCTGGAACCAGAAACTGTCGGTACCTGACGGCCCCCGGACGGCAGAGTCCCCCATTGTTCGCGATTGCACGGCCTTCTACGGTTTGGAGCAGATCGTTTTCCCGGTCGACTGGAGACCTTCCGGTTCGCCTCGCTGATCAAACCGGAGGAGAAGAGAATTGTGGTGCACGAACTCCCAATCCCGGAACCGGGGTCTTTCCGTTGAAGCGCACAACGACCCACTGGATTCCGTCGAACGGGTCGCAAGTCGGCCCTTGCGGAGCGGGCCGCCCGCCGACACCGTCCCATGCCGATTCCCCATGGCCGGTTTCTCGGCCGCTCATGAACCGGCCCCGCATTCCGAACCCTTCGAAGGACTCAGAAACGAAAACCCCATGAAACCATGGACCCTCCTCTCGGTGTTGCTGGCGCTTGGCTGGATCGCGGCGGTCGCCGCGCGCGGCCAGGCCTTCACCGATGTCGCGCCGCCACAGCCTGCCGCCGGATATCTGGAGGGCGGCTGGGCGGATCTCGACCAGGACAACGATTTGGACCTGCTCCTTTTTTCGTACCTGGAAAATGGGGAATTCAAGGGACGCATTTACCGAAATGATTCGGGACACTTCACGGAAGTGGATGTCGGGCTTCCGTACTTCGCCGGCGCCGAGATTGCATTTTCCGATTATGATCGCGACGGGCGGATCGATTTTGCCGTGCGGGGCCAGTTGCAGAACCCCGTGGCCAATGTGCTGTGGCTCTTCCACAATGAGGGCAATCTCCATTTTCAGATCCTGACCAACGCGCTGCCTCCTCCAGGAGGGGGAACACTGGACTGGGGTGACTTCGACCAGGACGGAGATCCGGATTTGGCCGGTATTGCCGGTCCGGTGGTGCTTCGAGGGATGCCGGTGGCCGAGAATGCCGGCGGAAGTTTCCGGTTGGTGGATGTCCCCGTATTGTCCGGTGCCGCGCCCATTCCCAATGGCCGGTGGATGGACACGGATGGCGATGGAGACACCGACATTGCTGCCTCCCAATTGATCACCCGCCAGGGTTTGGTGACGCTGGAACTGCGGAATGATCCGGGTCTCGGTTATCTGCCGTTCACCAGTCCCCTGGAGGGCTTTCCGGAAACCTACAAAACGGCCTGGTGCGACTTCGACCTCGACGGGGACCTGGATATCGCCGCCGCACCTTATGTGGGTCTGCCTCCCAATTTTCAAGGCGGTACGCCGATCCTCGTCCGAGGCCCGGGCGGACAATTGAGCTCGCAGATTACAGAGACGCCGTTCGTAACCATGGAGGTTGCCTGGGGCGACGTGGACAATGACGGGGACTGGGACCTGGCTGCCGGCGGTGTGGGCAAGGCGGACGTGCTCTTGAACGAGAACGGCCAGTTCACCGCGGCAGGACACAATTGGCCTGTCGGCCATTCCCCCCATTTACTCTGGGCCGACTACGATGGCGACGGGGACCTGGACCTCTTGGTGTTGCCACAATGTTTTCCCTCCTGTTTGCCGCCACGGCTTCTGCGCAATGAGTCGTCCCGCGCCAATCACCGACCGCCGGCACCCACGGGTCTGGCAGCCCGCACCTTGGACGACGGCACGATTCGGATCGACTGGCAAAGCTCCGCGGATATCGAGAATCCCAGTCCCTTTGCCTGCACCTATGACCTCCGGGTCGGCACCACATCGGGAGGAGTGAACATCGTGTCGCCACCGGCGGACCCCGTGACGGGCCAACGCCGGTTGGTGGCCAACGGCACCGCCCGAAGGCCGTTTTGGATTCTCAAGGGACTCTCGGCGGGCACCTACCATTGCAGTGTACAGGCCGTGGACATGGGTTACGCCGGATCCCCCTGGTCGGCGGAGATCCAATTCACGGTGACCAACACGCCTCCCACCGTGGCTCCCATTCCCCTGGAGGTCACCGTTCCGGACCGGTCGGTGACGATCGACCTGGAAGCCAGCGACGCGGAAACACCGGCCGAGGGCCTTTCCGTAGCCGTCGCTGCAGACGATGCATCGCTGCTGCCCCCGTCCGGCATTTCGGTGGAGGGGCTCCCGGGCCATTGGCGCATCGTCCTGACACCCACCTTGGGAGCGTATGGTGAAACCCGAGTATACTTCCGGGTTCGTGATCCCCAGGGCTCTTCGACGACCCGAAGCTTGCTCATGAAGGCACCCTTGTTTGCGGTGGAACCGCTGGAGTTCCACTCGGCGGGTAGCGGCCTCAACAGCTTAAGAGTGGCGGTTGAGATAGCCCCCACAGATTGGGATGAAGACGGCGATCTCGATCTCCTCGTCGCCGGAGTCAACTCGGCAGGGCTTTGGGAAGGAAGACTTGCGGCCAACGACGGCCACGGTCACTTCACCGTCACGGCCCAGCCCTTGGGTGTCGGGATCATGGTGCCGGAACGGGGTCTGGTTGCCGATTTCGACCGGGATGGTCACCTCGACCTCGTGGAACAAGGCAGCGGAAACGTTTGGCGGGGCCTTGGAAATGGCACCTTCGAACTCAAGGCGTCCCAGCTCCCGTACGGTCTCGGGTTCACCTCTGATTTCGATCAGGACGGCATCCCGGATCTGCTCTGGGGTCGGGAGGGTCGTCATCGAATTCTGTTCAATGATGGGCGGGCCAATTTCCGGGAGGGGCCGTTGATCCCATTGGGCCTGAATCCGGAGACCGTGGCCGATTTCACCGGGGACGGTATTCCCGACCTCCTCTTGGCCTCGAATCGCCTGGGCGTTTATCCCGGACGAGGTGACGGAATCTTTGGCGATCCGATCGACTCCCCGTGGCTGGGCGAACCCTTTGCGCGATTGATCTTCGACGTCGATGACGACGGGGATCTTGATGTCGTCCTGCCGATTTCAGGCGGCGGTGGGACCTATATTCAACACACCAATGACGGCCACGGGGCCTTCTCGGGTGTGATTCTGCCCTTGCCCACATTTTGGAATGGAGCCGATTTCAACAATGACGGACGTCTGGACCGCTGGAAGTTTCGCGACTGGATCGACGGCTTTTACCATCGCCTGTTTACCCTTCACCTGCAGACCGACAGCGGGTTTGTCGCGACCCCCTTTGAAACCTGGTTACCCAGTTTGGTTGCAGACTTTGACGGGGACGGGGATCTGGATTCGATTGTTTCCGAACAGGGTCGCAATGAATTCGGCCTCGATAGCGTCAACCTGTTCCTGGCCAGAAATCGGACCTCCACCATCAACCGCCCACCAGCACCGCCTTCCGGCCTGGCCGCCACCGTTCAGGGTGGGAAGGGACGCCTCCGCTGGGACTCGGGCACAGACGATCATACGCCGTCCCGCCTGATCACGTACAACGTTCGGGTTGGCAGTGCGCCGGGGCTGGCGGACATTGTGTCGCCACCCTCAGACCCTGTCACCGGAATCTCCCGGTCGACCATCCCGACCAACGCCGGAAACCAGACGTATTTGGACCTGAACGCGCTGCCGCCCGGCGAATTTTATTGGAGCGTTCAGGCCATCGACGGGCAGGGGATGGGCTCCGCTTGGGCGACCGAGATCAAGATCCGGGTTGACCGCCCCGATCTGGCCCCACTGGCCGACTTCACCACGCCGCCGGGTGTCTGGTCGCGCCCCATGATTCTGCAGATGACGCCGTCCAGCAGCTCAACGGCCGAGACATTGGTCCTGCAGGTCATTGCAGAAGATGGGGGAATCCTGCCGCCGGGCGGATGGACCATCATCGGCAACGGAGCGGAACGGCAGCTGCAATTGCGTCCCCAGGCCGCGGGCCGGACGCGGGTGACTGTCCGCGTCTCGGATTCCAAAGGGGCCTCCTTCAGCCGCACTTTCGGGCTCCACGTGGCACTATTTGAGTCGGTGGACCTTCCC
>JBGAPN010000247.1:0-7659 GCA_044221235.1 Limisphaerales bacterium
CCGACATCGGACACTGGCAGACGAGCGGGTTGCGCCCGGTGGACGCGCTCAAAATTCTCCAAGGCCGGGTGATATCCCTCCACGCCAAGGAACGGGAGAAGCTCGGACCCGGACAGCACGACCAGGTTTTTGGAACGGGCGGAACCGACATGGGTGCCGTCCTGGCTGAACTTCGGCGGCAGAACTTTCAGGGAAACATCAGCATCGAGTATGAGTTCAATTGGGACCATTCCGTGCCCGATATCGCGCAATGCATCGGATTCGTCCGAGGATGGGGTGCGGCCCATCCCTTGAAGTGAGTCCCATCCGAGCGTGAGGCAGGCTGTTGGGGAGGGCCGGAACGTCAATCCCCAGGGGGAATTCCTTGGGGGGTATCCCCCTTGGAACCCGCCAAAGTCGGGGAAAACCGTTGACCAGCCCCCCCTCCCGAATAGGCTCCGCGCTCGGTTTTTGACCCGGAACTAAGAAAACGAAAGCATTACCATGGCAGTTAAAGTTGCGATCAATGGATTCGGCCGCATTGGACGACTGGTCTTCCGTGCGATGGTCGAACAGGGATTGGTGGGCAAGGACATCGAGGTCGTCGCAGTCGGCGACATCGTGCCTGCGGACAATCTGGCCTACCTGCTCAAGTACGACTCCACCCAGGGACGCTTTGCCGGCACCGTCGGCAGCAAGAAGAGCAGCCCGGACAAGGCCGAAGACGATGTTCTGATCGTCAATGGCATGGACATCCACGTGGTCAGCGCCAAGAGCCCGGCGGAGTTGCCGTGGAAGCAGTTCGGCGTCGACATCGTGATCGAATCGACCGGCCTCTTCACCGAAGCCGAGAAAGCCAAGGGCCACATCACCGCCGGCGCCAAGAAGGTCATCATCTCCGCCCCGGGCAAGAACGAGGACATCACCGTCGTCATGGGCGTCAACCACGACAAGTATGACGCGTCCAAGCACCACATCATCTCCAACGCCAGCTGCACCACCAACTGCCTGGCCCCGCTGGTGCACGTCCTCCTCAAGGAAGGCTTCGGCATCGAGGAAGGTCTCATGACCACGGTGCACGCCTACACCGCGACTCAGAAGACCGTCGACGGTCCCTCGAAGAAGGACTGGAAGGGCGGACGCACCGCGGCCCAGAACGTGATTCCGAGCACCACCGGTGCGGCCAAGGCGGTCGCCTTGGTTTGCCCCGAGGTGAAGGGCAAGCTCACCGGCATGTCGTTCCGCGTTCCCGTCCCCACGGTTTCAGTGGTGGACCTGACGGTGAAGACCGTCAAGCCGACCAGCTACGCCGAAATCAGCGCTGCCATGAAGAAGGCCAGCGAGACCTATCTCAAGGGCATCCTCGACTGGACCTCCGACGAGGTGGTCAGCACGGACTTCATCCACGACAAATCCAGTTCCGTTTTTGACGCCGGATCCGGCATCGAACTCAACAACCGCTTCTTCAAGCTGGTGAGCTGGTACGACAACGAGTGGGGCTACAGCAACCGCGTCGGCGACCTGGTCAAACTCGTCATCTCCAAGGGACTCTGATCGGAGTCTCTCAGGGAATCCCCTGCAAAACCGGGCGGCCTGAAGCGTCACCGACGTACAGGCGCCGTTCCCCCGTGCGGACTGAAGCCCGCGGTCCGTCCATCCGCCGCCCTTCATTGGATCTCCAAGGCAGCCTTTCCGGAGGGTGGAACGGGCCTGATCCCGGCAAGTCCTGACTGGACAGTCCTGATCGTCGGATCTCCCATCATTGCCGGAGAAATCCTGCAACCGGCGTCCGGTCGCCCGGTAAACATCGGATGTCGCAAACCGCCTCCCTGCCGCGAGCATCATGAAGAGCATTTTTCTCAGTTACTCCAGCCGCGACTACTTCTTTGCGGAGATGCTGGCGATCAAACTCAAAGATGCCGGCTATACGATTTGGCGCGACCAAGGATCTATCCGAGCAGGAGACGACTGGCGGCAAACGTTGGAGGAAGGCATTCGAGACTGCCACGCTGTGGTGGTTGCCTTGAGCGAGACGTCAGCCAGTTCCCCTTACGTCACCTTCGAATGGGCATACGCAATGGGCATGGAGAAGCCGGTCATTCCGATCAAGCTCGCCCACTGCACGGTTCATCCCAGGCTCGAGCCAACACAGTACATCGACTTCTCCTACCCGAGATCTCTTCCGTGGCAGGAGCTCATCGAACGACTTGATCAAATCGACTCTGAAGAAGCGAGAATCGCCACTTCGACGCCCAAGGCAATCAAGTCAGAGTCCAAAGCCAAAACAACAGTCGGTGCTGCAGATGAAGTCCTGCAGTACTTGAACAGCCACGGGTTTACCATGGCCAGCTTCGAACGCCTGCGGGAACGCGTGGGATCCCATCTGACCGACGCAGTCCTCAATCACTTGATCGCGGACCAGCCAAATATCTTCCGACATGCTCGCATCAAGGGTGGGAAGGCCGGCATTGCCAAGCGCATTCCGTAGGCACGCCGACAGGACCCACACCGATACAAAACGCACCGCCGCGGATCCAGCAACGATTCCGGCGGTTGAACCAGCCCATGGAGAGGCGCGGCGGTGGAATCGGTTCAGCGGGCTCATGGCTCTGGGTTCTCACCCCGAAGGAGTGCTGGCCATGCTGGGTGAGGAAGGTGACCCCCCCTTCAAACCGGGCCCGTTTGAACCCAGCGGATTCAAATGGGAAAGGCCAGGGGAAAACTTTCGGTAGTCAAGCCGCGGGGGGGCTACCGCAACTCTACTGCACGGGAGGCGCGGCCGTGACCCGGTAGTACCGCAGTCCATCCGTTCCGGGCGGGCGAAGCGTCTTCGGGGGGCCGTCGTCCACCCACAGCGTCAGGCTGCCTGGACTCAGGACCGGTTGGGGAACCACCTGCCACCGGATCAGGTCGTCGCTGTATTCGATTCGACAGGCCGGGCTGGAGCCACTGCTGAACTGGAGCTGCAGGGATTCATCAGGCAGTTTCAGCACGTGCCGGATCTCCAATGGAAGCGCCAGCGACCCGGCGGAGGAAACTTCACCCAGTCGCACCACGTAATTCTGCCGCGCCGGCCGATCCTCACCGGAGATCAGGAACTGAACGGTCCGCTGGATCGAGGATCCAGCCGGGATCAGGACATCGAACTCCACATAGGGAACTCCTTCCTCATTCCCTGACGCATTATAGAGCTGCCAGCCCGATGGAAGTCCGGGGAAGTAGATGCGCGAACCCTTCAGCACTTCGGTGCCCAGATTGGAAAGGGTGACCGTTTGGTGAAACAATCCCGGCTCCGGTTGGGCGCTCAAGGCGCTGACGATCACCACTTGGGACGGCGGGAGGGCACGGAGCAGCAACGCGTTGCTCTGATACTCCAACGACCAACGTACGCCGTTGGTGGAGGGCGGCAGATTCGTGGCGGAAAACGTCCCAACACGACTCCCGTAGGTCATCAGCGTCAACGTGTCTCCTCCCAGGGGCACATAACCCTCCGCCAGGCGCACATGGAGCACTCCGCCCAACTGAGCGGAATCCGTCACGGCAAGGTGATGGGTGGACGGATCCGCCACCAAATCGAGCCGGCTGGAATCCAAGACGAGCCGGGTGGCCTGAAGCCTCCCGCCCGAAACGGAGAGCCGGCCCGAACTTCCGGAATCACCCACCCGGAGTTCCTGAAGGACCCCGTGGGTGCCGCCGGTCTGGAACAAGGCCGAACCGGCGTCCACGGAATGGCCGGGTGCTCCGATGGACTCCAACTCGGCCTGCAGGACTCCGCCGGAGAGCTGATAGGTTCCCACGGAACCGTTGCGGTTTCCCACCTGGAGCAACGACGCGACCTCATGAGTGCCGCCCCGGTGTTGAAACTGTCCAATTCCATTGCCCCCCACAATGGCCGTGCGAACCGACAGTTCACCCTGGTCCAAGGTGTAGGTGCCTGTTCCGCCGGTGTTACCCGACAGGATCAACTGATCGCCAACCAGCCGTCCGCCCTGATGCAGGATGCTGCCATCGCCCTGCAATCCCAGCAGCCATTCCCCCGCGGTAGCCGTTCCCGGGGCCTTCAATTGGAAGCTCCCGCTCGAACCCGGATTCTCTCCCAACAGAATCTGTCCGCCCACATTCAACGCACCGGTCGCCGCGACCAAAGAGGCGGAGGAGTTTCGACCTACCACCAGATGGGCCGCCACCGCGACTCCGGTGGCAACGTCCGAAGTTCCTTGATCAATGACCGCCCGATCCTGGATTCGCGGCGTCCCCGCAGTCCAACGGGATGGGTCACTCCACTCGCCGTTGATGGCATTCCATTCTGTCGTCTGTGGAAGCTCGGTGTTGAACACGGTGACCCTGTGCCGTGCCGAGGTCCTTTGTGCCCCCAGGGCATCGGTGGCCACCGCGGATACGGAAAAAGAGCCGGTGGGAAGCACTTTGAAGTCGAAGGTGAACGGTGGCGTGAAGACGGTGCCGATCCGCTGCGTGTCATTCAGGAAATAGTCCACCTGAACGATGGCGGCATCCTGGTTGGTGACCGCAACCTGCATCAGGATGTTGGTGGGCAGGGAATACTCGGCACCCTGAGTGGGCGTGAGCAACGAGAGGGTCATCCGCGAGTCGACCGTGATGGGTAGTCCGGGCGTCGTGAGCCATTGCCCCAGTGCGTTGGTGTAGGTGGCGACGATCCGATGGGCTCCGACCGGCGCATTGGACCAGGTGAATTGAGCCGGAAAATTGGTCACGGAGCCCAGGAGGTTTCCGTTGGCAAAAAACTGAAGGAGACCTTCCGACGGAAGAGTGGACGCCTGGACCGAGAAAGAGATGGGCTGCTGCGGCCAGTATACCGTTTGGTTGCTTATGGAGGGTACGAGGAAGAATCGATTGGAGGACGCCGCGGCCGCCCAGGCCAGGGCGTTGCCCAGCAGCCGGGCCCCATCGGAGTTCGTGTCCCAACCACTCCCGCTGACCGCTCCGGAAACCGGAGTGAGGTTCAATCCGACCCATCGTCCGGCCCCAAACTCCCGCACCGCCACCAAGGGAGGTCCAGTATTCCAGGACGCAACCCGTCGGACTCCCGGAGCGAGTATAACCTCCTCCGCGAAACTGGCGGAGGGTCCCCCGTCGAAACTCAACACCCCGGCCAGGATGGGGTGGTCCGCCAGGTCCTTCACCAGCGTGCTGTGTCCGTGTCCGCTCACCAGTCCGTTGGTCCAGGCGAAATAGCCTTCATGCCGGATTCGACCGGCCAGAATCGGTTTCGACGCATCGGAGGCCTGCAGGGCGACGGCGACGCCCCGTCCCGCATCCAGGTAGTCCGCCAGGTCGTCCCCCAGTTGGGTATCGACCGGAGTCGTCGTCGACGACTGAACCAGGACCGAGTCGTAGGCCATCAACTGGGCGTACGTTGGTGACGGGCCCAGAAGATCGACCCGGGAGAACAGTTCGGTCCTCCGCAGGTTCTGCCGAATATCTTCCCCGGCCAGGTCGGAGGTTTCGCCCACGATGGCCACCTTCGGAGCGGCTGGGTTGAAGGCCCGGACCGTCAGAACGACCGGGGCCGAGGTCCGCGAGGCTCCGTCGGTGTCAAAGGCCGTCACCGTCACCGGATAGGTCCCGGCAGACACCCGGGGCCAGGTGATCTCGTACGGAGGACGCGTCGCGCTACCCAGGGGTTGGGTGTCGACGGAGAACTGGACCAAGGCCACGGCGCCATCCGGGTCCGCCGCCGAGGCCCTCAACAGGAGGTCGTCGCCGTCATGAACGACCGCCCCTGCCTCTGGGAACTGCAGGGCAACGGAGGGCGGCTGATTGGAATTGCCCGAGGTCGGCCGGGGATTGAGCAGAAAGACCCGGGTCGACGTTTGTTCCGGGCCGGGAATTCCATTGGCGAGGATTTGTCCGGCTTCATTGATCGCGACCGCTTCGGTCAGGATCACCGGATCGGAATGGGTCACCAACCGGTTGAGATCGGTCATGACTCCGTCCTCGAACAGAAACGCCCGCCGCTGGGAGAACTCGTTTTCAGCGGATCCTACAATCTGACCGCGATCGTTGATATCGCGGGCGGTGCTGGTGCGACCTCCCAGCGATCCCAATCGCTTCATGCCCTCCGGGCCGTACAGGAACGCACGGATCTGTCCTTCGGCATCCGAAGCGTGCCCCACCACGCTTCCGGATTCATTGAGGGCAATCGCCTGCGCATTGGAGCCGCCAAACGCCGAACCGAACTGCGTCCGGGTACCGTCAGGCTGGCGAACGAAGGCCAATGCAGGCTGACCCGGCACCGACTGGGACCAGCCCACGATGACTCCGGCATTGTTGATGTCGTTGGCCTGGCTGAATTCTCCGAGCCCGAGTCCCAGATCGGTTGCCGTTTCACCAACGAACAGCGCCGCGTGGGTTTCGTGATTGTCGGTACGCCCTTCCCCGACCACGGCCCCGGAATTGTTGATGGCCCGGCCGAGACTCATTCGCGTGCCCGCTGGAAACGCCCCCAAAACGATGGCGCCCCCCTGGTGATAGAGGCCGATCCGCTCGTTGTCCTGGAAGAGCACCTGGCCGGCATCATTGATGTCCATGGCCTGGTTCGCCGCCGGTCCCGGGGATTGAAGATAGGTGACGACGCCAGACTGGAAGACGAAGCCAACGTCCCCTCGATCGGTCCGGGCCTGTCCCACAACGTCGCCGGCGGAATTCATTCCCGCCCCCCGCGCCTCCCGGTCGGACAGTTCCCCAAGATTGGCCGGGGTGTAGCGTGGAGCTGCCGGTTTTACCTGCACGCAGGTGGTGGCGGAGGCACCCGCATTCCCCGCGGAATCCACCGCCACTGCCCGAAGGCAGGCCTCCCCGTCGACAGTCGGCCGCCAAGTGGCGCTAAACGGACTTTCGATGGCGGTCGCCACCACCGTGTGGCCGGAGTAGTAGTCGACGCGGGCGATGGGATGGTCCCCCCGGAGGACGCTGGACAGCAGCGTCACCGGCTCCCCGACTGCGGCATTCCCTCCCGTTTGTGGACTGGCGAGTTCCACAGACGGCGGAGTGGTGGCGGGGATCAGGTCTGTTGGAGTTAGCCGATAGGCGTGACGCTGCCCTTGGGTCCACGCGGTGCCGACGATCTCACCCCGATTGTTGATGGCGTCGGCGCTGAGCAGGACCGCCTCCTGGCGGTTGGTGACAAGGGAATTGAGGTCGAAGGGAACCCGACCCAGCCAGAGAGTCGCGTGTGCAGGCAGGAACGCGGGGGGGAGGGGTTCCGACTGGCCGACGCTCCAGCCTTGATCATTGATGGCCACCGTCCGGGCGGCGGAGCCGACCAACGCGGTCAACCGGTGAACTTCACCCTGTTTCCATACAAAACCCTGCCGTTGCGGGGCCGCATAACCCACTTGCCCTACCACCTGACCGGCCGCATTGAGGCCCAGGGCCTGGCTCCATTCCCCACCTAGTTGCTCGGTGACCCCCAGATTCTGCTCGCGGCCGCCCTCCCAGATTACGGCCCGACGGGGAGCAAATTCCAAATCGGAGACGAATCCGGCGATACGACCGGCATCGTTGATGGCCCGGGCCTGGCCCACGCGTCCGGGCGACAGTTCGGTAAGCGTGGGCAACGAGTTCGGCCCGCCGCCGGGGGTCCACATCACTGGGCGAGCCACCCCGGGCTCACCGGACCATCCCACCGCCACTCCGTCC
>JBGAPN010000248.1:0-7622 GCA_044221235.1 Limisphaerales bacterium
CCCGAGTCAGAAGGGCGAGGGGGACCTGCCGGTGAAGCCGGAACCGTGTGGCGAGGACTGACTCCGCTGGCATGGCATTCCCCTTCTCCCTTCCAGAGCAAAGCGGCGGAAGGGAGAAAGGTGCCCGGAGGGCGGATGAGGGTTCTGCGACCGGTCCTTCAACGTTCAAACTTCAACTTTCAACTCGGCGCCGAAGCCCTCACCCCAACCCTTTCCCTTCCTCCCGGAGTCGGAATGGAGAGGGGGAAGATCTTTGGGGCTGCCGAGATGCGCCCAGCAATTCCCGCAATCAGTGGGGTACACCGCGGGCGAGAAGGGCCCGGTCGATCCAAACCCGGTCAAAGCGGTACCAGAACAGCGGTTCAATCAGTGGTCCCTTGAGCCAGGGCTGCCGGAGCGTGTTGAGCTGGGCGTGTCCGAGAAACACCCAGGGCGCGTCCTGGATCACGATTCGCTCGGCCTCCTGATACAATTGGAACCGGTGCTTCAGGTCCGACTCCTGGACCGCCCGGCCGATGAGCCGGTCCACCTCGGCATTCTGGTAGAAGGCCGTGTTCAACGTCGGCACGTCGTTGACCGCACGGCTGTCGAGCAGGCTGTTGAAAAAATCGGAGGGGTCCGGGATGGAAACATTCCAACCGGTGAGGTGCATTGGCACCTTGCCGCGCATCCCCGCGGCGTCCACCAATTGCGCGTACGTGACCGGCTTCAGGCTGAGTTCGATGCCCACTTCGGCGAGATCATTCTGGATGCCCTGGGCGATCCATCGATTCCGCTCGTCCGTGCCATGCCACAGTTCCAGCCGGATGGGTGGCGTCAGGCCCGCATTCCGGAGCTCCTGTCGGGCCCGGTCCGGACTGTAGTCGTATCCCTTCAGCTCGGGATTGTAACCCGGAAGGGTTGGTGGAATCACTCCGTTGGCGTGCGCGGCGAGCCCGATGGGCACGCGGAGCCATCGATCGCGCTGGATGGCCCAATTGATGGCCCGACGCAACGCCGCGTTGGTCAGTGACCCCATCTCCGTGTTCATCGACAGGTACAGCGTGTTCATCAGCCGAACCTGTTCTAGGTGCGGAGCCCAAATCGGATCCGTCCGCAGGCGCAGCATGTCCGCCACGGGAAGGCCGGTGCTGGTGATGTTGGCGATGTCCAGTTCGCCCTGCTCGAACATCATCAGGTGGGTCATCTCGTCCCCGCCAATCATGACTTCCACTCCGTTCAGCAGGCGGGGCGCGGGACCGTTGTAATGCGGATTTGGGATGAATGTGATCCGGGCCCCACGAACCCAGCGACCCACCTGATAGGGGCCGGCGCCGGTCGGGTGCGACGAGAAATGGGCGTTTCCGAGAGCCAGGTCCTCCCGGGGCACCGCCATGGCCGCCGGTGTGTTCAGGACGAAGGGAAATGTCGGATCCGGACGGACCAGGTCGAAGATCAATTGATCGGGGGCGGGTGACCGGATTCCGGCGACGCGGTTGGTGCTGCCCGCGGCGAATTCCCGGACACCACGAATCCCCTGAATGTAACTGCTCCAAACTGAGCCGGTGGCGGGCGTCAGGATCCGCTCAATCGCGTAGATGTAGTCGTCTGCGACGATGGGGCGTCCGTTGGAGAAGCGAAGTCCGGGGTGTAGGAAAACAGTACACGTCTGCTGGTCCTGGGACATGGACCAGGATCGGGCGGCGCAGGGGATCAGCCGGGTCCCGGAGTCGACGTCGATCAACGGCAGATGCACCAGGACCATCAACAGGTAATCCTCCGCCAGCTGAATCTTGGCCGGATCGAGCGACATGGGGTCGAAGAGCCGCGCCACCCGGAGGGTTCCGAACGGTTGGGAGGCAGGAGTGGTCGGGGTTTGGGTCGGTTCGGCCCGGGTGGCGAATTCCGTCAATAAGGAGGCCGCCATGCCGAAGGCCAGAGCGAAGCGTCGGATCCGTTTGGAAAGGGAATCGATCCGTCCGGGTGAGGGACGTTGTTTGCTGGCGTTCCGGACGGCCACCATGAAACGGGTGAGCTTGGTCTTGGGGCGAGGATCTGTCTGCCTGCGCTCGTTGGCGGTTTCGACGCTACAGGCGGGACTGTGGAAAGCAAAAGTGGGAATTCGTCGCGACTCGAGCTGGGCGCATCCCGGCACTGTCCTGGAGATCTTCCCTCTCGCCCTTCTGACTCGGGGAAGAAGGGAGGGTTGGGGTGAGGGCCCTGGGCGGTAGGAGGAAAGCGGCAGGAGGCAGGTGGAGCGTTGAGCCGGTAGCGCGGTCGCTGCGCTTCCGCGGGCCCTCATCCGGCCTTTGGCTGCCGTCTCCCTTGGGACTCCGCTTCGCTGCGTCCCAAGGGAGAAGGAACGATCCGGGGCGGTTTCGAGAAACTCTCCTCGGACTCACCTTGTTTCGAGTCCGTAGGGAGAGGTTCTGGCTCTATGGCGAAGGGTCACCGAAGACTTCGGTTCTCCGCGGTAACCCAACACCGCCAATGCCGGCCCGTCGCCGCTGGATACCTACGAGTTCTTTCCGATCAGGACGACGATCAGTACAAACAGCAGAACCCCGAGTACCGCGAACAGGATCTTCCAGAAACTCTTGGGATACGTGCCGGCAATGGCGCCAGTGTAGCCATTGACGAGGACGTGATAGGTCGTGCCGTGGAACTGGTAGGTAAGCAGCCACACGGGGACGAGGATGTGCTTGAAGGTCTGGCCGGACCAATCCGCCGAGACTTGGAGATTGCGGTGGGTGTCCCCAGGAACCTGGCGGGCGCAGAGGTCCCGCAGTTTGGCCGACATGATTTCCCGGCTGTGGCGGGCGGCAGCCTCCAGATCGATCTGATAGCGTTCCACAATCCAGCCGGCCAGGAACTCAGGCTGGTAGGGCCGCAGCTCCGCCGTGGGAAACGGCTCAATCTCTCCGGCCATGCCGTGGTCCACCCCCTTCGATGCACAGACCAATTCGTCATCAAAAAAGTGGGCCACATGCCCAGCGCTGGATTCCCATCGGATTTTCCGGACGGTGCGGGTCTGGCTGCGCCCCTGCGCGTCCGTGTAGCTTTCCAGTTCGTTGTAGTAGTAACCGCTCTCAGCCGTCCAAAGAGCCTGCACCTGGGCGTCGAACGTCCAGTACGGCAGGTACACCCCCTTGAGCTGGTCGGTCATGGCCTGCGTGCCCAGGGCGTTGGGGGCGAACCAGCGGTGTCCATACCACTCCCGAATGGCTTCGCGGACCTGCGTCTCTGCGATTCGAAACTGGAGGAGGCTCTCCGGCCGGAAGGGCTGCTGGGACTCGGAGTGGGGGACCAGGGCGGTGGAACCGCAAAAGTCACACCGCTGCCCAACCCTCGACGGTTCAAACACCGAGATCGCGCGGCAGCTCTGGCACAGGACTTCAATCCGTTCCGACTTCCATCCGCGTTCTCCAGGGGCAATGGATTGAAGCGCGGTTGCCAGATCATGCTCGGTGACGACCGTGCTGGCCTTCGACTCGGCTGCGGGCTGGAAAGGCGATTCAGCGCCGCAATAGGCGCAGACCAGCGCCTGACGCGCTGGATTCCAGGTCGCCTCGGCGCCGCAGGCCGGGCAGGGAAACTTGTTCTGGGCTACCACCTCTCCCATGGACCGGGCGAGACTGGGACGCATCCGATTCGCGGGCGAGTCCATTTCAAGACCCAGTTTCCAGAGCGTTGATCCGCAGGCGACGCTGGCTAATCTGCCGCCGGATCCGTCCAACGGGTCGGTCTGACATGAGCAAGGCGTTCACCCGAGAAAATGACGATGCCCCGGAGGCCGACCTGGGGTCCCGCCCGCGCAGGTCCCTTCTTCCGCCCGGGGCTCGCAATTATGTCACGGCCGACGGCGCTGCCGCGTTTCGGGAGGAATTGGCCCGACTGATGGCGCAGACCCGTGCCCAACCCATGGAGGCGTCGCCTTCGACCATGGCCATGCGCCTGGAGTCGGTGGAGCCGCGGATTCGGGAATTGCGCCGGATACTGCAGACCGCCGTGATTCCCCCAGCGCCGCAGCCTGGGGAGGACCGGGTCCGGTTTGGAGCCTGGGTCCGCGTCCGGTCGGAAGGAGGCTCCACCACCGTCTATCGAATTGTTGGAGTGGATGAAACCAATCCGGATCGGGGATGGGTCAGCTGGGTTTCGCCGCTGGCCCGGGCGCTGATCAAGTCCCGATCGGGAGATGTGGTTCGGTTGCTGACTCCCGATGGCGAAGAGCGACTTGAGATCCTTTCGGTGGACTATGGTCCTGCCATTCCGGGGTTCGATGCCGGAGTGGTACCTTCAGCGTGACGATTGCGGCTTCACTTCGGTGTCGCCGTAGGATTACGTTGGTTTGGGTCGGGAAACCCGATTGGAAAGGTCGTTTATGACGTGGTTGGACCGCTATCTGCAGCAGTGGCGATTGCGAAAAGCACGGCGCTACCTACCTGCCGGCGGGCGAATACTCGACATCGGGAGCGCCGATGGCGTGTTGTTGGAGCAAGGCGGGGAATTTGCCCAAGGAAGCATGGGCATTGACCCCACGATTCCCCGGGATACGACCACGCCGAACGGATTTCTGCTCCGGCGTGGTTTTTTTCCGGACGACATGCCGGCGGGAAGCGGTCCCTTTGATGCGGTGGTGATGCTGGCCGTCCTGGAACATTTCCCGGAGGCTCAGCATCAGATCCTGTCCCGCGGAATTGCAGGGATTCTTCGGCCGGGAGGGCGGTTGATCCTGACTGTTCCGCATGCGGCCGTGGATGGGATTCTCAAGGTGCTCCAAACGTTGCGGCTGGTGCGGGGGATGTCCCTGGAAGAGCATTACGGGTTTGAAGTCAGCAAGACCGCTGAGATTTTTGGTGAGCCCGAATTTGGGCTGGTGCATCACTCGACGTTCCAGCTGGGCCTGAACCACCTGTTTGTGTTTGAACGCCATCGGGAACCGGCAGCGCCGTCAGCTGGCTGACATGCCAGGACGTCAGGGGTTGGTTCCGATTCGGCTGGGGGCGGTCCGCACTTGGAGAGACCAGAAGGGAACAGTAGGTTTCCTGGGATGAATCGAGTCATAGTATTGCTCCTGGGAATGCTGGCGGTGGGATGGCTGGAAGCATGGGCGTCGATCCGGACCGAAGTGGTCGAGTATCGGGAGGGAGACGTTGTCCTGGAAGGCTGGCTGGCCTTCGATGACGCCCGGCCGGGTCCGCGACCGGGAGTGGTCATCGTTCACCAATGGCGGGGCCTGACGGATTACGAAAAGAAACGGGCATCCATGCTGGCGGAACTGGGTTATGTGGCGTTTTGTGCCGACATTTACGGAAAGGGAATCCGGGCCAAGTCGGTGGATGAAGCGTCGCAACTGGCGGGCAAATACAAGGGCGACCGAGATCTGCTGAGGCGTCGGGTTAATGCCGCCCTGGCGGCGCTGAAGGCGCGCCCCGAATGCAACACCGCGAAGACGGCTGCCATGGGATATTGCTTTGGCGGGACGACCGTACTTGAGCTGGCTCGGGGTGGTGCGGATACGTTGGGCGTGGTGAGTTTTCATGGCGGCCTGTCCACTCCAACCCCGGCGGAATCCGGGAAGACACGAGTCCGCGTACTGGCCTTGCATGGGGCGGATGACCCGTTCGTGCCGCCGGCGGAAGTGAGTGCCTTTGAAGAAGAAATGCGGAAGGCCGGAGTAGACTGGCAATTGGTCGCCTACGGTGGGGCCGTTCACAGCTTTACCGACTGGAACGCCACGGGAGCTATGGCCGGGGCGAAGTACGATGCCCGTGCGGACCGGCGTTCGTGGCGGGCGATGCAGGATTTCCTTCGGGAACTGTTCCAGTGACTCCAGTTGGCGAAGCTTGGGATCGGAGAGCGAAGGAGTTGGAAAGGAACCGGGGCCCGGTTCAGGTGAATCTGGGTTGGAAATCCCCCGTGAACCGGGCCCGGCAGTCTGCCATCGGGGTCGCGGTGGGCCCCTTCTCAGCTCCAATGGGGGCAACCGCCGAATGCAGACAACCTACTAAACGCAGAGTCCCCGGAGAATCTTACAAGATTCTTTGGGAATCCATTGAGGGACAGGATGACGGGATGGAGATTGGATGAGGGGTGGTGGAGCGGGAGTGACAGGAAGTTGACTGGTTCATCCTGCCATCCTGTCTGCCGTTCCGGCGTGGCGGGCACCCGAGAGGAGAGACTTGGGCGTTGGGCCGTGGAACGGGATGTTTCAGTCCGTTGAGGGACAGGATGACGGGATGGAGATTGGATGGGGGGGACGGACAGGGGGTTGACTGGTTCATCTTGTCATCCTGTCCGCCATTCCGGCGTGGCGGACACCCGAGAGGGGAGATTTGGACGTTGGGCCGTGGAACGGGTTGTTTCAGTCCGTTGAGGGACGGGATGACGGGATGGAGGTTGGATGAGAGACCAATGCTCTGTCCCCTATGGATGAGGGTTCCTTTTTTCAGCTCCAATGGGGGCGAACCCAAGCCCCTGCCGTCCCGGTACCTTGCGAGTATCCCCTTAAATTCCCCGCGGCCCAGGTCCAGGTCGCCGGGCGGGATCGAACGCGTCTTGCCAAAAATAGCCTCAGGTCCGCAACCTCCTCCATCCAGCCCATAGCCTATAGCGGACGGGAAACAAAACGGTCATGAATCGATTAACAACCCTCTGGCGATCCATTTTCGCCCTCTCGCTCACACTTTTCGCCTGCCATGGAACGGCACTCGCTCAAGCCAAGAAGCCCAACATTCTCGTCATCTGGGGCGATGACATCGGTACCTGGAACATCAGCTACAACAGCCGCGGCATGATGGGTTATCAGACGCCGAACATTGACCGCCTCGGCAGGGAGGGACTTTCTTTCACCGACTACTACGGCCAGCAGAGTTGCACCGCCGGTCGCGCAGCCTTCCTCGGAGGCAACGTTCCCGTCCGCACCGGCATGACCAAGGTCGGCCTACCCGGCGCAAAGGAAGGATGGCAGAAGACCGACGTTACCATCGCCACCGTGCTCAAGAGCCGGGGCTACACCACGGGCCAGTTTGGGAAGAATCATCAGGGCGACCGCGACGAGCATCTGCCTACCATGCATGGCTTTGATGAATTCTTCGGCAACCTTTATCACCTCAACGCGCAGGAGGAGCCGGAGAATGAAGACTATCCGGCCAACATGAAGATGGCCAATGGCAAGACCTTCATTGAGAACTACGGACCGCGTGGAATTATCCGCAGCAAGGCGGACGGCAAGGGCGGCCAAACAATTGAAGACACCGGTCCGCTGACCAAGAAGCGCATGGAGACGATTGATGATGAAACCCTTGCGGCGGCCAAGGAATTCATCACGCGCCAAAAGAATGCCGGTCAACCTTTCTTCTGTTGGTGGAATGGCACGCGCATGCACTTCCGCACCCACGTCAAACCGGAGAACCGCCATCCGGGTAACGACGAATACACCGACGGCATGATTGAACATGACGGTCATGTGGGCCAGTTGCTCAAGTTGATCGATGAGCTTGGCATCTCCGACGACACCATCGTCATGTATTCCACCGACAATGGCCCGCACTACAACACCTGGCCCGACGCGGGTACTATGCCCTTCCGCAGCGAGAAAAACTCGAACTGGGAAGGGGCATACCGCGTGCCTTGTTTCGTCC
>JBGAPN010000249.1:0-7609 GCA_044221235.1 Limisphaerales bacterium
CCTCTGGAGCGCGAGCGTAGCTCAGCCTGGTAGAGCGTCACCTTGCCAAGGTGAATGTCGAGGGTTCGAATCCCTTCGCTCGCTCCAATTTTCCTTCCTTCGTTTGTTATTTCCGACAGGTACCTCCGACCGGCGGAGCTCTGCCTCGATCTTCAGATGGCCGACTCCATGAACGCCGCCATTTGTGCATTGATTTCCTCGGACCGCTGGATTGGCAGGCCGTGTGACGCGCCGGAAATCTCCCGATAACGGGCGCCCGGAATCAAGCGGGCCAGTTCACGCCCGAATCGGGGCGGGGCAATGGGATCCCGTTCAGCACTGATCACCAGGGTCGGAATGGATCCCAATTGCACCAATGTTGGTCGGGCGTCATAGCGCCGGAGCGCCATCGCCTGGCGCATGGCGATCGGCGGCTGCTCGGCGAGATCGTGTCCAAACAGCGGGGCCAGTTCCGCGGCCAATTCCGGTACCCGGGCCTTTGTGAGATCCTCGGACGGATAGATCAATTCCAGGAATGCCCGACGGCGCGAGGCCCGGGAACCCACGTGGGTGCGGATTGCAGTCCAAAGAATCCGTGGCGTCATGCGCACGGCATCGGCTCCCCTCGCCACGGTGCAGAGGAGCATCAGGCTCTTCACCCGGTTCGGGTTTTTGAGCCCCAGGCATTGGGCAATCACACCGCCCATGGAATGGCCCGCCACATGACAACGCTCCCATCCTGCGGCGTCCATCAAGGCGCGGGCGTCGTCGGCCATCTGTTCCACCGAAAACGGGGCGCCGGGTTCCAGGATGCTTTGTCCAATGCCGCGATTGTCGAAGGTCAGCATCCGGAAGCGCGACGACAATTCGCGCACCTGCGGTTGCCAACCGGATCCACAGACGCCCACTCCCTGAATCAGCAACAAGGATTCTCCCCGTTCGCCGTGGAGTTGCCACTGCAACTGCGCTCCAGAATGACGAAGTGTGCTGGTCATTGGGGCAGGCTCGGGTCCCGTTGGGGATTCGAACAGGTTGGAAATCGGATTTCGTCCTTTTCGGGAGCGGGCGGTGGACGCTGCCGTCTCCGTGGGTCGAAAAATAATTGGACCAAATGCATCGCAGGGGTTGGCAAGGAGAGGGGGAGGTGTGCTAGGTTGGCAAGCCGGCGCCGGGAGTACGGAGGGGACTCGTGGAGTGTCGCTGGGTGCGTTGTGACACGGAGTTTTCGACGCTTGGAAACTGAAACGACGCTAACCGGAGGAATGGTATGAATTCCCAGTTGAAGTGGATCGCAGGTGGAATTGGAGCCGCGCTGTTGCTGTGCGTGTTTCCGATCCTTCATGCGGTGGTGCTGAGCGTCAATCTGGTCGCCCACCTGCTGGTGCTGGGCTGGCAGACCATGGCGGTCCGGCTGTCCCGGGAAACGTCGCGCACCCGTCCGCGGTCCGGTCGCGAGCCCTTTGTTTCCGTCCATGTTCCCGCCCACAACGAACCGCCGGAAATGCTGGTGGAGACCCTTCGCCATCTCGCGCGGCTCGACTGGGAGAAGTACGAAGTTCTGGTGATCGACAACAACACGACGGACGAGTCGCTCTGGCGTCCGGTGGAGGCTGCCTGCCGCGGGCTTGGTTCCCGTTTCCGGTTTCTGCACGTGGAGGGACTGCCCGGGGCCAAAGCGGGCGCGATGAACTGGGCGCGACGTTTCATGGATCCGCGTGCCGAATACATCTTTGTGGTCGATGCGGACTACCATGTGCGTCCCGAGGCGCTCCGGCGCGCCTGGGCGCATTGCACCGGGGACGACGTAGCCTTGATCCAGTTTCCGCAGGATTACCGGAACATCACGCCGAAGAATGTCGGACTGGCCCTCGACTACCGGCATTACTTCGCCGGGTACATGCACCTCGCCAACCGGCTTGGCTGCGTCCCCTCGACCGGCACGCTGACGTTCATCCGTGTCGCGGCGTTGCGGCAGGTGGGAGGGTTTGACGAGCGGGTTGTCACGGAGGACGCGGAGCTGGGATTGCGCCTGAATCTGGCCGGATTTCGGACGGTGTTTGCCGATGAGACGATTGGCCATGGGCTGATGCCCCACGACCTGGAGAGCCTGAAACAGCAGCGATGGCGCTGGGCCTTCGGGAACGCGCAGATTCTCAGGGCGAATGCGCGGCGACTGGTGTTGGGATGCGAGCTGACCTGGCGTCAGAAGCTGGGGTGTCTGGCCCACCTGACCGCGTGGTTCAATTTCAACCTGATTCCGTCCCTCTCCTTGCTGTTGCTCGGAGCGCTGGCGGCGCTGGGTTGGATGCAGCCGCTCCAGCCCTTCCTGGTTGTGGAATCCTGGTTCACGCTCATGACCTACTTCGTCCTGCGGTTTCTGACCCTGTTTGTTCCCCTGAGGCGCGAAGGCCACGGTTTGCCCGGGATCCTTTCGGCCTACGCGACGCACGTGGGACTGGGCTGGATTTTCAGCCTGAGCTGGCTGAAATGCCTGTGGAACCACCAGGAACCCTTCCTGCGGACGAACAAGTTCCTGGGTGGCCAGGTGCCCGGGCTGCTCCGGATTGCGCTGACCGAGCTGAGCGTCGGGGTTGCCCTGCTCCTGGCGGCCGCGGGGTTGGCTCTGGCCGACTTCTTCCACGGTCCCATTGTGGCCGTGCTCATGAGCGGTGCCCGGTTTGCGATCGTGTGGGTGGCCCGGCAGTTGCATCACACGCTCGAGTTTTCCCGACAATTGGTCGTGACCGGACCGCAGGTCGGCGTTGTCCCTCCGTTTGAAATCGCCCCGACCGGTCCTGCGCTGGAGTCCGCCGGTTCTGCGGCGGAACCGGGCTAAAGTTCGAATCCTTCCCTTGTCGGACGGAATAAAGGGGGCTGCCGGAGCCCGCTCACGGCCTTGGTACGACGAGTTGATTCAGCGCCGCGGAGTCCCCCTGGTGCCCGAGAGACCCATCCACGATTTGATGAAATCGTCCAGTGTGTCTCCGGACTCGCCGAGCGCTTGGAGGCGATGGACTCGGAGGCCCGGAAGGGGGGCGCCACACCAGCGCGATGCAGGCGAATACCCAAAGAAATCCTCTTGCAGGGACTCGCATTGATGGGTCCCGATTTTTCAGCGAGATGCCGCGTCTGCCAGTGGCCTGGCCAATGCCTTGGGAGCGACGTCGGCTGCGGTGGGCAGAACATCCGTTGCCTCCTTCAGGCGGAAGAATCCCCACGACTCGGTGTTGCCGGTCAGGGTTCCCTTCAGGCCGAATCGGGAGTCGACCGGCTCCGAGATCCAGTGTTCCGCCTCCGCCAGTCCCCGGCGTCCCGCCAGGCGGACCCCGTCGAGCATGGCCGACCAGGAGGCTAGGACCCCCTGTTGAGTGGCCAGCAGTCGAAGCGGTGGCGCGGATTCCGCAGGAGACCAGGGGGAGCCGGCCGGATGATAGACTCTCAAGGATTCGATGGCCGGCACTTGGGTTGCGTCGTCGGAAATCAATTCGAGCACGTGGGGACCATCCCCGAGGTCATTGGCCAGTGTGACGGTTCCCACTTCGGGGGCCGAGGCGTCGGTCACATTCAGATACTCGTCGATCGCGTGATCCTGGGTGCTCCAGATCAAGTCAATTCCCTGTTGGGACTGGCCTGGCGGGAATCGGAGCCACCAGTCCGCCGGGTCAATCCGAACCCGGCCCGATTTGGAAACGAACAGCTGCGTGGACGTTCCCTCGCCGTCGGGACCGGATTTTGTCCCGGACACGCGGAAGGTGAAGTGGGTCGGGTTGGCGGCGTCCCATCCGGTGATGCGCATGACCCAGGTCTCGGAGAGCAGCGGGGCAGTGGCGCCGACCCGGAGCAACGCCGGCCACCCGTAGATTTCGCCGCGCCAGGGCGGTACCTTTCCGTGGATTCGTCCCGAGGGCAGGGAGCTGGGAGTCTTGCCGTCGATGCGCACCTGACAGCGCCGGGTGGGACCTGATGCAGCGACAACATCGATGCGGTTTCCCAGGAACTCCAGGCGGAGATGTCCGCCGATCCAGCTCAATCCGCCCGTTCCCACCGGATAGGTGGAGACACGCCCGTTGTTATAGGGATCCAGTGGCGGAACCACACGGGGCGGGTGCGTGTAGGGTTCCAGAATGGCCGCCTGGACTGCCGAGCCCTCGAGGTTGAAGTGCCAGCCATCGCGCAGGTACACGTCGGGTGATTCGTGCCTGGCGTTGAGATAGGCCTTCCAGGCATTCCGGTTGTTGGGAAAACAAAGTCCCAACTCATTCGCCAGTGAGACGCTAACGATGTCGTTCAGCCAGGCCTCCGAAGGAACTGGGATAAGGGCAGGATCAGTGGGTTCCGACAGCTCCGCCGATTGGCGCGGGTGATTGCCCAGCAAGATGATGTCGGCACAGGTGCGGGAGCGGAAGCGCCTCAGGATCTGTTCCCACTCCCGTCCGGCACCGTAGGGGCCGTACGCATGGAAAAAAATCAGATCGGGCTGGAACGGGTAAACGTCGATCTCCGCCGTTTTGATCAGGTACGACGCATCGAAGGCGCCGATGGCGCGGTTCTCAATCACGAATTTGGCGTCGGGATACGACCTTCGGAGACTGCTGGCAGCGGCAAGCCACCATTCCTGCCGGGTAATGGACTGACCGTAAATCAGGACCCGGACGGTTTCCGGTTTCTCGCGGGTGCTTCGGGCTAGGAGGGCGTGGACTCGTTGGAGCGGGAGGTATTGCCAGGGGTTGGGGGGCGGCAGCAGCGAGGCGTCGACGTCCCCGTGAAGCACGGGAGTCCCTGCACAAACCAGGAGGACCATCAGCAGCAGGGACCGGATACGCATGGAAGCGGAGTGGCAAAGGATCCCGGAATGGGGTCCGCTGGCAAGCCGACGCCACAGGTTGTTCGCCGGGTCAGCAACCCGTGAAAGGGCCCCAGGGTTCCGTTCGCGTCCCAAGGTGGGGAATCCGACAGGCTACGTCCTCCCGGTTGCAGGCGTGACTTCCTGGCGGCGATCCGGTTAAGGAGCGGCATGCGCGTGGTGGTGCAACGGGTGCGGGAGGCTTCGGTGAGGACGGAACAGGGCGTGTCGGGCCGAATTGACGTCGGACTGCTGGTCCTGGTCGGCTGTGATCCGGCCGACGGACCGGAGGATCTGGAGTGGCTGTCCAGGAAAGTCGTGGAACTCCGGGTGTTCGACGACGGGGATGGAGTCATGAACCGGTCCGTCCGCGACCTCGGCGGTGGCATCCTCCTGGTCAGCCAGTTCACCCTGCTGGCCAGCACTCGCAAGGGAACGCGTCCCTCCTGGCATCGGGCCGCGCCGCCCGACGTGGCGAAACCGCTGTACGAGGCGTTTCATCGCATTTTGGAACTGTTGCTGGGAAAGCCGGTTCCGCAGGGGGTGTTTGGGGCGCACATGGAGATTTCTCTCGTCAATGAGGGTCCCGTGACGTTGGTGATCGACTCCCGTCTCCGTGAATGAGGCGCCGAGGGGTGAAGGTCTGGATGAACCGGGAGCGCCGGTCGAAGGATTGGGACCGCGGACAACTCGGACTGATTTACTACCGCCTCCCAGCCCTGATTTTCGCTTCCACGGCCGCCATTCCTCTTCCAACCTCGGGGTTCTTACATCGCATGAACGCACCCCTCCGAGTTGCAGTCACCGGCGCCGCCGGCCAGATCGGCTATTCCCTCCTGTTTCGCATTGCCTCCGGGGCCATGTTCGGACCGGAGCAGCCGGTCATTCTCCACCTCATCGAGATCGAGCCTGCACTCAAGGCGCTCAATGGTGTGGTCATGGAACTGGATGACTGCGCGTTCCCGTTGCTGAAGGGTGTTGTCCCGACGGCCAGCCTGGACGAGGGATTCCGCGGTGTGAACTGGGCGCTCCTCGTAGGCAGCATTCCGCGCAAGGCCGGGATGGAGCGCAAGGACCTGCTCGGCATCAACGGCAAGATCTTCACCGGCCAGGGTCGCGCGATCGCCAAGAACGCCGCTTCGGATGTCCGCACCTTGGTGGTCGGCAATCCCTGCAACACCAATTGCCTCATCGCCATGAACTCCGCGCCTGAGATTCCGCGGGACCGATGGTTTGCCATGACGATGCTCGACCAGAACCGGGCCAAAACGCAGCTGGCGCAGAGGGCCAAGGTGGATTTGACCGAGGTCTCGCACATCGCCATCTGGGGCAACCACAGCTCCACCATGTATCCGGATTTCCCGAACGCCCGGATTGGCGGCCGTCCGGCCACCGAGGTCATCAACGACGAGGCGTGGTTCAAGGAGACGTTCATCCCCACTGTCCAGAAGCGTGGCGCGGCCGTCCTTGAGGCCCGCGGACTCAGTTCTGCTGCTTCGGCGGCGAATGCCGTCGTGGATACCGTTCGCGCCCTGACCCGTCCGACCCCGGCCGGCGACTGTTTCAGCGTGGCGGTGTGTGCGGAAGGTGCCTACGGGATCGAGAAGGGATTGATCTTTAGCTATCCGATTCGGAGCGACGGCTCGAAGTGGCAGATTGAGGAGAACCTTCCCATTACCGAGTTCAGCCGTTCGCGCATCACGGGGACCGAGAACGAGCTCAAGGAGGAAAAGTCGTTGGTGAGCGAGTTGTTGCCGAAGTGAACGGCGGCGGGGTGTCTGGGTGCCGCGGGGGATCGGTTAGAGTGTTGGACCGATGTTGCCGCCGGCCTGCCTCAGGTTTCCGACGCCAGCGTGTTGTGCGCCGCAGGCGAGCTGAGCACCTCGAGGGCCCGGAGGCTGGCGGCGGTGCGCGTCTCCACTCCGAGGTTCGCGAAGATTTCCAGGACGTGTTTTTTCACGGTGGCCTCGCTGATTCCGAGAATGGTGGCGATGTCCCCGTTGGTCTTGCCCTGCGCGATCCAAAGCAGGGTCTCCGCCACCCGCGGGGTCAGGCCCAGCTGAGTTTGCAGCGGCAGTGCAGAATCGAAATTAGGCCGGAACTCGGGACGGACCGCCTGCTCGGCCCGTTCCAGACGGGAACGGATGGCCGCAAGCAATTCTGACTTCACCACCGGCTTGGTCAGGTAATCGTCGGCACCCAGATTCATTCCGGTGCGCACGTCCGGCTTTTCGCCCCGCGCGGTGAGGAAGATGAACGGTGTGGCCTTCAGGCGCGGATCCTTTCGGACAGCTTCCAGGACCTGATGGCCGTCCAATTCCGGCATCATGACGTCGCATAGAATCAGGTCGGGCAGTTCGCGTCCGGCGAGCTCGGTTCCCTCGCGTCCATTTCGGGCCTCGATGGGCTGGAATTTCTCCAGCCGGAGGATGGTGAGCAGGTTCCGGCGCATTTCCGGCTCGTCTTCGATGACCAGGATTTTCTTCATGATGCCCGTGTTAATTCTTAAAACTCGATTTCAGGTTAAATTGTTCAATCCGATCGTCCGAGGCGTTCACTGATGCCGTCAATTCCTCGGCCAACGAGGGCGGCGTGACGGCTTCCGCGGAAAACATGGGGATGTGGACCCGCATGGTGGTTCCCTGGCCCACCTCGCTCTCCAGGCCAATCCGGCCGCCATGGAGGTCCACGCAGCGTTTCACGATCACGAGGCCCAGTCCGGTTCCGGGACGCTGTCCCACGTTGCTGCCCCGATGGAACGCCTGGAACACCCATTCCCGGTCGGAC
>JBGAPN010000250.1:0-8137 GCA_044221235.1 Limisphaerales bacterium
AGGCGCTGTGGGCGTTGGCGCCGGGATTGGTCGCCTTCTCGCTGAACAGCATTTTTGCGCGGGCATTTTATGCCCTGGGCGACACCCAGACCCCGATGCGCATCAGCATCGTTTGCCTCGTAATCAACTTGCTGCTGGCGTTCTTCCTCATTCCCCTGCTCCGCCAGGCGGGCATGGGCCTCGCCAACACGGCCAGCGCGGGCTTGAACACGGTCCTGCTCGTCTACGCCCTGCGACGCAAGCTGCCGAAGCTGACCTACGAGGGATTCCGCCCGGCGCTGATCCGGATGATCCTGGGCGCGGCGCTGGCCGCCGGATTGGCTTGGGCGGTGTGCCGGACCTGCCAGGCGGGACTCGGGACCCACGCGGTCTGGGCCCGGGTGGTTACGGTGTTCGGCAGCATTGGCGTGGCGGGAGCCGCCTACTTCGGCCTGTGCTACGGCCTCGGCGTGGCGCCGGCCACGGAACTGGTCTGGCTGTTCCGTCGGCGGTTTGCGGCCAGCGGGAAATGAGCCGCGGGGAAACCCGGCTCTGCGTTCGCGTTACTTTTCCTTGTCATCGTCGTCATCATCTTCGTCACCGGCTTCAGCCAGGACGAAGGCGGCGCGCTTGGGCCCGGGCATCGGCGAATCCGGACCCCGGACTGAACGCCAGACCACCTCATTGAGCACCAGGTCATCCGCGGCGTCCTCATGGGTGAAGTCCATCGCGGCCGACGCCGAAGCCCCCCAGGCCACCGCCTGGTTCCGGGCGTTGAGATCGGTCCGCGGTGTCTCGGCATGATACGGCCGGGTGTCCGGGTGGCCGTGGAAACTGCGGAACATGGGCAGCGCCGCAGCGTCAAACTGGCTGAGCGGCTGGAGGCCCAGGATCAACTCCATCGTCCTCAGCATGCTCGCCGTCGAATACAGGGTGGAATCCACCGTCCCGCGCCGGATGTATGGGCTGATGGCATAGGCCACCGTGCGATGGGCGTCCACATGGTCCGGACCATTCTGCGCGTCGTCCTCCGATGGGCATCCACGTGGTCCGGGCCGTTCTGGGCGTCGTCCTCCACCACGAACACCGCGGTCTGCGGCCAGAAACGGGAACGGCTGACGGCTTCGATCACCCGGCCCAGGGCGAGATCGTTTTCGGCGACGAAGGCCGTGGGTGTGCGCTTGCCGACGGAGGTCCCCGAAGTGTGGTCATTGGGCAGCCGGACGATCTGGAGCCGGGGCATGTCCCCTTCCCGCTCGAAGCGTTTCAATTCCGCGATGAAGCGGTCGGCCCGGGACAGGTCGGAGTAATCCATGTCGAAACTCCGGAACCACGGATCGAAATGTCCCTGGAGCGACGCGATGCGCGTGGTGCACGGCTCGTTGGTGGCGGTGGCATTGTTGATGAATTCGCCGTAGTTCCGGTAGGTGATTCCCGCCTGGCGGGCCCGGTCCCACAAATAACCCTCGCTGGGGGCGGCCACCCGGAAACGCCCCTCGCTGGGATAGGTGTATTTGCCCCGCTGGTTGTGGCCATAGCTCATGGGCCACATCTTTTCCACATAGTCGGTCGCGAACGCACCCACGGTCCACTCGTGTCCGTCGGCGCTCACTTCGCTTTCCACATAAAAATTGTCCAACAGCACAAACTCCCGCGCGAGCCGGTGGTGGTTGGGCGTAATGGATTCCGGGAACAGGCAGAGCGACGGATCGCCGTTGCCTTCAGTCATGTCGCCCAGGACCTGGTCGTAGGTCCGGTTTTCCTTGATGATGTAGATGCAGTACCGGATCGGGCTGGGTTCCCCCGGGCGGGCCGGAATGGGATTGTCCGCCTCGCGGAGGGGACCAGCCACCTCCCGGTGCTGGGGCGATCCACGCAGAACACGCTGGGTGTAGTTGCGCATGTCCTTGACCCAATCTTCCTCGTCGTCCGGCAGGTCCACGATGCCGACCGTGCCGGTCAGCAGGCTCCCGATGTACTCGCGCACCGACGCCGGCGCCTCGCGTCCGGGTTGCGGGCCGTTACGGTTGGATTTCGAGATCAGCCCCTTGCCGTTGGCCACCAGCAGGTGACGTCCGTCGGGCGTGACGCGCACTGACGTGGGATACCACCCGGTGGGAATGAGCCCCAGTGAATGGCTCCGGCCCGGCTGACTGACATCGAACACGGCCACGGCATTGATGTTGGCGTTGGCCACAAACAGCCGGTGTTCATCGGGGGAAAGCGCAACGCTGTTAGGCGTCGAGCCCGGCGGCGACTCCGAATCCAATTCGGCGGCCAGGGTCTCCAGGGTGCGACCCGTGTCGGTGTCGATGACGCTGACCGTGTTGCGATTTGCGTTAGCCACGAAGAGGTGGCGGCCGGACCGCGACAGCACCATTTCGTTCGGATGTTCCTCGGTGCGCCAGCGTGCCCCGGGTGCGCCCGTATCGATGTCGATGACCTGGACGGCGGATTGGGCCCAGAGGCTCACGTACAGGCGATGCTGCGTCTCATCCAGCACGCAGGCGTATGGATAGGGAGCCTCGTCATTGACCGTCTCGAGCAGGGCCCGCGCCCGCTTGGTGACCGAATCCTCATCGAAGTCCCGCGACGGATTCCCAGGGCTGTTCGCTGGGGTTGCGGTCGGCGCGGCGAGGGCGATTTCCCGGACGACCCGGACGGATTCCAGGTCTACTTCGGTAATCGACTGCCCGAGGAGATTGACCGTCCAGAGGCGTCGGCCGTCCGCCGACACTGCCAGACCGGCCGGGATGCCCCGCTGTTTGATGTCCCGCAGCGTAACGGACTGTTCGTCGATCAGGTAACCCTTGCGAAAAGTGAACGCCTGGATGGTTTCCTGCGACGCCCCGCTGGCGAACAGCCGGGATCCGTCGGCGGAAAAGCCAATGCCATAAAACGCCTCCTCCAGCGCCACCCGCGAGACCACCCGACCTCCGGGCAGGCGCAGAATGACAACTTCATGGGGTCCATAGCCGCAGTGCAGGACCGCCGCGTAGTCGCCCTTGGGATGGACCGCAATTTGGACTGGAAAATCTCCCACCCGGACCTGGCTCCCGACGGGATTAAGCAGCCACTGGTTGGGAAGAATCACGGAGCCGTCGGGCCTCGGCCCGGGCGTGTTGATGGCGGCGGCCCCGGGATCCCGCTGGATCCGGGACCCGTGGCCCGCCGACCCGGCGCTGCATCCCCCAAGCCAGAACGCCGACGCCGCCAATGCCAGGACCCCCATCGCGCCATACGGTGAAACGCTCACCCATTCTGCCTATGCGAACGGGCATGGAGCCGTAAAGCGCCGAATTGTCAGGAGTCGGTGAACCGTTCGGCCACCGGTTCGGATTCCAGAGACGGCTCGCCCGTGGTCAGAAGCAACCGCTCTCCAGCCGAGAGCTGTTCCCCGTTTCCCAGCAGGAGAACGTGATCGCCTGCCCGAAGTTCCTCTTCGGGTCCCGGGTTGATGATGTGGGTCCCTTCTCGCTCGATGCCCACGACGCTGGCGCCACTGAGCGTGCGCAGTTGAAGTTCCCTCAATCGGCGCCCCACCGCGGAGCTCCCGGCGGGCAGGGTCACCGACCGCAGATCCGCCTGCCGGAGGACGGGTGTCGCCGCAGGGGAATGAGCCGTCAACGCGGTTTCGGTCGAGTGTTCCGGCTGTTCTGCCAGGGTTTCCGCAAGGGCCGCCTGGGCCTGGGAATAGACCCGGATGAAGTACCGGCGCAGAAGCCAGCTGATCAGACCCGCAATTCCCAGGACGACCAGGAAAACCTTCCATGTGGGCAGGAGCGCCGAGCTGAGCACGATGATGAACAACCCCAGCACGACAGTGCCAGCAATGGGAATGGCTTGCGAGACCAACGCGCGGATGGACGCCGTGTGGACGCCAGCCGCCTGCTCCGTCACGCCCGTTTCCGCCACCAGCAACCCGAGCGCCTGAAGTTTACGGGCGGTGGCAATGAACATGGGCAGCGACGCCGTCATCGCCAGCAGCCAGAGACCGGGCTTCCACCAGTCCTCCGAAAGGGCCAGGCGCCCGGACCATGCCGGCGGATGCTTTCCGATGTAGGCCACTACAATGAAAACGGCCGCAATCAGGGCCGCGTTGAGCAGCATTTGAACCGTCCAGCGACGAATCATCTGGGCTGCAAGACTCGACTTGTTCTGCCCTAGTCGTCCCACCCAGTCGGTGTACACACCCAGGATATTGACGAACGACGTCGGAGCGTGTCGGTCGAATCCGGCCACCAAGCCGTCGGCACTTCGGATCAGGTACGGCGTCAGCAACGTGGTGATCGCCGATACGGCGACCGCGATCGGATAGAGGAACTGGCTGGTCACCTTCAAGGTCAACCCCAGCGACGCGATGATGAACGAGAATTCACCAATCTGGGCCAACCCCATGCCCACGCGTAAGGCGCTCCGGGTGTCGTATCCCCCGGCCACCGTCCCAAACGTGCAGGTCACCACCTTCCCGACGACGACCGCCGCCGTGATCACCACAATGGGCAGCCAGTATTCAGCCAACATTCGCGGGTCAATCATCAGACCGATGGCGACAAAGAAGATCGCGCTGAACATGTCCCGCACCGGTTCGATAAGGTGTTCAATGCGATGGACCTCACGGGACTCGGCGATCACGGCTCCGATCAGGAATGCCCCGAGCGCAACGCTGTACCCCAGACTGACGGCAAAAATGGAAAACCCGAAACAGAGGCCGAGCACCGTCACCAGCATCATCTCGTTGCTCTTGTAACGGGCGATGTAGGTCAGGAACCGAGGGACCGTCAGCAATCCGACCACCAGTGACGCCACCAGGAAGATCGCCAACCGGCCGAGGGTCAGGCCCACGTCGCTGGCGCTCAATGACCCGGTCATGGCGATGCCCGACAGCAGGGCGATCATGGCGATTGCCAGGATGTCCTCGATGATCAGGATTCCGAAGATCAGCTGGGCGAACCGCTCCTTCGATTTTCCCAGTTCGGCCAGCGCCTTCACGATGATGGTGGTCGACGAAACCGAGAGCATGGCCCCGAGGAAAATGCTATCCATGGTGCTCCAGCCGAACAGCCGCCCGATTTCATACCCGACCCAGACCATCAGCAGGATTTCCAGAAACGCCGCGATGAAGGCAGTCCCGCCGACCTTTTTGAGCTTTTTGAGGCTGAACTCCAGGCCGAGTGAGAACATCAGCAGGATCACGCCGAGGTCGGATAGTGTCCGGATCGTTTCCTGATCGTGAATCAAGGGAAACGGCGGGGTGCGGTGGTCCGATGATGACGCCAGCGATGATGTATCCCAGCACCACCGGTTGCCGGAGACGGTGGAACACCACCGTGACCAGGCCGGCCACGATCATCACCACCGCCAGATCCTGTAGAAAGGTGACCTCGCATTGGGAAGGGCGCAACGCGCCGCCGACCCGCTTCAAGCATCCGCGGTCGGTCCGCATCGCGCCGCTGATCATCACCTTGAACTTTCCGACCCCCAAAACAAAAGCCGGGGGATTCTGGAATCCACTCCCTACAGGCCCCCCGGCATCGTTCCATCACGGACAAAGTCCCGGTATAGGCATGTCGAACGCAGGGTCCGGGTGAAATAGAGCGACGGTCATGGTCGGGCGCACCGTCTCGATGACTTCAACATGGGGACCGATTCCCTGGCCATGCGTGCCACCGCCAGCGCCGTCGCAGCTCCCCGTAGACCAGCGTGAGCTGTCTTCTGACGACCGGCTCCTTCCAGCCGTGCGGTTCCGGGCTGCGGATCTTCCATGGTGGCTCGCGCAGATTCCGCGGCCAAAGGCCGATGCAACCGGATTTCTCACCTGGCCCAGGCCCGCACCTTCAATTACCGCGGCGCTCCGCAGGGGCCATTCGACGCGGGAAGTCCGCCAGGGGGTGGTTGATGGAGTGCAGGAGCGACGCTGAAAGGGAGGACCCGGGGCATGCCAGGGCCACACGATTCGTTCCCGGGTCTCCACGGGTGTCCGGTCCACCGATCTGATGCAACCTCGGGGCTAGGAGAATCTCCCCGGTCATCTCTGGGTGGACAGCCTTGCCGGGATCCCGTACTTCCACCGGCGGATGACCACTCCAAACAGTCAACTCCTCCCCGAAATCACACGCCTTGCCGAACGCGCCGGCCGGGAAACGATGCGGTTCTATAAGCAGGGCACCACGGCCACCTTGAAGGAGGATAAATCCCCCCTGACGGATGCCGACCGGGCCTCCCACAACCTCATCGTGGGAGCCTTGCCCGGAATGCTCCCCGGTGTTCGGGTGATTTCCGAAGAATCGGAGGATGCCGGAGACGCTCCGGTCGACATCAGCAAGCCGTTCTGGCTGGTCGATCCCCTCGACGGCACGAAGGAATTCCTCAAGGGCACCGGCGAATTCACCGTCAACATCGCCTTGATTGAGCAGGGGCGTCCGGTGCTCGGGGTGGTCCACGCACCCGCCATCCAGCTGACCTATTTTGCAACCCTCAAAGGTGGCGCGTTCCGGCAATCCGGAAGTGAAGCCCCGGTTGCCATCCACGCCCAAACCACTCCCCGGAACCCCATGCGCGTGGTTGCGAGCAAGGATCACGCAGGTCCCCTGGTGCAAAAGCTGTTGTCGTCCCTGCCCAACGCCGAACTGAAGTCCATGGGCAGCTCGCTCAAATTCTGTCTGGTGGGCTCCGGGGATGCCGACATCTACCTCCGCGACGTACCCACCATGGAATGGGATACCGCCGCCGCTCAGTGCGTGGTCGAGGCCGCGGGCGGGGCCCTGTTCACGCTGGAAGGCCAGCCGCTGGCCTACGGGAAGAAGGGGCTGAAAAACGGCGGCATCATCACCGTGGGCTCCCCCGGCCTGAACTGGAAATCGCTTCTGTAGGCGTGGCGCACTCCAACGGCCAATCACGCGCAGGCTGCCTGCCCAAGCGATTCCCTCGTGGGCCCGACCCCGGTGTCCGGGCCGCTCCAATCAGCTTCCGATTTCATGTCCCAGGTGGGACTTGGAATCGGTTCGACCGCGGACGGATGCCCCGCTATTTGAGCCCCAGCATTTTCACTCCCAGCTCCTTGACGAAAAAGGCATAGATGTCGGCCTGTTCCTCAATGAGCTTGGTGGTGGGTTTTCCCGCCCCGTGCCCCGCCTTGGTGTCGATGCGGATCAGAATGGGTGCCGGTCCGGCCTGAGCCGCCTGGAGCGCAGCTGCATATTTGAAACTGTGGGCGGGGAACACCCGGTCATCGGTATCTGCGGTGGTGATCAAGGTGGCGGGATACCGGGTGCCGGGCTTAACGTTGTGCAACGGGGAGTAGGCATAAAGGGCCTTGAATTCTTCCGCATTGTCGGGCGAGCCGTAATCGGATTTCCAAGCGGCTCCGACGGTGAATTTGGGGAAGCGAACCATGTCCATGACCCCCACCGCCGGTTGTGCCGCGCCAAACAGGTCGGGCCGCTGGTTCAACACCGCGCCGACCAGCAGTCCACCGTTGGAACCGCCCTGGATGGCGAGCTTGGGCGTTGAGGTGTACCCATTGGCGATCAGCCATTCCGCGGAGGAAATGAAGTCATCAAACACGTTTTGCTTTTTGAGCTTGGCGCCATTGGCCCACCAGGACCGCCCGTATTCCCCGCCACCCCGCAGGTTCGCAACCGCCATGACGCCGCCCATTTCCAGCCAGACGACACGGGCCACCGAAAACGAGGGCGTCAGCGAGATGTTGAAACCGCCATACCCGTAGAGGATGGTGGGATTGGAGCCATCCAGCTTCAGTCCCTTCTTGTGGGTGATGAACATGGGAACCCGCGTCCCGTCCTTGCTGGTGACAAAGACCTGTTTCACCTCGAAGTCATCAGGGTTGAACTTCACGTTCGAGCGACGAAACAACGTGCTCGTCCCGGTGGTCATGTCATACCGGTAAATCGTCGGGGGCGCATTGTAGCTGGAAAAGCTATAGAAGGTTTCCGTGTCCTTCTGTTTGCCCTCAAAACCGGCCGCGGTTCCGATTCCCGGCAGCTCCACCGCCCGCACGATGCGGCCATTCTTGTCGTGGATCCGGATGCTGGTGTAGGCGTCCTTAAGATAAATCAACACGAACTGGTTATTGATCAGCTGTGCGCCGTCCAGCGTGTCCGCCACTTCGGGGACGACTTCGGACCATTCCTTTGAC
>JBGAPN010000251.1:0-7592 GCA_044221235.1 Limisphaerales bacterium
CCCAACGGAGGAGATCCACAGTCCGCTGGACGCAAGCGCATGATCCCGGATGGCCTCCACCGGGAGTCGGAATCGCGTTCCCCGGGCCAGCCACCGATTCTCGGGATCCTTCGCCAGCAGTTCGGCGGTGCAGCGGGAATCCTGCCGGTAGGTAGAGCTTGTCACCAGCAGTCGCATCAGGGCTTTGACGTCCCAGCCCGACTCCACAAACCACCGGGCCAGCCAGTCCAGCAGTTCGGGATGCGTCGGCGTCTCACCCTGCGTTCCAAAATCGCCCGGAGTCCGCACCAGGCCCTGTCCAAACACGGATTGCCAGTAGCGGTTGACCGTCACCCGGGCGGTCAGCGGGTTGCCCGGATCCACCAGCCATCGGGCCAGCCCGAGCCGGTTGCGGGGATAGCGGTCTGGAAAGGGCGGCAGTGCCGCAGGCGTGTCCGGCGTCACCGGATCGCCCGGACGATCGTAAGCGCCGCGCTTCAGGACAAAGGTGGGTCGCGGCGTCTCCATCTCCGACATCACCAGGGTTACGGGGCGGGTATTCCCGGCGTCCGTGATCCCCTTCTCCAGGGCCGCCACCCGTGCCGCGAGCGCGGACCGGTCCGGATCCGCCTTGAGTCGAAACTCGCGGACGCGTTGGAGATCCGCCGCATCGCGCTGATTCGCCGGCTTCCGCAGCGCGCCCAGAACGTCGTCGGTGGGTGCCGGGTTGGTTGGGATTCCGCGTTGCTCCCATTCCGTCAGACCGGCCACCAGGCGCGCATCGACGCCGGCGAGCTCGTTGGTCAGCGAGTTCAATTCCTGGCGCATCGACGCAAGCCTGGCGTCAATTTCCGACACCGGCAGTTCCAGGAACGGGGGCGAACTCCGGCGATAGGGAGCGCCGTAATCCCCGACGCCCTTCTCCGGGACGTTGTGGAAGAACGCCAGCAGCGAATAGAAGTCCCGCTGCGTGACCGGGTCATGCTTGTGGTCATGGCACCGGGCGCACTGAAAGGTCAGTCCCAACCAGACCGTGCCGGTGGTCTCCACCCGGTCGGCGCAGTACTCAGCGAGGAACTCCTCGGGAATGATCCCCCCTTCCTCGTTGATCATATGATTCCGGTGGAAACCGGTCGCCACCCGCTGGTCGAACGTGGGATGGGGCAACAGGTCGCCGGCCAATTGCTCGACGGTGAACTGGTCGAAAGGGAGATTCCGGTTGAAGGCCGCGATCACCCAGTCGCGCCAGGCCCACATCTCTCGGTCGCGGTCGACCTGATACCCGTTGGAATCCGCAAACCGCGCGACATCCAGCCAATCCTGAGCCATCCGTTCCCCGAAACGCGGCGAAGACAGCAGGCGGTCCACCCACCGCTCATAGGCGCCCGGTCGCCGGTCGGACAGGAAGGCCTCCCGTTCCCCGGGTGTGGGTGGCAGGCCCGTGAGATCCAGGGTCACCCGTCGCAACAAGGTTTCCGGGTCCGCCTCGCCCGACGGCCGCAACCCCCGTTCCCGCTGCCGGTCCTGAACAAAGGCATCCACTGGATTCCGCACCAGTCCACGGGCCCCGGCATTCAGCGGCGGAGGACGAACCGCCGTAGGCACCACGAAGGCCCAATGTGGATGGGCACTCCCCTGCCCTGAATCCCCCGCCAGGGCCGACGCACCCATGCATCCACAAGCCACCCCGGTCAGAGTCATGGCAATCAATGCACGTAGAGGGCGGCACATGAGTTCGGTACTGGGGAATGAATCTAGAAACCTCCGCGGAGCAATGAAAGAGTCATCCGGCCGGCGACATGAGTTCTGCAAGGGTATGCGGGCCCCATTGTCCGGATCACCCGGTCGCGATTCCCGGCTCTGCCATCCTTCGACACACCCTCTGACGCCCCCTTGACGACCGGGGATTCAGCCAACGAAGTTCACAGGAGATTGAAGGAAGAAACTGCACCCTTGGTCCACGGACAACCCTGGAACTCGTCCGCTTCGGTGTGGCCGCTCCTGCGTCGAGTCCTGGTTCGGGTATTCCGGGTCATCCTTCGGTTTCTGACCCGCTCCAAGGTCTGCCAGGGTCCGTTTCGCGGAATGGTTTACCTCGACCAGTCGGTGGGAAGTTCCTATTCCCCAAAACTCCTGGGCAGCTACGAATGCGAGCTTGGCCCAATCATCGAAACGCTGCCCGAGCACTCGTTCCGCCGATGCGTCGATATTGGCGCCGCCGAGGGATACTACGCCATTGGACTCGCACGGCGGCTCGGGTGTGACGTCACGAGTTTCGAGACCGATCCCCAAGGACAGAAACTGGTCCGCAGTCTGGCCCGGGTGAATGGAGTGGCGGATCGGATGAATGTGCTCGGAATCTGCACCCCGGAGTCGTTGCGCAACCTCCTGTCGAATGCCGCCCTCGTGTCCACCTTTCTGCTGTGCGACGTCGAAGGCTTTGAAGATGTGCTTCTCAACCCGGTCCTGATCCCCCAGCTCCTCCAGTGTTGGATCCTGGTCGAGATCCACGAATTCGCCGCCCGGGGTGTCGGTGCCCGGCTGCGACGCCGGTTCGAGGACTCCCATCGCATCGAATGCATCCGGCAACGTGCCCGGGTCGCGCAGGATTTTCCCTCCAGCCCAGGATGGACCCGCCTCCTTCCCAAGGCCTTCAAGGTTCGCCTGATGCAGGAAGGCCGGCCAGAAGCCATGTCCTGGCTGTGGATGACGCCGAAGGTCCAGGTCGGCAGGAGCCGGGTTGAAGGCTGAGAGGAACCAAAACCGGGGAAGGTGGCGCATTGGGCCTACAAACCCGGCAAGAGTTCTGCACCCCTGATTTCCTCGCTCGCTCAGCTCTCAGCCATCAGCCCTCAGCTGGTTTGCGGATAGCAGCCAAAGCCTGGGCGCAGGTGGCGCCTGAGTGACGTCCGACGTACCGGTTCATCGGAAGGTTTGGACCCAGAATTCGATTCCGCTCAGCATTTTGATGAGCGCGATTCATTATTCCCATTGCCAGCGGTTTGAGCCGTTTGGCACGGTCCGCGGCGTCCAAGTCCCAATTCGCGATGAAGAAGATTGAAGCCATCATCAAACCGTTCCGGCTCGAAGACGTGAAGGAAGCACTCCAGCACGCCGGCGTGGTCGGATTGACCGTGACTGAGGTGAAGGGATTTGGACGGCAAAAAGGGCACACCGAGATTTACCGGGGCGCCGAGTACACCGTGGACTTCCTTCCCAAGCTGAAAATCGAGATCGTGATTCCCGATTCCCAGCTCGACACGGCGGTGAGCGCGATTCTCAGCTCGGCCAAAACCGGCAAGATCGGTGATGGAAAGATTTTTATCTTCGCGGTGGAGGAAGCCATCCGCATTCGCACCGAGGAGCGGGGCGACCAGGCGGTCTGACCGGGGCCACCCGCAGAATTCCAGCGGCACCCACCGATGAAGCGATCCTACCTGGGCGGCGGAGCCTTGGGTGCCATCCTCACTGCGGTCGCAGCACGCGCTGCCGATCCGTCGGTGGAACAGCGTCTGGCCGACTTGGAGGCCTATTTCCGGAACGCGGCTCCGTCAGGCCCGCTCGCCGGAACCCCCGGGCCCGGACACAATGGCTGGATGATGGTCAGCGCCGGACTGGTGCTGTTCATGACCCTCCCTGGCTTGGCGCTGTTTTATGGGGGCTTGGTGCGCCGGAAGAACGTCCTGTCGGTGCTCGCCCAGTGCCTCGGACTTGCCGGCATCGTCACCGTCCTGTGGTGGCTCTGCGGCTACTCGCTCAGCTTCAGCCGGGGCAATCCGTTCCTGGGCGGATTCAGCTGGTGTCTGCTGCGCGGCGTCACCGCGTCACCCAACCCGGACTATGGCCCGTGGGTTTCCCACAACGTCTATGCCATGTACCAGCTCATGTTCGCCATCATCACCCCCGGGTTGATTGTGGGGGCAATCGCCGAACGCATGCAGTACAGGGCCTTGATGGTGTTCTGCACGGCGTGGATGTTCCTCGTGTATTTCCCCGCCGCCCACATGCTCTGGGGAGCCGATGGCTGGATGAACGGACTCTGGAATGACCACGCACGGATCAAGGCCATCGACTTCGCAGGCGGCATCGTGGTGCATATGACCTCCGGATGGAGTGCGCTGGTCCTTTGCCTGCTGCTCGGGCCCCGCAAGGGCTACGGCCGTGAGCCCATCGTGCCGCACAGCATGGTGCTCTGCATGGTGGGAACGGGCATGCTCTGGTTCGGTTGGTACGGCTTCAACGCCGGATCGGCCGTTGCCGCCGACGTCGTGGCTTCCAATGCCTTCGTGGCCACCACGCTGAGCGCCGGCACGGGTCTCTGTGTCTGGGCCTTTCTCGAGCAATTCCTCCGGGGCAAGCCCTCCATCCTGGGCATGTGTTCCGGCGCCGTGGCCGGCCTTGCCACCATCACGCCGGCGTCCGGCTTTGTCACCCCTGGCGGCGCCGTCCTGATTGGCCTTCTGGCCGGTGTGGCAACCTTTCTGGCCTGTTCCAAGCTCAAGATCGCCCTCGGCTACGACGACTCGCTCGACACCTTTGGCGTCCATGCTGTGGGCGGCACCCTCGGGGTGGTCATGGCCGGCATTCTGGCCAGCGCCGAGGTAAACCCCAACCTGGCGGCAGACCGCATCAAGCCGCTCGTCGGCGGAACCCTCTGGCTCGAGCAGGTCAAGGCGGGAGCCCTCATCATCCTCCTGTCCGTCGCCGTCACGGTCATCCTGTACCACATCATCGACCGCACTTTCGGCTGCCGCGTGGCGGAGGAAATCGAGAACCAGGGCCTCGACCTCGCCGAGCACGGCGAAGAAGGCTATACCCACTGATTGCGGCTGGTACCGCAGGCCCTCCATGCCAGCGGGTGCAGCAAACCCATCCACGCTCAGCGCGCGGCATCCGCCGCCGGAGGAAATTCCGCCGCGGCCTGGCCCCACTTCATGCTGGATTTGGCTTCGCTCTTCATTTCGTCGGCCGCAACGGACCAATCGCTGGCGATCCCGATCCATTTTCCGGGCAGGGGAAACTCCACCCGGGATTGGCCGGGCGCCGGGTCGTCCGTCGGCCACCCGAACAGGATCGGATCCCCCTCGACGGATCCAGGAGGCGCGGGGGCCAGAGGGAACGTGGCCGGACTGCCTTCGCACGGTTCATAGCGAACCTTGAGGGGGAACAGATCCATATCCCGCATGCCGAAAGCCAGGCCGAGCGCCGCGGTCTGCTGGATGGTATCCACCGCCAGCATGGCAATCGTCATCGCCGGCGCTTCGTCTTCAGCGGATGGAAACGGACCCGATCCAGACCAGATCGTCCGCTCGCTTCCCTGGTCGCAAGGCGTGCTCAAAATGCCCTTTGCTTCAAGCTGGATGTCGGAGTGCCGCGCGGCTTCGGCGAATCGCTTCGGGCGGATGAAGACATTTCCCGGAACCAACCGGTATTCGCCGATGTCCGCCCGGAACACCAGGCTCAGGGTCCCATCGATCTGGTGCGGCGGTTCATCGCCCTTCATGGAGTAGGTTCCCAACAGGGTCCATCGCGTGATCTGCCGCACGTTGCTCTTGATTCCCTGGACGAGCACCTGGACGTCACCCGCCGATCCGGGACCTTCCGAATCCAGGGTGCACTCGATCTTCCGCGGCGACCAACTGACAATGGCCGCTTCCGCCCCTCCGATGGTCACCTGGCGTTTGTCCGTGGGCGGGTTGCCAAACAGGCCGATCAGATGGACCTGGCGACTCTGCTCGTCGATGAGGACATACGCGATGGACGGTGCGAACAACCCGAAGGCAGTGTCCCCGGAGACGCCCTCGTAAACGATGTCCGTGGTGGTGGCGCGTCCCTGGTCATCCCTCGTAGGATAACGGTGGAGACCCCGCGACCGCAGTTCCGTCCAGGAGTTTTCGTAGTCGAAGGGCCGCTGCGGCGTGGCCGGGGGAACGATCTTGTTGGCACCCAGCAGGCGGTCGTAGAGGAACTGGGTTGCATTCAGAACGGCATCCCCGTTTACGTTGTCGGTCCATCCGGAAACCATCTCGGCCCCGACATCGCGGAATGCTGCACGAAGGGGCGCCGAAAACGAGGATCCGCTCTGGCAGGCGCCCAGCCAGACGCTCGCATGGTTCTCCCTCGGAAAGGACATATAGCGGCGGATCCAGGCCGACGTGATGCCAAAATGCCATTCGTTGACCGGATTCTGGAAACCACCGGTGAGGGTCACGTACGACGCGGGAGCCAGCGCCACACCGAGTCGTTTCGCTTTCAGCTCGGCAACGAACTCGTCGTGGCGGTAGCTGATGTCGGTTTTGTTGGGATCGATCTTCGTGCCGGTCCAAAGCCCGTAATGGACCTCGTACAGGATCCTACCCTCCGCATTGCGAGTAGGCTTGCCGTCAGCTCCATACTGAGGAATGAAAAACGACCCGCCGTGAGTGTTGAAGAACAGCACCGATTCATTGCGGACCCCTTTGAAGCTCTCCAGCGGAGCCGCGTCGAAGCCGGGCGAATAACCCGCGCCGCCCAGCAAGCGCGACAAGGCCGGAGCCGACTGCCGAAACCCGGCTCCGACGGTCACCGCGAACCGGGCGGAACGGTTGCCTGGGACAGAAGTTCCTGCCCGGGCGATCTGGGGCAGGCTTCCCTCGTCCGCCGGCGGATCGGCCAGACGATTGTTCCAAATCGACATCGGGATTCCGTCCGTGGTGATGGCCCAGACCCCGTCCGGTGATTCGCCGGCGCTGTCGATGTCCGCCCTGCCGCGCAGGAAGGCCAGGACGTCATTCCGCCAGCGGACCACGTCCTCCCGCGGTACCCCGTCCACAAACGCCCCGACCGCCGACATGGTGGCGCGCATGGCGGCTTCCTCGGGACTCATCCCGGAACCCGCGCCACCCGACACCCGGAAGAACAGGTGGTCCGCGGACACCGGGGCGAGCGTGTTGGATTCGCTGATTGGACCACCCAACGACGTCCAAGGCCCCCCGGGTGCCGGTGCCTGTTCCACCTGGAAGGGCGCCGTCCCGCCGGTCCATTTCAGGCGCAGCTGGGTTCCTTCAAGGGCCGGGATGTCCAGGAGCGGTTCCTCCGCCGCCCGGGCCACCAAGGGGCAGCACAGCACCCCAAGAACGACGGACAACGTCCAGACGGCGGCGCGGATTCGGAGGCGGGCCCCCGAAACGAGGGAATGGACCAGGGAATGAGGGATCCGCTTCATGACGAGGGACAGGCGATCGACGGCCACCGCGGGAACGATCCCGAAATCCTGCTCGGTGCGCCATTGGAATTGGATTTGGCAGACTCCCGCACCCTTCCTCCGCGCCGTACACCTCCCGAACCAGGAGCCTGCGTGTGCGTTTGCGCCTGCGCCCGGACAAGGCTGAGTTTATGGACAGGCATCAACCGGGCTCCGGGCCGGCAAGTCCGCCTGGCAAACCGGACACCTCCGCATTCACGGGCGGCGCGTTCGGCTGTTCTCCACCAGACTCACTCTACCACGCGCACCTGCAAATCGCGCACGGTATACAACTCGGCGTCCACTCCGCGCATCGCCCGGGCGCCGCTCTGCCGTTTGGAGCCAAAGCGCTCGCGGGACGCCTGGAAGATTCCTTCCACAAACGCCCGCG
>JBGAPN010000252.1:0-7642 GCA_044221235.1 Limisphaerales bacterium
GCAGCGATCGGGGGTGCCCTCGACGGAGTGGAGATGCTGTTGCCGGAGATCGAGGCGGAGGCGGGACGTTTGAGGGCCGCGCTCGAGCAGGAAAAGCTGAAGTGATCGCGTCCGGCCCTGGGCTCGTTCAGGCCCGCGGATGGGCCGCCTGATACACTTGTCGAAGGCGTTCCGTGGACACGTGCGTGTAGATTTCCGTGGAGGCGAGGCGGGCGTGCCCCAAGAGTTCCTGGACACTGCGGAGGTCCGCTCCGCGGTCCAGAAGGTGGGTGGCGAAGCTGTGTCTCAACTTGTGGGGAGTCAGCCGGGGGTCCAGTCCGGCGGTGACAAGATAACGTTTGAGGTTCCGCTGGACCTCCATGGGAGTGACCGGACCCGGTCCTTTGCTGGACCGAAACAGGGCGTCGCCCGGTCCGGGCCGGGGTTTCAATGTGCCCCAGTATCGCTCCAGGGCGGCCAGGGCTGGAACCCCGACGGGAATCTGCCGTTCCTTGCGACCCTTGCCCCGCACCTGGAGCCGGCGTTCCCGGGTATCCAAGTCCTCCACCCGAAGGCCACAGGCCTCACTGATGCGCAGTCCGGCTGAGTAGATGAATTCCAGGATGGCGGCATCCCGCAGGCAGATCTCGGGCGATGGCGAATCCTCGCGATGCTGCGGGCCACCGGGCAGTTCCAGAATGGGTGCCTCAAGTAGCGCTCCCACGCGGTCGGCCGGGACGAATTGGGGCAGGCGTCGTTCACGCCTCGGCAGGGCCAGGCCCCGGATCGGGGATCGGGGGACCCGACCTTCCCTCTGGAGAAACCGGTAGAATCCCCGAAGCGCGCTGAATCGCAGATGCACCGGAGAACGCCCGAGTTCACGGCGTCCCAGAGCGCGCAGGTACCGTCGAAAATCATCCCGCCCCAGTTCGGGCCAGACGGGTTCACTCCCGTTCGTTTCCCGATGCCAGGATCGAAAATCGTCCAATGCCTGCCGATAGTTTCGCACCGTGTACGCCGACAGGTTTCGGACCACTTCCAGGTCCTCCAGATACCGGGTGACCAGCGGATCCTGGGGCTCCTGTTCTCCTCCGCCCGAGTTGTCTCTGCCCGGGGCGTTCACGACCAGTCGTAGTCACCCGCCACCTTGTTGGCCAGCCGCTCCAGCCACATCGCTGCGTTTCGCTTGGCTTCGGTGGGGTTGGTCATGCTCGGGGAAATGTCATGGACGGAATGGAAGAGCCGGTCCGCCATGTGGGTCTTGGCGGCACCTTCCACCATTCCCGCGAAGCCGACGCACCGCTTCCCCAGGGCATGACAGCGCTGGGCCAGGCGGCCGGTGCCCTTTCCCATCAGGGTCTGCCGGTCGATCATGCCCTCGCCGGTGAGGATCAGGTCGGCCTTGGCAATTTTCGAATCCATCTGGGCGTGCAGGGCGAAGATTTCGAAGCCGGACTCCAGCCGCGCTCCCAGAAAAACTTTGAGCCCAAAACCCAACCCACCCGCGGCGCCACAGCCCGGGTCTGCCTCGACATCATAGCCGAGATGTTCCGCGGCCCGGAGCGCCAATCGTTCCAGCGCTGCCTCCGCAATGGGAAACTGTGCGGGGAGAATTCCCTTTTGGGGACCGTAGATCCGGGTGCAGCCGTTCAATCCCAGCATCGGATTCTCCACATCCACCGCGACCACAAAATCCACGCCGAGGATGGGATCAAGCGGCGGCAACCAACGGGTGAGCTTGTTGAGCTTGACCCACTTCTCAATGAGTTGGTCGCGGTCGTCGAAGAAGCGCCAGCCCAGCGAACGGGCGACGCCGAATCCTCCGTCGTTGGTGGCACTGCCCCCGATGCCCAGATAGATGGTCTGGGCCCCGGCGGCAACCGCGGCCTGAATCACCGCGCCCAGACCACGGGAATCGAGTTCAAAGGGGTGGTATTTGTTGGGCGGGAGCATCGCCAGGCCTATGACCTGGGCGGACTCGATGATCGCGAGTTTGATCTCCGCATGCCACCACCAGCGGGCACCCACCGGCCGGTTGGCCGCATCCACGGTCGCGGTCACGCACTCGGTCGCACCCAGGAGTTCGGCCATGACCTGGCCAAAACCATCCCCGCCGTCGGAAATGGGCAACATCTCCATTTCATCTTGTGGACGGGCGCTCCACCAACCATTGACGATGGCGCCGGCCGCCTGCTGGGCAGTCAGGGTGCCTTTGAATTTGTCGGGAGCAACAAGGACCCGAAGTGACATGACGGAGTCTGGGCCGGCATCACCCGGTGATGCCAAGGGGAAAACCGAGAAAGGGAGGGTGGCGAAGGTCCGGGTCGGGTGGGGAAGTTCAGTCCGATGTTGCGCGGCGGCGATCCCGTTTCTTGGCAGAATGCCGGGCCTTGTCGGCGAGGAGGCGGACCCGCGCCGCCAGACTCCGGCGGCGCGCCTGGCGTCTGGCTTTTTCCCGCCGGGCGCGTTCCTCGGCCTGACGGGCGCGCCGATGTTCCTCGATCTTATCGAGCAGGAGCTGCCGGGCGAGCGCCCGGTTTTGACCCTGCTGCCGGGTCTCCTGGCACTTCACCTGGAGTCCGGTGGGCCGGTGCACGAGCATCACGCAGGTGGACGTCTTGTTGACATTCTGCCCGCCGTGTCCGCCAGACCGCACAAAGCTTTCCTCAAGATCCGACTCGGTCACACCCAATGAGGCCATGCGACGAACGAGCGGGTCCTCATTCGGGGGACTCGTATGAGATTCCTTCATTCCAGCACCTGCCGTGAAAGTGCAGGACGCCGGAGAAAACGCCAGCCGGGGATCAAAGTTCGATGACATCCTTCATTCCCGGGAGCGCATTCGGGCTAGGCTGCCGGATCCAACGAAGCCGAGGGCATTGCGGGATCTTCCTTCTCGGGTGCCGTCGCGGGAAGGGGCCGGATTGCCTTCGCGTAGGCCCTCATTCCCGGCAGCGCGGACAAGCCGTGGGCAAAGATGCTGCAGAGCACGGTGACCATGACCGTGAGGCGGATGGCCGGTTCATCGCGCTCGTGGGAGACCTGTTCGAGGTACACGAGCCCCAGAACAATTGAGGCAAGGCCACGGGGACCAAACCAACCCATGAAGACCACGGAGGCTTTGGAGAATCCGCTTCCCCAAAGGGCGATGGCGACCGGGATCATGCGAATGACCGTCAAGCTGAGCACCGCGTAGATCAGATGCTCCGCTTGAAATTGCGGCCAGGCCCGGGCGACCAGGAGCCCGAAATAAAGAAAGACGGACAGGTTGAACAACTGACCCCACTCCTCGGTGAACTCGACACTGTGCCGTCCGGCATGGGGAAAACCCACCTGCACGGTGAGGCCGGCGACGAACGAGGCGATGAACATGCTCGCGGCGCAGGCCTCTGAAAGCAGCATGCAGATCAGGGGCAGTGTCACCACGCCAAGCTGTTCCCAGGACGCCGCCATCCATTTTCGCCGGTGTGCGACTCCAAGCAGGCTGCCACCCATCAGGCCGACCAGGACCCCCACCAGTGTGCCCAGACCCAGTTGCTCCAGGATAAACCGGCCAAGGCTGGTATCGCCCTGTTCCCCGGCGTGGCCCGAGAGGGCTATGAAGAAGAGGAGAAACGGAACGGACAGCCCGTCGTTGAGCCCCGCTTCCACATTCAAGGCCTGGCGAACCTTCATCGGCACGTTGGGACTGCTGACGATCACCTGTCCCAGCCCGGCATCCGTGGGGGCCAGAATGGCGGCCAGAATTCCCGCCTCCCAAAACGTGAAATGGGGAAAAACCAGCTTCGCCAGAAGCGCTCCCAGCGCAAGAGTGAGGAGCATCCCGGTGCTGAGCAGTCGGACCGGCAGATTTCGGATGTTTCTGAGGATGGTGAGGTCCGTCCGGCTGGCATCGGCAAAGAGGAGCAGGACGAGTCCCAGTTCAGCCGTGTGCAGAAGCAGTGGGATGTTTCCCGGTTGGGTACGCAGGCTGGGAAGGATCCATGGCGTCGCCAGTCCAACCACCGTAAACACGATGGGTGTCGTCAGGGGCGTTTTCGCGATGCGGGCGGAGACCAGGCTGTGCAGGAACAGCATCCCGATGAAGATGGAGACGAGTTCCACGGTTCAGAATTCCAGCCCGACGGCCAGCGCCACGATGGGTTTGCTGTCATCGGGATTGAAGACATAGGTGGTGAACTCGGCCCGCCGGTATCGGAATCCCAGCAGGACGCCGCGCTGGACTTCGCGATCGCTGGAGTAGACCCGGGTCCGCTGAATGACCATGCCGATCCGGAACCAAGGCGCCGGCACCAGGGAGATTTCCGACCAGGCATAGTAGAAGCTCGATGCCGAGTCGTTGAGATCGAACACGTATTCGCCCTCGGAATAGAACTCCAGCCGCCACCACTCCAGCGACAGCTCATAACCGGGGGCGATACCATCGAGATCCCCAAAGACTCCGCCCACCATGGGGGTTATCGACCATGTGAACCTGTTCCCACCTTCAGCGTTGTAGCCAAGCCAGGCCGAGCCGGTTTGCAGCGCTTCGTAGTTGTACCGCGCCTCCAAGTGAAGCCAGTGGTGGTCTGCCGCCACCGTCGGCTGCCCGTAGCTTTGGCCATCTGGAATGATGTGCCCGAAGGCAGACGCCGAGAAAAGTCCCAGGACTTCCCGGGGTCGGTGGGGTTCTGTGGAATGGAGGTGAAGTTGGGAGGATTCCGCTTCCGCCGGCGTCGGTGAGATCAGGGCGGGGGGCTCCGCCGTCGACGGAAGACACACCAGCAGGGCAACGGGAATCCATGCGGACGAGGTACCCATGGGCTCAGCCTCCGAGGGCCATGGTGACGGCCACCAACGCTCCACCGAGGAGCACCATGGCGATGCCGATGATTGCAGGCCGGTGGCCAATGCATCGGCCAAAGAAGAATCCAGTCACGAACAGCATCGCGACGGCAATTCCGTTCGACCAACGCATCGCGGCCCGCGCGTCCTGCAGAAAAAGGAAAGGCAGGACCAACGGAAACGTGGAGAGAAAGACCAGGAGGAACACCCCGAAAGCTCCGCGCCAGTCCTGGGCATGCAATCGAGCGCGGGCGGGTGGTTCCGGGAGGTGTTGGAGGTGCGACCGGATCTTCTCGAGTTCCACACTGTCAAGCGCTTCAGCAATGACCAGGGGAAGGGCGTCCCGGATCCACTGATGGATCTGACCCGGACGGGTTGACGAACGGATGCGGTGCAGGGTTCGCAGGCGCTGGGAGCGGTCGCTCAGGCATCCCATCAAATACATAATCGCATCAATGAGGCCCCAGGCGAAGTTGCAGCCCAGCGCCCCGATCAACATGGCACGGACGTCGTTTCGCCCCGCCTCGGCAACGCTGAGGGACCCGGTAAAGGTCAGGACCATGATCAGGCCGAACAGCACCTCGGAAATGCGCTCCACCGGCTCAAGGACACGTCGGGATTCTGCCATGCTCAGCGGGCTCGATTGTTCAGGGTTCTCGTGGCGCTGGGCCCGTCCGGGAATCCGGCCCGGACGGGGCGGTGTCCCGCCTACTGGGCCTGGGAGGCGAGGGATTCCTCCATTTTCTTCATGCTTTTTCGCGCGTCTTCCATGGCGGAGTTGACGAACTTGTAATTCCAATTGGCGTCATCGATCACGGAGCGGACGGACTTGAGCCCATCGGGAGTCACATCATTGGCGAGCGCCTTTTGGACATCCTGGAGGTCCGAAAGGAAGGGCTGAGCCTTGTCGCTCGCTTTCTTGAGCGCCTTTCCCAGCTTATCGTAATTGGCCTTTACGGTATCGAGCCGTTTCTGGGCCTTTTTGCGGAGCGACTCGTTGTTGATGCTGCCGACGGTGGCCTGCCAGGTGTCGAAGTATTTCTGTCCGTCGCCCGTCATCCATTGGAGGCGGGTTCGGGCCCAGTTGGCGGCAGCCTCGGTCTTGGGCAATTCCGCGGCGAACACCTGGTAGGCGGCCTTGATGTCGCCCTTTTTCTCGCGGGCCAGCTCGTTGAGGGCGTTGAGGGCGTCCACGGTGGTCTTCAGCTGCACCTCGGCGTTTTGCGCCTCGGTCCGGGCGTCCTTGATGCTTGCCGCCAATTGTTCCTGGCTGGCCTGGAGCGTCGCGGCAAATGCCCCGGCCGCGGCCAGGAGGGTGAGGATGTGTTTGAGGAATGTTTTCATGGATGATGTCGTGTGTTCGATTTCGTGTCGGTTGGGGTGTGAGTGCCGGGGAAGACCCCTGCGTCCAAAAGAATATCGGCTATTTCTGAGGTTTGAGGCGATCACGGACCGCGGGTGGGACGGCAGAGACAATCAGGTCCACCGCCTCGCGGGGTGAATCGGTGACGTAGGCAAAGCCAATCTCGTCGCGGGAGAAGACTCCCTGACGCATCATGTCCTGCCCCCATTCCCGCATTCCGCGCCAGAATTCGCTCCCCATCAGGATCAGCGGGAACGGACCGATCTTCTGGCACTGGATCAGGGTGGCAGCCTCAAAGAGTTCATCCAGCGTCCCCAAGCCGCCAGGCATCACGATGTAGGCGCAGGAGTACTTCACGAGACACACTTTGCGGGTGAAGAAGTATTCGAACTCGATGCTGCGGTCGACGTAGGGGTTGGGGTCCTGCTCGCGAGGCAATTTGATGTTGAGCCCTAAACTTGAGCCGCCGGCCTCGTGGGCGCCCCGGTTGGCGGCTTCCATGATTCCGGGCCCCCCTCCGGTCAGCGTGGCGAATCCAGCCCGGGCCAGTTCGACTCCCGTGGCCCGGGCCAGCTTGTAATAGCGGTGGGACGGCTTGAACCGGGCTGATCCGAACACCGTGACTGAGGGGCCTAGCCGGAACAATCCGCGAAATCCCCGGATAAACTCCCGGTGGATCCTCCCCAGCCGTGCCTTCTCGCCGGCAGGGGTTCGGGGCGTCTGCAGGAAATCGCGGTCATCGCCTCCCGGTCCACCGACCGGCAATTCGTAGCCGGACTGTCCCACGCGGCTCCAATGGCGCTTCCAGGCACGAGACCAGGCGTCGGACGTGGGGAATCCGGGCAGAGACGAGGCGCTGCGTTTCTTGGACTTCATGGTGCAAGATCAGGCTCTGCCACCGGGGCGGCCTGGGTCAATGGCCGGGACATTGTTCGACGGGGTTTCGGACATATGGCCCGACACGACATCAGCCACGGACGTCAATCGATCCAATCCGCCCACCCGGATATCGAGGCCTTCAGCGCGGAACCGTTCCCGGACCGAGGCTCGCGCCTCCACGGCCTGGAACCGAATTCCGCTGGCGGCCAATTCCGCAGCGAGGCCGGCGAGGGTGTGAGCGCTCTGGAGGTCGATGTACGGGGAGGCGGAGAGGTCCAGGACGACCAACCGCGGAGGCTGGGGCTCGGCAGCCACCCGGCCGGCGATCATGTCCCGCACATGGTCGACGTTGAAGTAGATCAGGGAGGATTCCGGACGGAAGATCAGCACCCCGGGGATGAGTTCGTTGTCGGGATGGCGTGAATGATCCGAAAAGCGTTGGGTGCCGGGGATTCGCCCCAGTAGGGCGACATGGGGCCGGGATGCCCGACGCAGCAACTGAACCAGCGAAATGACCGCGCCGATTAGTACCCCGCGGAGGAGTCCTGAACTGAGGACGCCCAGCAGGGCGCCCACGGCCACGATGAATTCCGTGCG
>JBGAPN010000253.1:0-7522 GCA_044221235.1 Limisphaerales bacterium
GCAGGAGATGCATGGCGTGTTTCCAGCGAATGTCCCCATGGTTGCGGCGGTCCTGCTCGATCTTCTTGAACTGGCTCAACGCGTAGCCATTGAAGGTCTGGAAAATCATCTGCGACAGGAATCCCCCGCGGAGCGCCAACAGTTCCTCGCCCAGTGGAGTGACCTTTTCCACCAGCGGCGACCAGAGACATTCGAGGACGGTGGGATTGGCCTTGAGGGCCATAATGAGGAACTTCTGGAGTTCCCAGACGCACCATTGACCGGTGTTGTCCTCGAACTGCTCCGGCGCTCCGAATAGGGACCATTGAAGGTCGGCGGGCGCAAGGTAGACGCCTCGGCGGTCGGTATCGGAGGCGTCGGATTCGAGTCCGTAAGCGCGGGACCCCACGATACAGCGGTAAAGGATGAATGGCTCCAGGTCGAAGTCTGGCGCTCCTCCCCCAGTGTCGGCGGAGGTCGAACCCAATCGGTCCTTGAATCGTTTGAGGATCTCCACCTGGTTGTCGGCGAGGGACGATTCGAAGCCGTCCGGGAAGCGCACCAGGAAATTTTCCCCCGCCACCGCGGGTGTCCGCGTGACGACGCCCACAGCACCGCGTGGGTGGACGAGTGAATGATTGGGCCCGCGGATTTCGATGAGGGAAACGACCTGAGTGCCGGCGGAGATGTTGTTGTCAGGCGGGTGGCTCAATCGGGACCAGTCTAACGGGTCGTCGCGACCTTGGATAGGAGCGGAACACCACGAAGTCTTCCCGCCTTCCAGGCGGCCGCGCCGGCCTGCGGCAAGGTCGCTGTCCGGGTGACGAGGCTGCAGCGTCGGGACCGGAGATGGAACCTGGACCTGAAGCCTCCGGCGTTGGCCTGTTGGAGTGGGCTGAAACGAAGATGGACTTGAATGGGGCCTCGGGGCACCGCGGCCCTACCGGGCGCGACCGACGGTCAGAACTGGGACTCCTTGTCCTTGAACAGCAGGTTGAAGGTGGTGAGGGAGCCGTAGCAGCGGGTCAGGTATTGCTGCCAGTCAAACTTGTCCGCGCTGGTCAGGGTCTCGCTGGCGTTGATCTTCTGTTCCAACACCCGGAGGTTATTCCGGACCATCACAATCTTATGGAAGAAGGTCTCCAGGTCGATTTCCTTGGTGGTCAGGGTGGGATCCTTCGGGTGAATGACCAGCCGCCCGCCCCGCCAACGGGGGCCCAATTCGGCCACTTTGGACTCCGGCTTCTCCAGGCCCAATCGGTCGGCTAGTGCACCGACCGTCTCTTCAATCAACCGCTCCAAGGGTAGCGTCAGGGCCGTCAAGGTGGCCTGCGCTTCGGCGGGTACCAGCCCGCTCGAGACGGGGTCGACGGGCCGCCTCCCATCGTTGAATTGTACCTCGGCGGCGTGTTCCGTGATGGCTTTGATGATGCCGGATCCGTACTGCGGGTGGACGACGGCCATGCCAAGGTGGAGGTCGGAAAGTTGCATGAGAGCGGGGGACGGGAAACTCAACGATCAAACTTCAAAACTCCAATCGGGCTGGGCTGAGGAAGAGATTGGGGCGGAGGATTTGGTCCAGCCGAGGGGCGGTTTCCAGGTTCAATCCTGATTCCAGGCCGGCCCAAGGCCTCCGGGGCGAGTGAGCCACAAACCTTCCGTTCAGTTCTGCTCGTGGGTGGCCCGACGAAGTCCGACCTCGTGGGCGATATCGTCAAATTCCTCCCGGCTGACCTCGTGGAGTTCCTTGCCTTTCCGGGAGAGCTTCTCGTTGATCTTGATGGCTTTCTCCGTCATGGCCTCATGAGTTTCCTGGGTGCCGCCGACGAGGGCAAAGTTCGGACCCTGGGTGATTCGCTTCTTGCCGTCGGAATCGAGGCCAACCCCCACGAGGACGGCCTTGGCCGGGGTTTTGTGCCCCTTTACGGTCTTGGACTTCGAGGAATCCGCCATGGGAGGAGGGTACGGGAGGGGGATTTTGGGGCAAGCGGAACCCTCGGTGGGGCCGTGGGTTGGGAAACAACTTGCCCCGTCAAGTGAGAATTTGCTACCCCTTCGCCCGTCATGGCAGCCATTGGGCGGTTTCAGAAGGGGGACGAGATTTTCTACGCCAAGGTCGTCGACGGCGAGCTGTTCAAGCTCATCGGCGATGTCTTTGGCTCCCCCTCCTTTGAGAAAAAACCCACGCCGCTCAAGGGCGTCAAGACCTTGGTTCCGGTCGTTCCTTCCAAGGTCATCGCCGTGGGCCTCAACTACGCGGACCATGCGCGGGAGACCGGCAAACCGCTTCCCAAGGAGCCGCTGTTCTGGCTCAAGGCACCCACGTCGCTAATTCCCGACGGCGCCAAGATTGAGGTCCCCTTTGCGACGCACCGGACGGATTTCGAGGCGGAACTGGCCATTGTCATTGGTCGCCGGATGCGAAATGTGACCCCGGCGGCCGCCGCCCGATACATCTTTGGGTACACGGCGGCCCAAGACATCAGCGATCGCACGATCCAGAATGGTGAAAGCCAGTGGGCGCGGGCGAAGTCGTTCGACACTTTTACTCCGCTGGGACCCTACATTGAGACCAAGATCGACCCGCACGATCTCAACATCCAGCTGTTCCAAAACGGCCAGCTTCGCCAGAACAGCAATACCAGCCAGCTGATTTTTAACTGCTTCGATATCGTCAGCTTCGTGTCCACCAACATGACCATGCTGCCCGGGGATATCATCCTGACCGGAACTCCCAGCGGCATCGGGCCGATCGAGTCCGGGGACCGGTTGGAAGTGCGGATCCAAGGATTGGCGCCGCTGGTCAATACCGTGAAGTAATCAGGTTGGTTGGGGCGGGTGGGGGGATTCATCCCCCTGTTGGAGTCCAGGCGTTGGGTCGGGCCGGGGCTTTCAGGGCCCTGCAGAGGTGGGTTCCACGGGGAAACGGCGAACCGTGCGAGGGTCGTGTTTACTCCGGCCGACCCCGCAATGTCCGGTCACTTGGCCGGCGATGTGGGTGTCTCGATGACGTTGGTTGGTTTCCCGCGTCCGCTCTTCTGGAGCCAATCCTGGATCAACGGGGTCTTGGACTCAATTTCGGCTTCCGCCTTGAGGGCATCTTCAGCCGTCCGGATCACCCGGGGCCGCAGGAAAACGAACAGTTCCACTTCGCGGGATGTCTTGTCCTTCTTCTTGAAGAACCATCCCAGGCCGGGGATGTCGCCGAGCACCGGCACCTTGCGAATGGTCTCGGAGAATTGTTTCTGGATGATACCGCCGAGGACGATGGTCTCCCCGCTCTTGGCGGTCATATCCGTGCGGAAGGTCCGGGCATCGATGACCGCACCCCCCAGAATGGTTTCGCCAGGCACGATGGTGGACGACTCCACGCGCATCCGCAGTAGGACGTCTCCGGTGACGTTGATGTGGGGAATGACCTCCAGGATGATACCCACGTCCTTGTAGGTGAAACTCTGATTGAGACTGCCTGCCTCGGTGTTCTGACTTTGGTAAATGAACGGAACCTGGGACCCCACGAACAGCTTGCCGGTCTCGTTGTCCTCCACGCTGATCTGGGGCTCGGCCAGAACACTGGCGTCGGTGTTCTTCTTCAGGAACTGGATGAGCACGTCCAGGTTGACGGAAACGTCCAGCAATCCGGAACGCAGGGCACTGACACCACCGCGATCCGTGTCGGTGACCTGTGTCATTCCGCCGAATCCCTTGAGGTAATTCATCTTGCCCTTGCCTATGATCGAGTCGTCGTAGTCTTCAGCCGTGAAGGACTTGGAGCCGTCGGGTGACCAGCGGACGCCCAGGCGGTCCATCGCATCGCTCGCAACCTCGACGATCCGCGCCTCGATCAGGACCTGGGCGGTCGGCATGTCCAGTTCGTTGACCAGTTTCAGTACCTGGGGATAGAGGTGGACATTGGCCGAGACCAGGACTGAGTTGCTGCGGTGATCCGGGACAACCCGGACCCGACCAACGAGGTCACTGACCTGACGCGCGGCATTGCGGTCGCCGGTTCGAACATTTTCCGGCTGCCCGCCCAGCCAAGGGAAGTACAAGTCATCCTTGGTCTCCCGCTCAATGGGGGTGCTGTTCTGGCTTTGGAAGGAGTTTTGCTGACTGGACTGTTGTGGTTGTGGGTTCTGTGGGTTGGGCTGGGCAACCGGCCGGAGCGCAGGCGAACCTCCCTTGGCGAACAGGACGTTGATGCTGTTCGCCACGTTGATGGCCTTCGCGTATTTCAAGCCGACCCGGAAGGTACTTTCACCGTTGGAAGACGGGACGTCGAGCTGTCGGAGCACATCCTCAACCGCCTGGAGATTCTCCTTCGAATTGGCGGTGATGATGATGGCATTGGAATACGGTTCGCTGGTGATCCGGACCTTTCCATAGAGTCGCCCGACATCGCGATCCGCCGTCGGCTCGGGAGGTTCGTCGTAGAAAAAGTAGGTCCGGGGCTGCTGCTTCTTGAGGAACAATTCATTGAGGATGTCCTCAATGTCGACGGCGCTGACAAACTTCAGCGGATAGATCTTGGGAGCCAGCGCTTCTCCGCCGACCGGTTCGTCCAGGGCGGCAATGGTCTTGGCGATGCTCACCATTTGGCCCGGGGGAGCCTGGACGATGACCGTATTCCGACGGCGGTCGGCGACGATGTTCATCTTCGCCGCCGACTGCTGGGGATCGGGGCCGAAGTAGTAGTAGCGGGACCGGTTTGAGTTCTGATCCGCAGACAGGTCCTTGAGTTGGCGGGCGACATCTTCCGCATCGGCATTCTGCAGGGGAAACAGGCGCATGATCTTTTCCTGGGCATCCGCCGTGTCGAGGGTCTCGATGATGCGCTTCAGGGAGCGGAAGTTGGATTCGCTGGAAAGGATGATCAGCGCGTTGGAACGTTCATTGGCGCTGACTTCCACCGGTTCACTGGCCGGTTTTCCGCTCATTTTTTGGTAGAGCGGGGTGATCTCCTTCACCAGGTCCTTCGCGCTTGCGTGCTGCAGTGGAATGACCCGCACCGTGAGGTCGCCCGGTTGATCCGTGTCCAGCCGGCTGATCAGGCCGTCGGCCAGCTTCAGGTTCTCGTTGTAGTCGGTGATGATGATCTGATTTGACCGATCGTTGATTTCGATCACGCCCTTGTCGGACAGCGCGGCCTTGATCCGCTCCTTCATTTCCGTCCCCGAGACCGACTTGAGCTGGAAGATCTTGACCAGTCGCTGGCGTCCGTCGGGTATGACCGAGTTCTCGGCCTCGACCAGCACCGGACTCATGCGGGGTTCCTTGCCTTCGGGCACGATGAAGATGGAATTCCCGGATTCAACCGCCGTGACGCCCTCGAGACCGAGCGCGCGATAGATCAGGTTGATGGCATCGCGGGCCGGCAGTTTCTTGGAGCTGGTGATGGTGATCTGGCACTGGACTTGGGGGTGTTTCACCACGCTTTTACCGGTCGTCTCCGAGAGCCACTGCACCACCATGTCGACATTGGCCCCCTGGAAGCTGACCTGGATTTCCTCGTTGGTGGACAGCAGTGGAGGCGCATTGGTTGCGGCGGGGCCGGCCGGGCTGTTGGTCGCCGGCGCCTGGGCGTGGAGGTTGAACGCACCGACGGCGAGCACGAGGGCGGCCAGCAGGATTCTCAAAGGGAGGACGGGCGGGTTCATCGGGAGATGGTTTGATTCATTGAGTCAGGAGGCTGGCGCTGCCGAGCCCGTTAAAAATGATCAGTTCCTTCTTTTCGCCGGCCTGTTCGATCAGGACGCGGTTGGTTCCCAGCTGGAGCAACTTGATGCCGTCGCTGGTTCCCCCTTCGCGGAGCATCGCGGTCTGCCCGCTTGGAGTCCGGATGAAGGCGTGATAGCCTGCGATGCCCAGTAATGCCATGGGAGGCGGACGGAAGACCGGGGCGAGCATCTCGCTGGAGGTGATGCGGTCGACCCGGGCCTGGGAGGCTGCAGGAAGGGGCTGAGGCGGCCGCATGGGTTTGCGTCCGGGTTCGCCCGGACCTCCCATGAATGGAGGACGGGGCATTCCGGGTGGGCCGGCCACGGCCGGGGTATTCGTCTTTGACGGTACGTTGGTGCCGGAATTGGCAACTCCAGCGGTGGCAACATTGGTTGTCGCGACCAGGACGTTGGTGGACGGGCTATTTGTCGTGCTGGGCTTGGCGGCCTGGAGGTTGGTGACCTGCAAATTGGTGGCCTGCAGATTGGTGGTGGCTGTCGAGCGGGACGCGAATTCCCCATTCGTTCCGGGCGCCGGGGCGGTAGGTGGCTTTGACTCCTGAGGTGCCCCGCTTCGATTGACTGCCGTCGAAGGCGGGATGTTCGTTCCAGCGGCCGGGGGTCGGTGCTGCAGGAGGCTTCGACTCCAGAGTGGTTCCGGTTCGATTGGTGGCCGTCGAGGGCGGGCTGTTCGTTCCAGCGCGGGCCGACTCCTCGGTCCACTGAGGTGCGCGGGGTATTTCGAGTCCTTTGAGCGGATTCCGTCGCACGACGAGCAACGCCAATTGCAGGACCAGGATCGCAGCCAGGCCCAAGGAAACGGCGCGAAGAATTCGTTCGATCCGATTAGGCATGGGTGTCCTCCTTTTCTCCCCAGCGTTGGTAATTCAGCAGGATCAGTCCGAGGTTGATCTTGAATGACCCCGGCCGGCGGGGTTCGGGCGAAATCTGGAGCGAATCGATGACCACCGGAAACCCGAGGCTTCGCAGCCGGTGCAGGAACGTCATGAGTTGGGGAACCTGCCCGGAGGCCTCGAGCTGGATGGTGCCCATCTCCCGCTCGGACGTGCGCGACAGGGTTTCGCGGATCGGTCCCAGTTGGAGTCCACCCTGCATGGCGGTTTGCTGAAGGGCGGCGCTGGCGTCCGCGACCAGGGTTGTGGCGTTGAGCCGGGACGGATCCATCTGGAACGAGTTCATGAGTCGCTCGAGCCGGACCGCCCGGGATTGATACAAATCGAACCGCTGGCGTAGTGCCACGGCCTCCTGCCGCAAGCGCGCATAGGAGGCGCGCTGCTCGCCCAAAAAGAGCAGAACCTTCAGTCCGAGAAAGGCGACCAGGTACAGGCTCACACCAATGGATGCGAGGCGTATCGTGCGACGGTCACGGTCGGTCAGCTTCGGAAAACGCATGGAACGGAAACGGGTTGAAGAATGCCGGGGTCAACGGGGTGCTGGCGGCGATGCGGCCGGAGGAGCGCCCGGCTTGGGGAGTGAATTGGTCGGGTTGGATTTCGTCGTCGCCGGATCCGGAGTCTCCGGCGCCAGTTTCAATGCGGCGCGCTCCGAGGCGTCCTTCCAGCGCGCATTGATGCGGAAGTTGATTCTCTGGCGATCCGGGGTGGGAGCTTGATCTTCGACCACGACCGTGGAGAAAAAGCCCGAGTTGATCAGTTTGAGGCGGAAGTCACCGAGTTGATTGGGATCGCGAAGCCAACCTGTGATCGCGACTTCTCCCTGTCGGCTCAGGTTGAGGGTCTCGATGCGGGCACCTTGGGGAATTGCATTGGCGATGACGTAGACGGCGTCGACGTGGGGTGACTGGT
>JBGAPN010000254.1:0-7520 GCA_044221235.1 Limisphaerales bacterium
ATGATACAGGATGATGCTGCGGTACTGGGTTCCCCGATCCGCGCCCTGCCGGTTCAAGGTTGTGGGATCATGTGCGTGCCAAAAGACCTCCAGGAGTTTCTCGAATGATACAACGGTTGGATCGAATTCGATCTGGATGACTTCCGCATGACCGGTATCCCCGGTGCAGACTTCCTTGTAATTGGGATTCTCCGACTGGCCACCGGCATACCCGCTGACCACTCCCAGTACTCCGGGAAGTTTCTCGAACACCGCCTCGGTACACCAGAAACAGCCGCCGCCTAAGGTGGCCACTTCCCGGGGAGCCTTCGCGGTTGCCGCAGGTTTTGGGGGATCAGCAGCCATGGAAGTCAGCAGGAAGCAGAGAGAAAGCAGGAGTTTGGAGCCAAATCCGGATTTCATGGATGTTTTAGTGGTCGCGGGACCGGGCCAGCATGATCAGGCGTAGCAGTTCCAGAACAGCAGAAATCATGGCCGCGACATACGTCAGGGCGGCGGCACCGAGCATCTGGCTCACTCCCTGAGCCTCTCTGGGGTCAACGATGCCCAATCGCAACAGCTGTTCCTTGGCGCGGGAGGAGGCATCGTATTCGACAGGAAGGGTGATGACCTGGAAAAAAGCCAGGAGGGAGTAACAACCCACTCCGATCCAGAGCAAGGTCCCGGAAAGCGGCCCGAGAATGTTTCCCAGAAAGATTCCTCCCAGGATGAGGATCATGGCCATGTTGGTGGCGAATCCGGTGACCGGGACCAGCGCCATGCGGAGTCCGAGGGGCCCATATGCCGTCTTGTGCTGGAGGGCGTGGCCCACCTCATGGGCGGCAACACTGACCGATGCGACGCTGTTTCCGTGGAAAATATCGTGCGAGAGGAAGACCGCCCGTTTGGTGGGGTCGTAGTGATCGGAGAGAGTTCCGTCCACTTCGTAGATTTCGACCTGCTGTAATCCATTTCGATCCAATATTTCACGGGCGGTCTGCGCCCCGGTGAGTCCGTGAAGCGTCCCGACCTGCGAAAAATGGGAGTAGTTCGACCTGAGCTTGAATTGAGCCCAGAGCGCCAAAATCATGGCTGGAATGACGAAAATCCAGCCCGAAAACGTTAACGGTATACCAGTGTTAGGCATCGTTTGAATGAGCAGGCTTGGTCACCTGCTGTGGGGGCACCAATAGCCCCAACTCGTTGAACTGGCAATGGATCGCTCCCGTTCAATTTGGGCTCTCCGGGCCAATCCGACCCCGAGGGTTGGGGTGGGTGAATCCGGCCCGGAATCTCTGCGGAATTCTTGCGTCTATGAAACAGATACATGGGTACGATGAATGAGATCCGAGACCTGATTTCCCTAACCGCGTAGAGCTCAATATGTAGCAACGGTTCGCCACAGAGTTTAAACCCGTCATTGACACCCTAAAGGTCATCCCTAGCGTTCATGTCGAAGCGTAGTAGGCCGGATTCGTCCTCTCCCCCATTTCCGTCACATGAACAACCCGCAGCGAGGTCTTGCTCAGATCCTTTTGTTTTTACTCCTGGCCGTGACCAGTACGGCCGACACTTCCCCGGGGGCGTTCGCAGGCTGGTTGAATCAATCGGCACTATGGACCTCACCGGTGATCTCCCCTGGCGCGCAGTACGCCGACGGACGAGTGGTCCCGCTCCGGTACGTCGGATCATTTCCCTCCGGCACGACCCACACGATCCGGCTCAAGTACACGTTTTCCAGCGGCTCCAACGGCCGATTCATTGACTACCTGCAATCGTTCGATGCGACCGAGTCGGGTGTTTCCCTTTTGGGCGGGCTCAATATGCCCACGGCCCAGTTAGCTCCGGCGACCTGGCCGATTCCGTCGGACACCTCCCTCAGTCCTCCCTCTTCGGGATTTGTCCAACCCAACGGGGTTTTGACCACCTATAATATTCGCACGTTGAGATGGGGCACGGCATACCGCCTGTCCAGCGGGGTCAAAGAAATCCTGGTCACCTTTACGGTGGCAGGATCCCGGGGAGGAGCCAATCAGACGGTGGTCATCGGATTCGGCGGACATCTGGCCACCGAATCGGTTTGGGGTGCCGGAGGGGGGGCGTCCCAGTTTGCCGGGACGTCTCGCCGGGCCACGGCGTCTGTCGACAACGGGTCTGATCTAAATGTGTTGTTTCAGCCGGACATTCTGCCGACCTACGCCGATCTGGAAGTCACGCAAGTGGGCCCGGCCAAAGCGTGTGCCGGTTCCGAAGTCACTTATCAGGTCACGCTGCGAAACCTCGGGCCTGGAGTTGCGAGTTCAGTCGTGGTGTCCAACGTACTTCCGGCGGGCGGAACGCTTGTGAGCACCACCACGACGGCCGGCTCGGCGTCGGGTGCGGGACCGGTCAAACTGACTCTTCCCTCGTTGGCGTCGGGAGCATCCGTGGGACTCTCCGTTGTCGTCAAATTGGGCGCCACCGGCGTCGCGTCCGCGGCCAACACGGCTTCTGTGTCCGCCTCCACCATCGACCCGGTTGGCGTCAACAACTCGTCGTCGGTGTCAACGTCCACGCTCGATCAGGAGCCGCCGCAGATTTCCGTCCCCGCCGAGTACGTTCTGGATGTGGCGACGGGCGACTGTGCGATCGCTGCAGATTTCTCAACGGCTGCCATCACAGCCATCGACGACTGTGACGGGAATGTCGGGTTCACGATCTCGCCTCCCGCGGGCACGGTGCTGGAACCAGGAACCCACGAATTCACGGTTTCGGCGAAGGACGCCGCCGGTAATGAGGCGAGCAAGAAGTTCCAGGTCCTGGTTCGGGACAATCCCAACGTCGCCTGGCCGGCGGCGATTCCGCTGACCTTGGTGACCGGCCAGCCCGGGTTCCTGGAGGCCAGCTTCAGCCAGTGCATCAATTTCCTCGATCAATCCCGATGGTATCGGTTCCGCGTGACCCCGGGCAGCCGGGTTTTTGTCACATTGACCGGTCTTCCGCAAAACTACGACCTGGTTTGTTTCAAGGACATTGCCCAAGCCTATCAGGAGCTCCTGGGCGATTCGGGTGACCTGCCGCTGTTAGGCGCCCAGTTTGCCGCCGACGCCTTCAGTCCGGCGAAGTTCTCGGCGGATGCGTTCAGTCCTGCGGTCTTTAGTGCAGCCGCATTCTCTCCGGTGGCCTTCTCGCCCGCCAAGTTCTCTCCGGCGGTGTTCAGTCCAGCGGTGTTTTCTCCCGCGGTGTTTTCCCCGGCCGTGTTCAGTCCGGACATTTACGCACCTGATGCCTTCTCGCCGGCCATTTTTTCCCCCGCGGTGTTCAGCCCTGCCGCGTTTTCCCCAGCGGTGTTCAGCCCCGCGAAATTCTCCCCGGCGAAGTTCTCGCCGGCGGTGTTCAGTCCTGCGGCGTTCTCCGAGGCTCAACTGCGCAGCGTGATCGCGGTTTCCGGCTTTGATGGGACGGCGAGCGAAGGCCTGGTCGCGAATACCTGGAACAATGACGGGGAGTTTTATGTTCGGGTCCGCGGACGTAATGGAGTGTTCCAGCCTGGAGCCCCGTTCCAGCTGAACGTTTATGTCCAGACGGGGGCCTGCGAGGACGTGGTGAACGAGCCACCTGTGGGAACGCCGACGGGACCCGCAGCGGTGGCGGGCGGGTATCGTACGCTGATTGTGACTGATTCCTCGCGCATGGCGGAAGCCGGTGCCGGTGGTGCGGTCGGCCAGAAGCTCGCGGAGTTGGCGGCGCGTTCCGAAGTCTCCGGCCGAATCGTCGATCTGGCGGAATATCCCGCAATCGCCTGGTTCAATGCCCAGGCGGATACCCATTTCGATTGCCCCTATGCCAAAAACCTGGTTTCAGACGCCATCCGGACTGTGCTCGGACAGTGGCGATCGGCAAACCCGGTCGAGAACATTGTCTTGGTCGGTGGCGATTCGATCGTCCCGTTCTTCCGGTATCCCGATCAGGCCCTGCTGGGACCGGAAAGCAATTATATCCCCCCGGTGAAGGATCTGACCCCGTCGCAGGCCAGCCTGCGCTTGAATTACGTCTTTGGCCAGGACCTGTACGGGGCCTCCTGCGAGGTGGAGCTGAAACTGGCTACAATACCGCTTCCGGAGGTTCCGGTGGGTCGCCTTGTCGAGTCTCCGAATGAAATCATCGGGATGGTCCAGGCTTATCTCGATGTTCCGGGCGGGGTGCTCCCGAGCCCGACGACGGCCTTGGTGACCGGATACGATTTCCTCTCGGACGCCGCCTCGGGGGTGGAAGCCGAGTTCGAGGCGGGAATGGGAGTCCAAATAGATACCTTGATCGACGCCTCCACCGTCCCGCCGGCGAATGGATGGACTGCGAATCAATTGCGGTCCGCCCTCTTTGGAGGTCGTCATGACCTGATTTATCTCGCCGGCCATTTTAGTGCCTTCAGTGCGCTTGCCGCCGATTATTCGACCGTCGTTGAAGCCGCGGAGTTGGAGCAGTCGTCGACCGACTTCAAAAACTCGATCCTCATCAGCGCGGGCTGCCATTCCGGCTACAACACGCTCGACGGCGATGGAATTCCGTTTGTGACACCTCAACCGGACTGGGCTCAGGCTGCGGCACGTCGCCAGGCCACTCTCGTGGCCGGCACAGGATACCAGTACGGCGATACTGACTTTATCGAGTACAGCGAACGGCTTTATCTCCGGTTGGCGCGGGAGCTTCGGACGGGTTCCGGTCCGGTGTCGATTGGGCAGGCGCTGGTTCGGGCCAAGCGGGAGTACCTGGCGACCACGCCGGTCATGCGGGGGATCCACGAGAAGGCCTTCCTGGAAGCGACACTGTTTGGGTCGGTTGTTTCGAGTGCCCCTACAGTGAACTCCGATCCGGGTTTGACGCTGGGCCTGGGTACGGCCGGATTGACGGTCCTCCCGACCTTTACCGAGCGCACGGTGGCGCTGCAGGACGTTGAGCGGGGTGGGAGCGTTTTGGCGACCTACCTGGAAGGATCCAACGGCACCCTGGTGAACCCCGCGGAGCCGGTGCTGCCCCTGGAGGTTCGAAATGTGACCCTGGGAGGTACCACCCTCCGGGGGGTGGGCTGGCTTGGGGGTGATTACGTGGATCAGACTGGAATCACTCCGCTGACAGGTGCCGCGGCCACGGAGATTCGTGGGGTTCACGCGTCGTTCGTGACTGACGTCCTGTTCCCGATTCGATTCTGGTCGGTGAATTACTACGACGCCCTCTGCGGATCCGTGACCGACGCCACACGGCTCTATGTCTGGCCGGCCCAGTTTGTGTCCGACAACTCGGTCGATGCCGTTGGAACCCTCCGTCGGCACACCAAGGTGGACTTCAAACTTTTCTATAGCGCGAATCGGCAGGCGTACGACTTGGAGGATGGCTCAGGTCAGGTTGTTCCCGCCATTTCGGCACCACCTGCCATTTCCGGTGTGTTCTCCACTATCGACAACAACCGCGTCAAGTTTCAGGCGAACGTCACTGGCAATCCGATTGCCGGAATCCAGGAGGTCTGGATTACTTACACCGCGGTGCGCGGCGTTCCCTACGGGAAGTGGCGTTCGTTTAATCTCACCCAAAACCCCTCCGACTCCACCCTGTGGCAGGGTGAATTGGATTTCGCCGGCCTGGGAATCGGGGCGGGTGATATTCGTTACGTCGTTCAGGCGGTGAATGGCGTGGGGTTGGTTTCCATGCACACGCGGAAGGGCTCGTTCCATGTGCCCGGCGAAAATGAGGGTTGGGAAACCGTGGATGCCACCTCCACCTCCGTCGCATTGCTGACACCTCCGACGGAGGCACGGTACGGCGAGAAGTTGGTGCTGCGGGCGGCTTGGTCCAACGGTGGCGGTGAACCGGTGGGCGGCCGAAGCCTGCTCTTCACCGTTGGCGACCAACAAGTCTTCGCGCGTACCGACAGCACCGGGGTGGCCACCGCCACACTCAACATTCTCAGCGTCCCGGGTGAATATGCAGTGAAGGTTTCCTTCCAGGGCGGATTCGGATTCGCTCCTGCCGATGACGAGGCGCCGATTACCATCAAGCCGGCCGCCACGCAGATCCGGTTCGATCCAGACAGGAGTGCGGGCCAGATGGGACCGGGCCCCATCGAAAACGTGCTGCTGTCGGATGAGAACGGACCGCTCATTGAGCGAAGTGTTCTTCTGGTGATCACCGGCCCGGCGAATGTCGTCCGCACGATGATTACCGACCTGAATGGACGGGCCGGCCTCCCCAAGCTGCCGTCCGGAAATTACAGTATTACTGCGTACTTTGGACAGCGGGTTGTCCTGCCGGGGGGAACCGATGTCGTGGATCTCCGGGATAGCCGATACCTGGGTTCCCAAGCATCGTCTCACTTCCTAATCGATATCGATCCTCCGACTCTGATAAGTCTTACAGTGGACAAACCGGTCCTTCAACCGGTCGACAACACCCTGAAAGCCGTTCGCGTTCGTCCGAGTTTCACGGACTCCGGTGGCACTCCGGTATCCCGGATTCTCAAGGTGACCAGCAATGAGCCCGCGAGCGGGCCGGGCTACGGCGATTTGTATCCAGATGTCCAGATCACGGGAGCGTTGACCGTCAGGCTCAGGGCCGAGAGTTCGCCGCTCGGTAGCGGCCGTGTTTATACGATCTACGTGGAGACCAAGGACCCCTTTGGAAACTCCCGGACCGACATGGTCGAGGTCCGGGTCCCGGGATCGTGACGAAAACGAAAACGACGACCCTTCACGGCGCCAATGACCCTCCTGTGCCGGGCCGGCGGGTTGCCCCGGGGCTGGTGGTGCTCAAAAAGGCACACCGCATTCTGAGACTATCCGCCAGCTGGAGTTCGGCGTGGCAATCGGTGCCGATGAGTCCATTCAGGACCGGGGGTCGAATCAAGGTTCGACAACTGTTCGCCACCGAATGGGATCGATCCATAGACACCCCAGGACCTGTTTGTGGCGTCGATTCTGAAGCGAAATAGCCGGACTTCGCGCTCCTATCCCTCCCTTTACATGAAGATCCCTCAACGAGTACTCGCCTACGCATTCCTTTTCGCGGCCTTTGGACTGACTGGCTTCGGACAAAAATCGTCAGGAGCCATCGACGGATGGCAGAACAAATCCTCCCAATGGGCGGGCAACATTCAGCCGGTGAAGGCCAGCTATACGGAGGGAAAGTCGATTCCTCTCCGCTTCGTTGCCTCGTTGGCGGCGGGAACCACTCATACTCTTCAGATCAAGTACGACTTCTCGAGCGGCGGGGCGGGCCGTTTCTTTGATTACCTCCAAACGTTCAACGCAACCGAAGTTGGAGTCTCCCTGTTAAGCGGCCTGACGTTGCCGGCGGCCCAGCAGATCCCGGCGTCCTGGACCATCCCGGTGGACACAACACTAAATCCGCCGCAATCGGGGTTCGCTCGACCGTCGGCGGCCCTGACCACCTACAATGTTAGTTCGCTTTCATTCGGCCCCGCATACGGGCTCTCCAGCGGGGTCAAGGACATCCTGGTGACGTTCACCGTTGCTGGAAAAGTCGGCTCTGGAAACCAGACGGTCGTGATG
>JBGAPN010000255.1:0-7322 GCA_044221235.1 Limisphaerales bacterium
TTCGGCGGACTTACGGGAGCGGTTCACCGTCCGCTTTCAGGAGCCCAACCTCCACGCCGTGCTGCTCGGACGGATGGTGATGGGGAACACGGTGGTCGATCATGAAGTGGTCCGCCGGACCTTTCCCGAGGGCCCCGGACGAATCCGGGTGATCATGATCTACGAGGTTCATTCCGGACGAATCGCGAAATCCTGGTTCATGGCTGGAGAGAAGACGCTGGATTCAGCGGCGGGTTAATTCTTCCGCGCCCACCCAGCGGGAGATCACTTGAGCCGCTGCGGTCGGGCGGCTGACGAGGACGGCGTGATCGGATGTGTGGAACCGGACCGTGCCCTGATAGCCGGGACAATGGAGTTTCAACCAGCGCATGACCGGCGGCCATGGAACGATCGGGTCAAACACGCCGGTCAGGTGATGGACCGGAATCCGCGTCTCCGCAGCCACCGGACGGAAATCGGAGCTGGCGATCAGTTCGAGGCGGTGGTGGATGGCCTCCCGGTCCTCGGGCCGGGAACGCGCTTCCACGAAACGAGTCAAATCCTCAGCGAGCCCGGGTCGCGATTCGTAGGCCAGCCTGCCGTACCAGGGAAATGTTTCCAGGATGAGGTTTCGCCGACGCCGCATGGCCCCGGTCAGTCGACGCGCTAGATGCACCCCGGCAGGCCATGGATGACGGATGAACCCGCCGCTCAACACGAGCCGGTGAATGCGCACGGTGTCACGTCCCTGGGAAATCATGGCCCAAGCCACCTGCGAGCCGAAAGATTCCGCCAACAGCGTGACCTCCCGGGCTCCCAAACGCTCCAGTTCCGCATACACGGCCTCCGACATGTCGTTGAGACTGGGTCGCCCGCGGATCGGATACGCGAATTCAACAAATGCAGTCCGTTCGGTGATCCGCTCGCGAAATCTGCGGACCAGAGTGAAGTCCCCGTGCAGCCCCGGTAGGTAAACCAGGACGTGCCTGTCGGGATCGCCATGAAGGCGGGATGTGATCGAATCGCTCACGCCGTAGGATTTCCGGACAATGGTTGTCCGTCGCTTCTTCGTCCATGCCCGGTTTCACGGTTCCTCATCATCCAGCACACCTTACTACTGGCCGGGAGTATCCTTCTCCGCGGTGGGGATCAGCTCCGGTCCCCATTCCTTAAGCAGCCGCGTCCCCGAGACCGAGCCTTCCGGATTGAACGAAATTTCCAGGATGTAGCTGCGTTCGATCTCCCCGCTGGCTGCACCGCCCAATCCACCGACAAACCACAAGGCCCTGACCTTCGTCCAAGCATACCCAATCCGCCGTCCATCGTCCGACACGTGATCGGGCTCGCCCAGGTGGAGCAGAACCTCTTCGCGGCTGGTGACCCCGGATTGGATGCTGCTGCCGGTTTCCGTCGTCACGTTGCCCCGCGAGCCCGGGGCGGTGTAATTGACCGGGATGATCAGACATCCGGCGAGGACCATCGAGATTCCAAATAGGGACAGGGCGTGCCGGAGAATCGACGGTACGGCGGGGAGCGTCATGGTCACTGGACTGGCACCCGGTTCTGTTGCTGGAGTCGACCGCCGGCGTCAAAGACCAGCACCAGACTGTATTTGACCTGCTGCCAGGGCAGGAGGGTCTTTGGGGAGATGACATACAGACCCTGCTGGGGATCCTCCCCGAGCCGGTAGGTCAGGATGTGTTCCTGTTCAAATGCGGCCGACGGTTGGCCGAGCGTGAGAATCACGTTCTCCCGCGTGGTTTGGCCCGGGACGAGAAAGGCCAGGAGATCCGGACGAGCCCCGGGAATGGGGGCCGTGGTGCAGCCGGTCAACGAGAACATCAGGAGCACTGTCAGGGATGGTTTGAGAATCCGGCTGGGAGTGGGTCGGCGCTGGGATGAGAGGGTCATGGGATGAGAGGGTCATAGCCTTGCTTCCGGAGGAATCGTTCTCTAGGTCCGATAGACCCGCTGCTCGCTCGCGGCTAACCCGAACTTGGTGGTGACTCGCCCCGGATTGCCCGCCCTCCCCAAGGGAACTGCAAGGGACAACTATTGGGGGTTGAGCCTTGGGTGTAATGCTCTGTCCCGCGACCGAAGTGGAACTGCAAGGGACTGGAACTGCAAGGGACAGGGTATCTTTCCGCGGGAGAATTTCCCGCGACCTGCAGGACCGAAGTGGAACTGCAAGGAGAGTGGAACTGCAAGGGACAGGGTATCTGTCCGCGGGAGAATTTCCCGCGACCTGCAGGGGCGAGCCTGTTGCCCTGTCCCCTCCAGAAAGCGCGCGGGTTGCGATTATTGGAAACTTCAGAAGGTCTGACTCGCAACAGATCCCTTGGCGACATGCCGTCGTGGCATGATGTCCAAATCTGTAGTGGCCGGTTCCGGTGCTAGGACTAGAGGGTGGAACAACCGCCGACTAGGCAACAATCACCTCCAGCGAAGCGGTCCACTTCGCTGGCCTCATAGACGTCACGCGTCACCAACCATCTTCGACGCGAGCCCTTCGGCACCTACCCAAACACCCCTTTGCGCAGGTCGCGGATCACGTACAGCTCCGGACTCAATCCGCCCATCCGGCGGGCGCCGTCCTCCCGCTTCGATCCGAATCGGTCCCGCAGTGCCGTGAACACCTCGTCCACAAATCCCCGCGTTCCCAACACCGCTCCATCGGCAAAGTACCGCACCTTCAACCGCAGATACTCATCCAGCCCCACCCGGCCCCGTGCCGCTATAACTGCCAGCACATCCTCCCGCCTGAAGCCCTTTCGTAGCGGTTCACCCGTCTCTGTCGTTCCTTCTCGCTCCTCTCCCTGTCCAAAGAGCCAAACCCGGTACTTGGCCAATGCTTCGGTCAGCTGGATCCGATCCTCAGCCACCCGCTCTCCCAGGGCGATTACCGCCCGCAGCCCATTCCGGGCTCGTTGTTCCCCTGCGGCCGCCGCTCCGTAACCGCACCAGCGGTACTCCTTGGGATCGTTTACCAGCCCAGCCCGCACTGGATTCAGGTCAATGTAGGCCGCCATGGTGGCTAGCGGTTCTCCTGCTCCCTCGACCAGGACGCTCTTGAAGCGTTCTTCCCACAGGGTGCCTCTGCGACCCCGCTGCCGGTTGAACCACTGGGTGAAGCGCTGCTTGAGCCGCTGAAGGAACCCGCTGACATCCCACATGGTGGAGCAGAGACGCTCGATGAAGTCTCGTTCGCCCTCGGGGTCTCCTGCAGCGCGGAACATGTCGATGCGTTGGCGGACGGTCCCGGGGCTCCAAGCGGTGCTGGTCAGGGCTTCGAGGCGGGTGATGAGTTCCTCGGCGGTGAGCGGTTGAGTGGGTTTGGCAGGGACCTCAAGCAGGATATGGAAGTGGTTGGAGAGAATGCAGTAGGTCAACACACGGACTCCACAGAACTGTTCGTATTCGTGGAGGTGCCGGACGAACTGTTCCCGTTCGAGCGGCCCGAAGACGAAGTCGCCATTCACCACCCGGGACATGCAGTGATAGTAGGCCACCGGAAAGGATGCCGGCGCCTTGAGCCGTCGTTGACGCATGAACCCAACTTCGCATCACCGCCTCAGCCTCCGCCATCGCCAGATTTATCGATGGGTGTCCTGTCCCTCCTGGCCCTGAAAGGTTCCGACAAGGGACAGGGCAACTATTGGGGTTTGAACTTTGGGCGTAATGCTCTGTCCCGCGACCGAGGCGTTGTCCCTCGGCTGAGACGCATCGGCGTCCTGTCCCTATGCCGCCTCCGGGCCCTACACTGCCACCGAGGAACACGTGCGGCCATTCCGCAAGGACCACGTCACGAGTCGGGAATTCTGAACACGAAGCCGGGCAACGGTTGATTCGATACGATTCGACAGAGGGACATCCTCGGTCACAGTCCTCGCGCCCCGTATGAACAGAAAATTTACAATCTCTTCATAAGTTTCTGACAAACCGTGTAGCCATCCACTTGACCTTTGGAGACATGAAACTCTTTCGGCAAAGCACCGCCCTGATTTGCATTATCGCCTCGTTCATTGCTCACGCAGGCGGAAGCCCCGCCGACAAAGCCAAGGGCGCCGCAAATCAGTCCATCGTTGAAGAGCTGCAACGTCTCCAAGGAACATGGGGAGGGGTCATGGTGGGCCAGGAACAAGGCGGTAACATCACGGTCACGATCAACGGCAATTCTCTCCACTTCCATCGGGACACGAACTTTTGGTTTGAGACGACCTTTACGCTGCCGGTTGGAACACACCCCAAACAACTTCATACCACCATCAGAGAATGTGCGCCAGGACAGGGAGATAGTGTCGGAAAAGAGGTCGTCGCCATTTATAAGATTGAGGACGGGACGCTGACCTTGGTCGCATTGGGTGGCGGCGACGGAGCACCGCCGAAAAGCTTCGAAGCCGCTGAAGTCAAAGGGCTGTCTCGCTACGAACTGCGGAAGCTTCAGCCTCCGAAAAAGAATGCCGACCCCAAAAAAAGCAAATAGATCGAAGACTCAGTTCGTGTTGGAGCCTTCGGAGTAATGCGGCGTCCTTCCAAATGGGGCCCGTCGGCGTCCATCCCTCTACCGCCGGCGGGTGGGAACCGGGCCACCATCCCACCTTATCTGCGTTCATCTCCAGCATCGGCGGATTACTTTTTCCCGCCTCAAACTTCCCTTGCTCCACGGGGCTCGGACCGTAGGCTCCCCGGACGTCGTATGGTTGACCTGTCGAATGAGGAAATCCGCCGCTATTCCCGGCACCTGATCCTGCCCGAGGTGGGCTTGGCCGGGCAGCGCAAGATTCGCAACACTTCCGTCCTGTGCATCGGCGCGGGCGGCCTGGGCTCTCCCATCGCCATGTACCTGGCTGCAGCCGGGATCGGCAAGCTGGGCTTGGTGGACTTCGACACCGTCGATTACTCCAACCTTCAACGGCAGATTCTCCATGCGGATGCCGACGTCGGTCGGTTGAAGATCGAATCCGCCCGGGACGCGCTTCAGAGTCTGAATCCCAACGTGGAACTGGTTCTCCACAAAAGCCGCATTACCAGCGACAACGCCCTGGATCTGGTTCGGCCTTACGACATTGTGGTGGACGGCACGGACAACTTCCCCACCCGCTACCTTACCAACGATGCGTGCGTGCTTTTGGGCAAGCCCAACGTTTACGGCTCCATCTTTCGCTTTGAAGGGCAGGCGAGCGTCTTCGCGCCGCACCTGGGCGGGCCATGTTATCGCTGCCTGTTTCCCGAACCGCCGCCTCCGGGAATGGTTCCGAGTTGCGCGGAAGGAGGCGTGCTGGGTGTGCTGCCGGGAATCATCGGGGTCATTCAAGCGACCGAAATCCTGAAGCTCGCCTTGGGCCGGGGTACCTCGCTGATTGGCCGATTGGTTTTGTACGATGCGCTCGAAATGAAGTTCCGCGAGCTGAAATTGAGGCGTGATCCGCAATGCCCCGTGTGCGGAGAGCACCCGACCATTACGAAGCTCATTGACTATGAAGATTTCAGTTCCGCGAGCTGAAGCTGCGCCGCGATCCCAAGTGTCCGGTGTGCGGCACCCATCCGACGGTGACTGCGTTGATCGACTACGAGCAGTTCTGCGGCATCGTTCCCGAACCAGTGAATCCGGGGCAGAATCCCGACGAAGTCACGGTGGTGGACATGAAGAAGGCGCTGGAGAACCCCTCGTTGGGAATCAAGGTGATCGACGTTCGGGAACCCGACGAACAGCAGATCGCGCGGGTAGCCAACGTGCCGCTGTTCCCGCTTAGCCGGTTGACCCAGCAGTTCACCGAACTGGATCCCAACCAGCAGATTTACATCCACTGCAAGTCCGGGAAACGCTCGATGAAGGCGTTGGAGTTCCTGCGCCAGCAGGGCTTCAAGTATGTGAAATCGGTGAAAGGCGGCATAGAGGCGTGGTCGGACCAGATCGACCACAACGTGCCGAAATACTGATCCGGCCCAGCCTGTTTCCGGACGGACCTCCAGACAGGGACAGGAATCCTGGGTAGACGCCGGGCCATTGAGCCCGGCGTTTCGCATTCAATGGCCTGCGCGCAGCACCACCTCGCCGCGGAGAATCTTGTTGCAGCAGGTGAGCCGGAACTTCTCCGGGTCCTTGTTCCACTGGTCGAGGACGTCGAGTTCTTCGGGTGTGGGTTCGGTGATGTTGGCCATCCCGCTAACAACCTCAGCCACGCAAGTGCCGCACGAGCAGTTGAAGCATCCCGCCTCCATCTCCACACCGGCGGCTTCGCCGGCTTCGATAAGGTTTTCCCCGTCCGGAACCTCGGCGGAAACATTGGCGGGCAGGATGGTGATTTTAGCCATGATGATTTCTTCCGCGACCTCCCTGTGGAGCCCGCGGAGGTAGAGTGGGGCCGGACCGGCCCGAGATCAAATCCACGAATTCGGCCTGAATGTCCCCGGATTGCGGCCGGGCTTCGAGTGAAGGACTTGAGGGACGAGAGTGAAGAACTTGAGGGACAGGGCAAGTATTGGAGCTTGGAAGTAATGCCCTGTCCCCTGCTGAGCGGAGGGACTTATGCCCTGTCCCTCGAAGGAGAGGGTGGCCTTCGAATGGGCGGTAGCGGAATGGGGGGATCCCCGGCGATGCGTGTTCGGGCGCTCCCTCAGTCGGTGGAACCGGCCGGAATCGGATTGGAGCGGATTGCGGCTTTGAGTTGCTCGATCTCCCTGGCCTGGGTGGCAAGCTGCTTGTTTTGCTGGATGACGTAGAGGGTCAGTTCCTCGACTTTTTCCAACAGTTGCCGCTGCATGTCCCCCACCGGGATTCCTGATTTTTCGATTTCTTTCGCGGACGGGATCCCGGGCAGATGACGGTGTTCCTTGATATGGCTTTCCACCTCGTCGAGCGGCTTGAGTTCGTACTCGGGCTCGAAGACGTAGTCGGGCCAGTTGGCGGAATCCTGGATCAAGATATCCTCGCAGACGATCTGGCCGTTCACTGACAGTTCGTAACCCGGCTTGGGAACGAGGCTGGCAATGGCGACCCAGTTGCTGTCGAGATCCACCACCAGCGTTGGCGTCGAATCCGTGGCGGATGACTTAAACTCAAACCGGTCTCCATCGTCCCGATACCACATGGCATAACCAGGGAAGCCCGGGGAATGCGAGATGACCGGTTTCTGGTCATTCACCGTACCGTTCTGGTAAATGAACATGGCCGGGGTGGCGACGGTTCGAAAACTGATCGAACCGTCAATGGTCAGTGCAGTCGGGGGAGGGCTTGCTCCGACCTGATCGATGCCCACGTTGCCGTTCGGTGAAAGAATGATCCCCCGTTGGGAGGTTCCATCGATGATCCCGAACCGGTCGTCGGCTCCCCCGTGAAGGTT
>JBGAPN010000256.1:0-7512 GCA_044221235.1 Limisphaerales bacterium
CCCGGGGATCGTGTCTCGTGTCTGGCCCGCAGCCACCACGTTGTTGTTGGGGCCTGAAAACACTTGGAGCCGGGAAAAGTGTCTCCCCGCTGCGGACCATGAAGGCTGATCCAAAGGAGTCCGGTAAACATCCGAGAATCCGGAGTCGATTCCGGTTCTGAAGCCATCGACGGATACCAGTTCATTGGTGCCAAGGACCGCCATTGAAATCAGAGGCGGAATGCTTTCCAACCCAATGGGACGTGGAGGAAACGTGGAGTGAATCGTCCCGTTGGGATTGAGTCGGACGATGTCACCGTTGACGCCGCTGGAACCTGTGTTGACGGTCAGACCGTAGGCGCCGGCGAGAATTGTGCCGTCGGGAAGTGGAATCAGGAATTGCACGTTGCCTTTGACCAGAGGGTCGAGGGCGAAGGACCGGTCCAATCCCCAGCCCAGCGGGGCTCCTGGCTCCACGATCGAGACCTGGAACGTCGCCGATTCCGGAAGAAACTGCTCGTTGCCGCTTTGACCGACGCCGAGCAAGACCACACCCGGTTTTGTCGCCGAGAGGACGTTGTCCTGAAGTGTTGCCGGGCCCGAGATAACTTCGAGGTCCACCGGCAGTCCCGAACTCGAGGTGGCTGCGAGACGGATGGGAAGCTGGGAGAGGTTGATCGTCTTTCGAAGATCCAAGGACACGGATTGCGGAATTCGTTCCTGTTGCTGGAAGACTCTGAACCCGGACGACGCTGCAGCCAGGTACAGAAAATCCCCCACTCGGCAAGCCTCCTCAATATATCCCGTCTGGCTGAACATGCCCAGAAAGGTCAGATGTACCGGGTCACCGATGTCGAACATCAGAAGGGCGCTCGCGAAGCCTCCGACGTCGGCGAAACCCGATCCAAGATTCAGTCCCAACCTGGGACCGCCGAGTCCGAATCCTCCGTTCGGATAGGAGGCGGAGCCCAGAACCACCGGAGACGATGGGTTCTGGAAATCCCAGGACTCGAAGCGACCCGCGAAATTGGCGGTGAAGCCGAGGCCGCCCTGAAGTTCCATCTGGTTCACGCTGTTGGCCCCGAATGAACCGACCCAGCGGGGTGCCATCGGGTCGCTGACGTTGTAGATGCGGATGGGACTGAACCCGCCGAGGTACACCAGATCTCCTGACACGTGGACCGTGGATGCCGTCCCATTGGACTCCTTCACCTGGGACAACAGCCGAGGTGAACTGGGATTCGCGACATCGACCAGGCACAGGCCGCCGGTGCCGCAGGCGAGGGCGGCGAGATTGCCGGCGACGTGAACTCCCTGGATGGAGTTGCCGGGCAGCGTGAATCGTCCGACGGAGACCGGTTTCGTTGACGTGGAGTAATCCACGATCTCCAGAGAGTCCGCCGCGAGGTAGGCCCTTGGATACCGGAGGAACACGTCGCGGACCTGTCCCGACACTGGAAGCGAACCAAGAATGATGGGGTTCTTGGGATCCTGGACATCCACGAACGAGATGCGCCCGTCGGAGCCGACGGCGGCGATTCCATCGGCCACATCGATGGAAATGCCGTCGCCGATAACCGGGCGGTCGATCCGGGCGACTTCCTCCAGTTCAATGCGGCCCAGGTTAAACTTCTGCCAGGTGGCGGCGGGCAGCCAGTCCGCCGAACCGGCCTGCTCCGCAACCAGGGTGACGCGGCCGGGTTGGGTGGCGGTGACGTGGCCATCCCAGATTTCCGCCGGGCCGGCGGCGACGCGAAACGTGACCGGCCGGCCGCTGCTGGCGGTGGCGGCCAGCGGATAGGACTCATTCAGGCGCAGGACCGTCCCGGGTGCCGGGGAGATCCATTGAATCGATTGGGCGGACTGCGCCGCTCGGATTGAGGGAAGGAGAGACCAGGCCAGCAGGAGGATCCAGAACAGGCGGTGGGGGTGTTTAACGGGCGGGTTCATGACCTGAGGAACTGATGAGAAAGCTAGATTGGGACCGGCGTGGGCTCAATGGATGTTTCATTGGGCCGGAGAGCGCGACGCCGGAAGCCGGGGTAGTCGACGAGGGAACGAGACGCTGACCCTTCCCCCGCGGACCCCACGGGCTGGGTTCACGGTTGGGCGAAGGGAGGTTGAATGGCGTCTCCTGCCGTCGTCGGCTACGGCGCGACCGGAGGCGTCAGCGGATCCGGAAAAAGCGTCCCAGGAGTTCCGGGGGAAGGGGCGGGGTGTGGAAAGCCATTCCCCAGTTGGTTTCGGTGGAAGTGAACCAGGGGGTCCAGGTCTTCAGGTCGTCGGAGGTCTCGATGGTGTAGCCGTTGGGAGCCTGGCCGCTGAGGGCAAAGTGCACCTGGCCCTGGGCGTCAGTGACGATGTTGTTGAAGGCCACGTCGGCAATGGCGGCGCCGGTGGAGTCCAGGCGCCACCAATACGGGTAGGTGCCGGCGTAGGCCATCGGAAACGCGGTGATGGAGCCACCCGGGTGGGTCGTCATTCCGGTCAACCAGAGTTCGTTCATCCGCACGACCGTCGCAGACTTTCCAGTGACCAGACTGGCCGGGTCTACAGCGAATGTCCTTGGGACATACTGGTTGACGGGGACGCTGGGTGCGCGGAACAGCCCGGAAAACAGAATCCAGCCGTCGGAACGGACAGTGACTGCGTTGATTTGAGAGCTTTCCCAAATTTCGCCGTCCACTTCGAATTGGCTCACCTCGGCCAGCAGGGATCCGGTGCCGCGGTAGATCTGAAGTCGGATGGGGTTGTTTCGAGGGACACCGGCGAGTGTTCCGTCCGGCAACGCAGTGGCGACGGATGGGTATTCCAAGGCGACCGGCAGGAGGTACTGGAGGCCGGACCCAGTGAATCGGCAGACCCCGGAACTTCCCTGCAGGAACCACGAGTCGGACGAGGAGACAAAAAAACGGAATCGACTGTTAAAATAGTGGAGTGGCACCGGCCAGCTCCCGATGACCTCGCCGTCTGGGCTCACCTCCAGCAGTCGGGGATCCGAAGAGCAGCCATAGAATTGAGGGAAATTGCCGGCCACAAAGCGCCGGCCATTCGGCAACACCACGGCGGCCTTCACCTCGTTCCAGATTCCGAGGCACTCGGTGCTGCCGCCGGGCGCCCGGAAGCGGAAGGTCGGGACAATTCTTCCTTGGGCGTTCAGTTCGATCAGATGCGGGGAGGGTATGTTTGGAATCCCTGTAAAAATGCCGGCCAGCAACATCCCGGCACCGGGCACGGGAGCCGCCAGGAAGATCCGGCCGTCGAGTTCGGAGGAGGCGCGAACGCGGAATTGACGGAGCCATCGAATCGGACCGAAGCCAGATCGAGGCGGCCGAGTCCGTCGACGGAGGTGAAGTCTCCTTGGAGAATCCAGCCATCCGGGCCGGGTACAATGGAGTACAGCGAGCCAACGACGCCGCGGCGTGGACCTGCCAGTGAGTCGTCATCCCGGATGGTGACTTCCAGGGTCTTGGAGGATGGGATCGCCAGGCCCGTCTCGGAATCGTAGGCCTCCACGATGAACGTCCGGTCGCCTTCAAAGGTGGCGTTGTCGATGAACCGGATGGGGAGACCCCCCGCAACAGGGGATCCGTCGTAGGGAACATAATCCAACCCTCCACGGGCACTGACATCACGGGTCCGGATCCGGGTGGTGTACCCGTAGGGGGGATCCTGCGCTGTCCACACCCTCATTCCTGTGGGCCCTGCCGATTCGACGGCGCTGAACGTGGGGTACTCGAAGGCGACTCCGCAGACATAGTCGTTGATTTGGAAGGTAAGGACATTGGTGCCGAGGAGCGTCAGCCCCGATTCGGGGATCGCCCGCACGACGAAGGTCTCCAGGGATTCCGTAGGTTGGTCCCCAAGGATTCGAAGCGATAAGGATTTCACCCGCTCCCCCGGGGCGAAGACGAGTTCGGTGTCGATGGGCACAAAGTCCTCTCCGGGGGTCGCGGTTCCCGCCTCGGTCTGGATCCGCACCCGATGGGTCTCGTTGAGGGCACCGGTCCGGATCACATGGAGCTCAGAGGACTCCGTGCATTCGTAAAGGGGATTGGCCGGGGGCACGAGTTGGAGTTGGGCGGACGATGGAGGCGTGTAGTCTGGATTCCTCGGGTACAGGCGGATCAGTCCGCGATGGCTGGCCCCGTCGAATGTGCCTGGATCTCCTCCCAGCAGCAGTGATCCATCCGCTTCCCGAGCAATGGCTTGGAATCCATTGGTAGTTCCCATGCCCGGATTAAATCTCAGGTCCAGGGAGCCGTCCGGAAGAACGGCCGCCAATCCACGACGGGGAATCCCGGCATAATTGGTGAAGGTTCCTGCCAGAATCAGGCGTCCGTCGGGCTCCTGGAAATAGGCGGTGGTTTTAGCGGTGACATCGGGTGGAATCGGAAACCGGCCGACCCGCCGACCGGTTGCGGCATCGAGCACTTCCCTCGAGGGGAAAAGGACCAAACGGTCTCCGGGGATCTCGGCCACGAACTTCACCGGGGTGACCCATCGTGAATCGTCCAGGGTATAGCGCCACATCAAACTGCCGTCGGGGGATAGGAGAAACGCCTCGGTGTTGGGTTGATAGTCCCAAGACGGGCTGACCGACCAGAGAACGGAACCGGCGACGACGATACGCCCGTCCTGCAGGATATGAACGTCTTGAAAGGTCTGATTTCTTCCTGGCCCCATTCCGGCTGGAATCTGAAATCGGGAATCCCAAAGGTTATCAGCTCCAATACGGCCAAAAAAAGTATGATAAGCGCCTCCCCCCGTGTTCGGTATCGGGCGCCAAGTGGATCCTGCGAGAAAGATGCCTCCTTTGTCGTCCCCAAATGAACTTACCTCGTTAGACACCGAATAAAGAAAGGTCCATTCAGGGCGGTCCAGCTGGGTTCGATAGACATGGGAACGGAAATCTGGCTCGGGTGAGAAATTTCGGGTGATCGTGGAAACAATGACTTCATTGGTGTTCCGCAAAACGAGTTTCCCAAACTGCATTCCGTTGTTCCATGTGTGGGTGGGATACGTGGTCAGGATCGTCTCCCGCCACGAGGGGAAACCGGTATCAAGATCGCCCAAGCGATTGAGATGCACGACTGATCCCTGGACCGACCATCGCTCGTCATTGCCGATGTGCCGTCCGCCGGCGAGCATCGAACCGTCGGGAAGGGAAATCAGGGAACTGACCGTCCCGCTCAGCCGCAGGTCGAGTTGAAGCGATGGATCGAACAGGGACCGGCCATTCCCGCTGGCGGCGAGAACCAGGACTTCCCGGTCAACCTGGGCCGGTTCGTAGACGGCGTTTCCCGGTTGGATTGCCCGGACGACCAGGACTCCCGGATTGGTGACGGTCAGTGTGTTGCCATTGATCAGTCCCGGGCCGCTGAGCACACGGAATTCGACGGGCAAACCGACGCTCGATGTCGCGGCCAAGGGGAGCACCGGAGTCTCGAGAAAAATCCGGTTGGTCAGCGGGAACTCCAATTGCTGCGGCGACCGGAAAACCGGGATCTCGACATTCAGTTGGGGAGCGGGTTGGTAAATCGTGTTGCCACTTTGATACACGTTGATGTTGATGGTTCCTCCCTGGGTGGCCGTCAGAATGGATCCATTCACCTCGCCTGGGCCAATCCGGCGACGGAAGGCCACGGGGAGACCCGAACTGGACGTCGCGTTCAGGGTCACCGTGGGATTGGTCATGAACACCTGATAGGGGCCCAAGAATTGGATCGTCTGTGGTTCCCGTTCGAACGTCACCCCGGCATCGACTTGAACGGGAAGGAATAGGGAATCCCCGGATTGTTCCGCCCGTACGACCACCCAGCTAAAGGCAGTTCCGATCAGAGTCTGCCCGTCGATCGTGGCAGTTCCGTTCACCAAAGTGTAGGTGATGGGCATGCCGGAATCGACCGTGGCGGTGAGGGGGATGACGGGGTTGATGAGCGAAACCCGCGGCGGAAGGGTGAACGTGAGCTGCTGCCGAATTCCGTCCCGGAGGCGGAAAATCCGGACGCCGTAGTAGTCGGTCAGGACGAAGGCGATTTGTCCCGCCACCTCCAATCCAAGCGCCGATTTTTGGACGGGAATCTCGGCTGCGACCCGGCGCTGTTCCGTGAGCAGGAGATCCACCGCCTGTAGTCCGCCTGAGGCGGCTGCCACAAATGCTTTGGATCCGACCCACTGGATCTGGCTGGCGTATCCCTTGGTGACGAGCGTGCCCTGCAGTTGTGGAGCAAATGGATTTGAAACGTCCACCAGCCTTAACCACCCCAAGCCGGCGGCGACCATGGCGGTAGTTCCTTGTACCCGCACGTCGTTGCCTTCCCCGTAGAATTGCACGCCGCCCAGCCGGGAGGGCGAACCGGAAGCAGAGACCCCGTAAATCTGGAGTCCTGCGGTGCCTGCAGCCACGTACACCCGGTCATCGGCAACATCGATTCCGTTGGCCGGTCCCGGAGTTTGGATGGAACCCCGTTGGACGGGATGGGCCGGATCGGAAACGTCCACAATCACCAACCCCCGTTGTGAATCGCCGAGATAGGCGCGTTGGCCGACGACCTTCAATGCCGGCCTGATCCCTTCCAGCGGAAGCGTTCCCCGGACCACAGGATGGGTGGGTTGTGAAATGTCCAACACCTGCAACCCAACGCCGATGGAAACCACGTAGGCGAGCGTGCCTTGAATCGTGATCCGGGCAGCCGAACCCGGAAGCGCTACCCGGTCGATGTATTGGGGGATTTCTGGAGTGGAGATGTCTACGATGTGCAGTCCTTGTGTACCGTTGGCGATGAACGCCAGTGGGCCTGCCAGTTCGATGTCCAAGGCCCGTTCTGATACCAAGATGGAACTGATCTCGGTGGCCTGGACGGTGAGGGGATTGAAGAGCCTGGATTCGCTGACGGGATACCATTGTTCATCTCCACCCTGTCGGGCCCGCAGCAACACCGAGCCTGCATTGGTGGCTTGGATGCTGTTGTTTGTCAGGATGGCGGGTCCCTCAATCAATTCGAAGGTCACGGGAAGTCCGCTGCTGGCGGTGGCGGCGAGCGGATAGGATTCATTCAGGCGCAGAACCGTTCCGGGCGCCGGGGAGATCCATTGGAGTGATTGGCCGGACTGCGCCGCGTGGATTGAGGGAAGGAGAGACCAGGCCAGCAGGATGACCCAGAACAGGCGGTGGGGGCGCTTAAGGGGCTGATTCATGACCTGAAGAAATGATGGGAAATCTAAAGCGGGACCAGCACAGGCTCAATGGCCGTTTCTCTGGGCCGGACGACGCAAGGCCGGAGACTGGGGATGGAAATGGTGGACTCGGTTGGTGGCAATGGCCTTTAACCTCGGAGAGATCCATAGATCTGGCGATACCGCGGGAGGCTGGTCCTGTGGGGTTGAATGGCGTCTCCTGCCGTCGTCGGCTACGGCGTAGTCGACGAGGGAACGAGACGCTGACCTTCCTCCGCGGACCCCACGGGCTTGGTGCGCGGTTGGGCGAAGGGAGGTTGAATGGCGTCTCCTGCCGTCGTCGGCTACGGCGCG
>JBGAPN010000257.1:0-7497 GCA_044221235.1 Limisphaerales bacterium
AGCCAGCCACCATGGACCTCCATCCCTTCATCCGGCGGTTCCGCGATCGCTTTGGCGAGGTGGAATCGCAGCTCAGCGCGCCCGACGCCTTTGCCCAACCCCAGCGCGGGCAGGAACTGACCCGGGAGCATGCGCGACTCAAGGAGCTGGTGGAGGCCGGGGATCGTTACCTCCAAACCGAAGGGGAGCTGAAATCAAACCGGGAGCTGGCCGATGCGGAACCAGCCGGGTCGGAACTGGCGGTGATGGCGGCGGACGAAATCGCCCGGCTGACTGCCGAGGTGACGCGACTCTCCGAGATCTTGAGAGCCGGGATTCTCCCGCCGAGCCCGACGGATTCTCGCAATTCCATCCTGGAACTGCGCGCGGCGGCCGGTGGTGCGGAGAGCGCTCTGTTCGCCGCAGATCTGTTGCGGATGTACCAGCGATACGCCGAGGGACGGGGCTGGAAATTCGAGGTCCTGGATGCGAGTCCGTCGGACTTGGGGGGATACAAGGAGGCCATCGTCAGCGTGACCGGACCGGACGTCTACAAGCGCCTGAAGTACGAATCCGGGGTGCATCGCGTACAACGGGTTCCGGCCACTGAGGCCCAGGGACGTATCCACACCAGCACGGTCACCGTGGCGGTCATGCCCGAGGCGGAGGAAGTCGACGTGGTCATCAAGCCTGAGGATCTGGAGATCAATGTGTGCCGGGCGTCGGGCCACGGTGGGCAGGGGGTGAACACCACGGATTCGGCGGTGCGAGTGTTTCACAAGCCGAGCGGCATCGAAGTTCGCTGCCAGGACGGCCGGTCCCAGCAGAAGAACAAGCAGCAGGCCTTGACCGTGCTGCGTTCGCGATTGCTGGAGCGGAAACTGGCCGAGGAGAACGCCAAATATGCCGCCGAGCGCAAGCAGCAGGTGGGCACCGGCGAGCGGAGTGAAAAGAGCCGAACCTACAATTTTCCGCAGAACCGAATGACGGACCACCGGATCAACCTGACCCTGTACAATCTCGCCTCGGTGGTGGAGGGCGAACTTGATCCGGTCATCGACCCCTTGATAGCCGACGACGTCCAGCGGCGCCTGGCGGAACTCAAATTGTAACCTCCGTCCCGGGGGACAAGGAACCGCGGTGTCAGTCGGGGTCCGAAGGGGCCCCGGGGCTCCGACTTCGCCCTTCCCAAAAAATGCCTTTAGTCGGATAGCGGAATGTCCGTATTCTTTCAGAGAGGGCGAACCTGCGGAAAGGGTGGCGCGGCAGCCTGCAGCGTCGCCGGGTTGCCCAAAACCCAATGACCAAGATTCTGCTTCGAAAGGCCCGGACTGCGTTTCGACTGGCCACTGACGGAATTGCCCACCGCTATCTCGCGGAATCACTGCGTCCCGATTTCTTCATCCTGGGGGGGCAGAAGTGCGGGACCACCGCACTGGCGGACTTCCTGACTAAGCATCCGGACGTCGTGGGCGTGAAGGACAAGGAAGCCCACTTCTTTCACCGGGACCAGGTTCATGCCCGGGGTCAGGCCTGGTATGCCGCGCAGTTTCCTGGCCGGGCCGCCTTCCGTTCCGGAGCCCGGCTGTTCGATGCGACTCCTTGCTACCTGTACCACCATGGGACGGCGGAGCGGATCCGCGATTATGCGCCCGACGCTCGTATGCTGGTCATGCTCCGGAATCCGGTGGCGAGAGCCTGGTCGGCCTACGTGATGGTGCGACACGTGCGGGAGAACTTCCGCAACCACGTCATGCGCAAAATCCTGCTCGACGCCAATCCCGAGCAGCGGGATCCCATGGTCCGGCTCTACTATGCCGAGACCTTTCCCGAGTTTGGGGAGCTGGTGGAGCAGGAGATCGCATGGGTCGAGGCCGGAGATACGTCCACGACCGAGACCAGTTTTGTCCGCCGCGGGTTGTATGCCGAACAGCTTGAGCGCTATTTTAAGGTCTTTCCCCGGGATCGCCTGATGATCGTCGAGGACCGTGAATTGAGGAACCAGCGCGAGGTGGTGATGTCGAAGGTCGCCCAGTTCCTCGGGCTTCGTCCGATCCAGTGGAAGGCGGACCGGCTGGTGGATAAAAACGTCCGAAACTACAGCGAAAAACCCGACCCCAAGGTGGTGGAGCGGCTCCACCAATTCTTCAAGCCGCACAACGAGCGGCTCTTTGACCTGCTGGGGCGCCGCTTTGACTGGGACCCCAAAGACTGACTCCCGCCGTTCCTTTTGCCGCCACGGCGGCGGCCTTCACCAATTGAGATCGCGTTCGTATCCGAGCTGGATCAGCAGGTCGCCGTAGAGCTCCTTGAAACGGGCCTTAATCGGCGGAGTAAAGGCATTCTGCCAGTCCCCCGCGACGCCCTTCCGGAAATGGGATTTCGTGTCCTCCTTGCCCTGGGTGCGTCCCCCGGCAAGACGCTTGAAATTGAAGGCGTGAACGATTCCAAGAAGCCGCTCCGCCGGCATTCGCTCCAGGCGTAGCCAGCCCCGGGGTCCGGCATGACCAATGTGCCGCCCGGGCTTGTTGACCAGCGTCTTGGCGGTGAAAACAAGCCGGCTGGTCGTGGAGACCACTTCGTCGCCGGCGAGTCCCAGGAACTGGAACGCCTCCAACGCCACGGAATAGGGACGGGAGATCAGGTCTTCCATGCGCATCTCCTTCACGTTGGGATTGGAATAATTCCATCCCCCAATCTGGTCGAAGATGGGTTTCAGGTAGTCCAGCTCCCAGAGAAGGCTCTCCTCGAAGCTCATGGTTTTCAGCTTTTCCCGCATGTCCTTCAGGTCCGCCCACATGTCGGTGGGATGGCTGGAGCGGTGGGAATGAACCGCGGACACGGCGATGTCCCGCAGGTCTCGGATCATGTGAAAGCCCCGGTAAGGGCGGTCTGGTGGCAGATGGTTGATGCCGGCATTGCGGAACATCAGGAAATCCGACTGGGCCTTCTCACTCTTGAAATCGAAGTTCTCGGGGGAGTCTGTGCTGGCCCAGGACAATCCCAGATCCTGGCAGACCGACGGAATGACCGACGCGAACCAGGTGGTGGCGCACTTGTGGTGTCCAAAATAACAATAGGTCATGCAGGCGAGGCGGGTGTTTGGAATGCTCCCGGGAGTTAGCTTGGTGGGATGCCTCCTCCGCCGACAACGGAAAACACACCGGAGACCTGCGTTGCGGTCCTCCATTGATCTCGGGAAACACACCCAGGCGGATCGGCGATGTTCCTAGGGAGCGTTCAGGGACTCCGAACGCGGAAGAATCCGGAGGGACGGTCCCCAGGAAGGGCCAGTGGCGCCACCGGCGGAATCAGCCAGCGTCGACCCAGCGGCGTCCAGTGTTCCAGGTCGTCCGATTGCTCGACGTCCACCCAGTCGCCCGGTTGGTCCGGCAGGGGCAGGAGGAAGGAATCGCCCTGCAAGCGTCCCGACGCCAGTTCCGGAGGCTCCGTGGCGACGAACTGCAGATCAAAGATCCGCGGTTCAAGGGAGATCTCTGGGACATGGAGATGATAGGTTTCCCCTCCGGTGACTTCATACACGTCCGGGGAACGGGGCAGGGGAGACTGGAGAGCCAGGGCCTGGAGTCCGGGACCCCGGTAGAGTCCGAATGAACGCGTATCCTGGAACCGGATCGACAGTTTTCCGCTCGCCGGTGCCTTCCACCGGTACCACACCCCGGGATCCGAAACCCCTTCTTCGGAAGTACAATTGAGCGTCGTGGCGGTTTCACGGAGCGAGGTGCCTTCCAGAGGAACGGCGTTCTCGAAGTCGTCATTCTTCGGCGACAGCCCAAAATTCATGTCGATGGAGAACTCGGACAGGTTTCCGCCGGTGACCCGGATGTAATAGACGGCTCCGGGCTCCGTGCGGAACCGCACATAGTTGTCTGGTCTCGTGAGGCTCTGCAGCGAAGAAAGGTCCTCCCCCTGCCAGATGCTCAATCGATACACGGAACCATAGAGGGTCGCCACGCCCCGGCCTGGCGATTTCCAGCGGAACCAGACGTTGCCCCAGTCCCTCGTTTCGGGAGAGAAGGGTTCCAGCGGTTCACCCTCCTCCCAAGTCGCGTTCCAAAGCGTGCCTTTCACCTCCGTCGCCAGCATTGGCAGTTCCTCCGCCTGGCGAAAATCATCGTTGGCGGGCCGTTTGGGTCCGCTCAGAAGCAGGCGGAACGGACGGTCTGAAGGAGAGGTGTCTCCGACCAGGAACTGGTAGGTGTGCCCGGCTTCGACCCAGAAAAACAGGGTTTCGATCGGTCCGTAAACGCGGCCCGCCGGCCAAAGCGATCGCAGGGAGGCCAGGGTTTCTCCGACAAAGGGCTCCACGAACCAGGAGGACGATTCAAGCCACGAGGACCTTGGTTCCGAGTCTTCCAATCGCGCCCAGCCGGTGGCGGGCGCCGTCCAGGAGAACCAGACGGTCCGGTCGATGATGAGGGTGCCCCACTGGATCCGCCGTTCCGGCTCCCCGGGTTCCCGCGAGGCGCCAAAATTGACGCCCGACAGTTCCACCTCAAGCCCTTCGACCTTCCGACGGTTGGCAAAGGCATCATTGTCCACGGTGGGGAACCACTGCAGTTCCCACGCCGCCGCTGGACGGGGAACGTAACCGTGTTCATCGAGGGAAATGAAGTACTCGACTCCGGCTGCCACTGGAACTCGCAACGGATTCCACTCCGATCGTGTGAATCCCAGCGGCACGAGATCGCCCAGATTGCCCTTCGCGTTCTTCTGGAAGACGGCAACGGCTTCGTCCGATCGCCCCTGGGTGTCCGCCATCCACAGCCAACCGTCTCCCGGCGCGGTCCAACGGAACCAGGCGGTTCGCTGGGCTGAATAGGGGCCTGCCCCGGGCTCGCCGGGTTCGGCTGTCGCGGTTGCCAGATCGGCCCGCACCATCAACCGGTTTCCGCCCAGAGCCTCCGGCGCGCTGATGGAATCGTTGGGCGGACTCCAGGCCAGCAGGAGATCCACAAGCGAGTCCTCCCGGGGGTAACTGGGATCGAGGGGCAGGACCTGAAACCGGTAGGTCTCACCCGCGCTGACCTCCAGCGGGGTGGGCGCACTGGGACTCCACTCGGCGCGCAGGGTCAGTTGGGACAACGTCGTGCCCTGGTAAACCCGGACACGTCCTGTTCCCTGCAGGACCACCATCCCGGATCGCGGCGCCGTCCAGTGCCACCAACGGGACTGGTCCTCCGAATCTCCGGAGACCCCGGGCTCGTCCGCTTCCACCGAAGCGCCGGCCTGGGTTCCATTGAAGACGAACGGCAGCGATTCCACCGCGGTGGAGTGGGTGTAGTCGTCGTTGGACGGCGCCACCCGGAACTCGATGGGAGGGCTGATCTGCGGTTGTCCGGTCAGGTTGGTTCCCAGGACGAACAGGCGGTATCGCGCTGGCGGTAGATTCGTGAAGGCGTGACGGAAGTCCGGACCCGACAGTCCAGGCAACTGCAGCGCTGGCAGCCAGTCGGTCAAGAGCACCAAACCAGCGGTGCGACTGAGTTCGCCGCGTGCCGCCGTGTCCACGGTTCCTCCTTCCTCCCCAACGAAACCATGAACCGGAGCGGAGAGCATCAGGTCGGATGAAGCCAGGGACAGATGGAAGAACGTTCCGGGCTCCGCGAGTTCGCCGACTCGCGGCGAACTGACCTGGATCCAGAGAAGGCGATTCGCCGACACAGGCAACAACAGCCGACGGGCCTGATCGTGTTGCAGTGTAGCGAGGGGAATCACCCGCTGGAACTGGCCGTCTTCGGATTGGGTGTATGCCTGGACGCCGGGAAGGAGGCTCCCCCGGACGCATAGCGTGACCTGTCCCGTCTCAAAGGGCATCCAGCGGTACCAAACCGATCCGAAGGCTGTCACACCGTCGACCGCGGGTTCTCCAGGTTCCTGCGAGGAATAGACGGTGTATCCCGTCACGTCTCCGCTGGTACCCGAGATGAGGATTGCACTCTGGGAAGTATCGTTGTGGGGCGGACCGATGATCTCAAAGGCGAAGGGAATCAGACCCGACGTCGGAGGCTTGATGAGGACCTGGATTGCATACCGGGTTCCCTGTTGGGCCACGAACCGGAGCTGCCCGCCAGAAATGATTTCTCCCGAAGCCACCGGATTCAGATTGGTCAGGGTGTTTCCCAGGAAAACCGTGACATCCGGTCGTTCGAAGAACCACGGGGGGAATGTAGGCTCGGAGTCCAGCCCGGGAAAGGTCACCGCGACCGGCCCGGTAATGGGGGATTCCCACTGGAACCAGACGCTTCGGCCTAGAGACGACGGGAAGCCGACCGGCTCCATGGGCTCCACCGAGGCATAGGCGAGTTGACCCGACGCCTGGGCGGGCAGCCCCACCAGGAGGGCGGCATTGAGAAAATCATCGTTGGCCGGCAGGGGATCGAAGCGCAGGTCAAACTGAATCCGGGAATACCAGACCGAGGTCTGCGCCCGAACCCAGTAGGACCGACCCGCGACCACATCGATGCGCGCCGGAATGCCCCAGATGTCCCCCAAACGGACGAGGGATTGGAGGGAGGTTCCTGCGAAGACCTCCACTGCGGTGTTGTACGCCTCAGAGGCGGGTGACGAGGCAGCCACGTTGAGAATGCCGTTGGCTGGGGCCGTCCAACGCCACCACAGGGAGCGCACCAACTCCGGATTGGAAGTCCATTCGCCCGGCTCCAGGGTGGCGGCTTCGACGGATGCGGAAACGGTCATCAGCGTACCGTCCAGAGGCAGCGCGTCGGCAAACTGATCGTTGGGAACTGGGGGCGCCTGGCGCAGCGTCAATTCGACCGTTCCCGGCTGGAACTCCGCCTGACGCAGGTTGACCGCGATGCGATAGGTCACCCCCGCTATGGCTCCGAACCGAAGGAGGCCCGAGTCCGATCCGACCACCAGGACCAGTGATGACAGCGAATCTCCGGTGTACACCGCTCCGGTGCCCGGGACCCCGGTTAAGAGTCTCAATTCCGTCGGGCCCGACCTCGGCGCCGTCCAGCTCCACCAGACCGTTCGCTGGGGCGGAAGCCCTGCATGGGTCGGTTCGCCGGGGTCTGCGGTCGCCGTGGTGGCATCCACTTCCAAGCGGACGGATTCCCCAGCGAGAGATTGGGCGGCGTCGAAGCGGTCGTTGGCCGGCCGAATCGGGATCTTGATCGGCGGGACCCGGACCACGGCGCCGTCCCGGCGAATGAACGAGGCGGCCACCGTATGGTTACCGGCGGGCAGGTAGGAAAGGTCGAGATCAAAAGGGGCTTCGGTAGCGAGGATGGCCGGAGACTGGTCGACACTGAACTCCACCTCCCGGATCTCGCCATCCCAGGAGGAGGATTCCAGGCGAACGCCGCCCGGCGACCCTTCTTCCCAGCCCAAGGAGGGAAGACCGATGAGTTCTGCCGTCGCCAGTCGTACCCGGATCCGATAGGCCAGCCATTGTCCGCTGACCGCGATATTGAGGGATTCGCCCGCCTCCACGGGGATCCCGAATTCCCCGGGATCGACCAAAGTCCCGGG
>JBGAPN010000258.1:0-7479 GCA_044221235.1 Limisphaerales bacterium
CGAAAGGCGGCGAATATGGCGGTCGATTCGGACTCGGTGACGCTGACGTCCGGCACGGGTTCCGTGCACCTAACCAACGCGAATGGGGCGGATAGCGGAACGAGCGAGATCTTCATGCTGGGCGGTACCAGTCCGCTGGACTATCCCAAGCCGGATACCTTCGGTGCCAATGAAGCGCTCCCTGATCTCAAGGCCGTCGGTATTCGGGCTGCCGGTTCCTACCTGGAATTCGCCGTGGCGACCTATGAGGAGCGCAGCCATCCGGGGTATCCGGCGGAGTTCGACATCTATTTCGATGCAGACAACGACGGGACTGAAGATTACGTCCTGTATAATTCGACCACGTCGGGAAATGTCAGGGTGAATGTCCTCCGGCTTGCCGACGGTGCCAACCTGGGCTCACTGCCCGCCGACGTTGATTTCAACAGCAGCACCATCACCTTCCGCGTTCCAATGGCGGCAGTGGGGGTGACCGCCAGCAGCACGGTGAACTGGTATGTCGTCGCCTTTGACAACTACTTCACAGGCGCACTGACGGACTTCGTCTTCGGTCCGGGATTCAGCTATTTGACCCATACCCTCAATACACCCCATTACGCCATTGCAGGCTCCCAGTCTCCCACAGTGGCATCGGGTGGATCGACGACGCTGAACATCTCGACCGTATCGGGTGGGTCGGAGGCGTCGCCGGCGCAGACCGGATTCCTGCTGCTGCATCGGAATGCGCGGCCGGAACGGTGGTCGGACATCATTGAGATTGTGCAGCCGTAAGGACTGAATCCCGCTCAAGCAGCTGCAATCAGGGGCGTCCGGAGCATTCCGGGCGCCCTTTTTGCCATTTGCCTAACCGCCGCCGCGAACGCGAGTCACATAGCGGGCCATGCGTTCCACGGCCTCCTCGATCTGGTCGAACGCCGTGGCGAAACAGCAGCGGACAAACCGTTCACCGCTGGTCCCGAACGCCCCTCCGGGAACGCAGGCCACCTTCTCCTGCTGAAGCAGGCCCAGGGCGAAGTCGCGGGCGCTGAGCGGAAGGTCGCCAAGACTCGGAAAGGCGTAGAACGAGCCGCGGGGCAGATGACAGGTCAGGCCCATGTCATTGAGTGCCTTTACGATGAAGTTTCGACGAAGGCGGTATTGCTCGCGCATCTCCGCCGTCGCGGCATCGCCATGCTCCAACGCCTCGATCGCCGCTTCCTGGGCAATGATGCTGGCGCACAGCATGGAGTACTGGTGGATCTTCATCATCGCCTCGATCAGCGGGCTCGGACCACAGGCATAGCCAATTCGGAATCCGGTCATGGCATAGGCCTTGGAGAACCCGTGGAGGAAGATCGTCCGCTCCGCCATGCCGGGCAGGCTGGCAATCGACACATGCTGTCCCTCAAACGTGAGCTCGCTGTAGATCTCGTCGGTCAGGACCACCAGGTTGTGGCGTCGCACCACGTCGGCAATCTCCTCCAGCTGCGCCCGGGTCATGGTGCCGCCGGTAGGATTGGTCGGGAAATTCAACATGAGCACCTTGCTTCGCGGGGTCACCGCCGCGGCGAGGGCTTGGGCCGTGACAGCGAACCCATCCTCGGCCCGGCACGCCACGGGAACCGGCCGACCGTGCGCCAGGACCACGCTGGGCGAATAGCTCACGTAGCAGGGTTCGTGGTAGATGACTTCATCCCCCGGATTCAGAAGGGCCCGGAGGGCGAGGTCCAGGGCCTCACTCACGCCCACGGTCACCAGAATCTGGTTCTTGGGGTCGTAGGTCACGCCGAACACCCGGGCCACATAGGTGCTGATGGCCTCGCGCAGGCGGGGCAGTCCCAGATTGGAGGTGTATTGGGTGCGTCCACGTTCCAAAGCGTAGATGGCGGCCTCCCGGATGTGCCAGGGAGTGGCGAAGTCGGGTTCGCCCACGCCCAGGGAAATGACCCCGGGAGTGCTCTGGACGATGTCAAAAAAGTCGCGGATGCCGGATCGTGGGATTCCGGCCACATGGCGGGCGACGAAGGAACTCAGGTCAGACATGGGAGAAAGGGTAAAGTGAACGGATGGCCGCGTGGGAAGGGGATTCCCACGGACCGTCTGCCGTCACCTGGAACCGGGTTCAGAGGGGAAGCAGACGGGACACGCGCGCTGCGGCGGCTCGAGCCATGGCGGCGGGAGCTGCTGCGGGAGGGGCTGGATTCGCGCGGTTCATTGCGGGACACAGTGGGACGGAAACCCGGGCGCGGAGTCAAGCGTCAGGATTTTTGATGGCAACTCGCCTCATGTCCGTGGCGCATCCGGTCGACGCCGTTCAGAATCCAAGGGGATCCAGCAGATCGATGACGTGCGGCTGGGTGGCATCCACGATTCGCACCTTGGCGGCAATGCTGGGGTTCTTGGCCAGAAAGGCCCTGAGACTGTCCTGGGTGTCGGACCAGGATTTGCCGTCCGACTTCGCTTCGGCTTTCCGCGTCGCGTCAATTTCCTCCACCGGATAGGTGAGATGGATGGTCATGGGGGCTCCACCGCGGGCATCAAGGAGCATCTGGAGCGTGGCTCGCTCCGGGTTGCCGTGTTCCCCGTTTCCCGAGAACACATAGTGGTCCGCCGTGACCCGCCGGAAGAACGAGGTCTCCATATTCCGGTCACTCCCGTGATGGGGAACCTTGAGGATGTTGACATGACGCGTGCCTCCGGGCTGGAGCAGACCGGTTTGTTCCATTCCCAACAGAATCTTGTCCCCGCGCGCGTCTCCCGTCAGCAGGATTTCCCGCCCGCCGCACTGCGCCAGTACGACGATACTGGACAGGTTGGCCACCGAAGTGTCGGTAAACGACGCCGGAATGCCCTTGTTCTTCTGTTGCGCCTTCAGAAAGGCATCGTGGTCCTTCTGCAGGTCCGCGAGTTCCTCCTTCAGCGGTCCGGCCACGACAAAGCGGAGTCCGTTCTTCATCTCCACGGGAGTGCCATTGCCCGCCATGATCAGTCCGCCATTGAATGGGGAATTGAGGGGGATCTTAAGCCGCCGGGCATCGTTCCGAAGCTGGTAGCCCTGGCTCACGCTGGCCAGAACCCTTGCCGTGTGGGCATCCAGTCCCGCGACGTCCACCTCCCCACCCAAGGCGGCGGCCCCATAGGCGGCCGTGACCGAGGCGAGGAGGTGGTGCGGATCGTTTCCGATGATGTCGTCAAAGGTGTTGTGCCAGAGCTTCCGGATCCGAACGAGCGGGGGAGATTTCTCATCCGCGGCGGCAACCAGTTCCTGGGTCAGATCCAGGAGGCCCTTGATATGGTCATCGTCGATATGGCTGACCATGAGCAGGTCCACGGCGAGCGGTTCACCCGGATTGAGGCCGCGGGCCTTGCGGATGGTCTCGAGGCGGGGTCGAAGGTGAGGCGTGTACACCTTGCTGGGACCCCCGTCGATGAGGACCAGTCCGGGCTTGGCGTCGCTCCCGTAATGGAGAAGAAGACAGTCGCCTTTGCGGGCGCGGCGAACGTCGAGACTGAAGAGATTGCTGCCCATGGTTTAAGGTGGTTCAAATGCGTTGAAAGGCGCGAAGCACATCGAGCATTCCGCGACCTTGGAAGGTCCGTTCACGGGAGAGGTCCGTGGCGGATTCGCACAGGAGCCGCTTGATCTCGCGGGGTTGGCCCATGAGCTCCGAGTAACGCGCCATCAACATGGCTGCGGCGCCGCTCACGTGCGGGGCGGCCATGCTGGTACCATCCATCGAACCCCACTCGCCGCCGGGCAGGCAGGACTGGATCCGTTCGCCGGGTGCCACCAAGTCAGGTTTGATCCGCCCATCCCCGGTCGGCCCGCGGCTGGAGAAGAAGCTGACCCCATAGGTATGCGGCCAAAACCGGTGCGTGGCGCCAACCGTGATCACGTCCTCGGCATTTCCGGGGTCCGTGATGCTGAAGGCAGCGTAGCCATCATAGACACCATCCTTGGTTTCGAAGCTCTGATATCCAAGGTTCCCCGCCGCGGCGACCACCACCACCCCGTCGTCGACCAACCGACGACATTCGTCGCAGATCGGCGTCCGGCCACAGGCAAAGTTTCGGACATCATGGGGGATGGAGAGACTGAGATTGGCCCCGTGGATCTTGCGGACGCCTTGCCGGTTGTTCAGGTACCGGACGAACTGGAGGGCCGCAATAATGGCGAATTCCGTATCCTCCACGGTATGGGACAGCACCCGGAAATCGTACAGCGTGATGTCCGGGCACATGCCGTCGGCACCCGAAACGGTCCCGTTTTCCTCGACCTGGCGGGCGCCGATAATTCCGGCGACGTGGGTTCCGTGGCCGCTCTTGGGAGGCAGCGTCGGATCAATTCGGATCAGATCTTCCACCAATTCCCAGTGGATGGGCCGGTCGTTGTCGGCATCCTCGGCCAGGCTCCGCAGCCGGGCGCGGGTCGAGGCCCGAGTGACTCCCCGCTTCCGACTCTGGAGCAGTTCGGCCACATGCTCCTCCAAGCGTGACTCGTCCAGGTTGTCGAGGCTGACAATTTTCCGGATGTCGCTGAAGTCATAAGCCGCCACGACACGGGAACGCGGTCGCACAGAGGTGCCGGCCGGCGTTGTGCCCCCCATCGGTCCTTCCGCAAAAGCCGGATGGGACCCGTCGATTCCGGAGTCCAGAACCGCCCATCCGATCCGGTCGCACTTCACCTTGAACACATGACGGGCGGCATCACCCTTGACGGCCGCCACCGATTTGTCGAGGGCGGCCAGGGCGCGGCGGTTGAGGGAGACCTGGTAGATTTGAGATCCCGCTTCCGACGGTATGGGATGCTCCACAATGTCCCGGAACAATGAGCGAAGGCGGTCCACCACCGGCCCCGGAGATCGGAGGCCCACCAGGCCCTGGAGTCCGCCGGAATCCACCGGCTCTTCGCTGGCCCACAGGATCACGCCGGCCAGGGCCACGTAACGGTCGAGGGCCGAGAATCGCGCGAACTCTCGGACCGTATCCTGCGCCTCGGCCCGAGTGTCGACCGCCCGAACCCATCGAAGGATGGCCTCCATGATGGCGTGCAGTCCGGATACTGCCGAATAATGGCCCAGCACTTCCTGCACCTTGCGATCCTGCCACCAGGTGGTCATGGGGACGATGACACGAAGCAGGTCCCGAAAATGCACGCGTGCCGCCACCAGGCCGTTCAGATAGGCGATGTCCCGTGCCTTGCGTTCGTCCGGGAGCCCCAACGCAGCCAGTTGCCGGGAAATCATTGCGGCAACCCGGCCGGTGGGATGGTTCCAGTCCGGAGTGATCAGCAGGTCTAGACGCTCGGCGGGTCTCTGAGCGTAGGCCATCCAGACATCGCCGAGCACGGGCGAGTCCTGGAGCTGTCGCCGGTCCCCGATGGGGCCAAGGAGGATCAGTTCAACGAGGGAGCGCGGGGAAACGGGCATGGGCTGTGTCGAGGACGGTGAACCGAACCCGGCACGATGTCATCTTCGGATGTCACACCCCGGGAACACGGACCCCGTGTTACGCCTTCGCCCGTCGGTAAATGCAGGATCCCGGAACCTCGGCAATGCACTGTCCGAGTGACCGAAGGTCCTTTTGGATGACCAGGACCAGGCAGCCGGGTATCGGCACCTGGGCGGCGAGTCGCTGCGCCAGCTTCTGGTTGGCATCGGAATCGACCACTTTCCACCAGGCCCTTTTGACATCGATGGCCAGAACCCGGCAGGGACGTTCCGGGAAAAATTGGACCTTTTTCTCGGCCAGGTGGGCCGCTTCGACTTCAGGTTCCGCTTCGAGCAAGGCGACGGTGACTCGAATGGGTTCGGGCTCGAGATGGGTCGGCAGGAAGGTGTCGATATCCTGGACCAAATTGCGCTCCAGTTGGGCCGCCGCGTGTATCCTGCGGAATTCCTCGATTCGGAGTTCCAGTCCCTTAAGGCGATCTCGTTGACCGGTCCGGATGTAAAAACCGTAAAGAAGTTGGCAGGCGGGTTCGGTCGCCATGAAGTCCGAGCGGATCGCGGCTTCCAGCATCTCCACTCCGGCCGGGTCGTCGGAGTCGAGTAGGATCCGGCCCCGGTGGAACAATGCCGCAGAATGATTGGGATCAAGGCCAACGATCTGCTCCAGCAAGGGAAGGACCGACTTCGGGGATTCCACCTGAAGGGCGTATTGCGCCCGCTGCCAGAGCTGTTCCACCGGGGAGCCAGTGGGGGTGCCGGCCCCGTTGCTTTCCGCCTGACGCTTGGCCAGTTCGGAAACCTCCTGGAAGCGACGGTGCCAGACCTCGGTTACGGACTTTGCCCAGCGTTCACCCAGGCGGCGCTCCAGATCCAGTTCGGCGGGACCCAGAAGATCCTCGGCAGCGGAGGGTCCCTCCCGGGTTGGAAAGACGTCGGGCGGCCGTCCCTCGGGGGAGAGCTGTCCGAGGGCCTTCAGGCGGTCCCGGAGGCAAGGATGCGTGTCCGAACTGTTGGTCTCGAGTCGGAAGCCGACCTCCAGCCATCGGCGGGAATCGCCGGGCTCCCGTTCCTGGGTGAGACGTAGGGCCAGCTGGTGGAAGATGTCGGGTGGCGGTTCCTGTTGGACGCCCGCCCGGCGGAAGATGTCCGGCCAGAATCGGTCGTCGAGAAACGGCCCGTCCACCTGCAGCCGGATCAGGGCGGACGCCAATGCGGCGGCGCTGAGGGTCTGGGCGGCCGCGGCGTCGGCCTCGTATTCGTTCTCCCGGGACAACACAAAGGCGCGTGCATTGAAGCGGGGCCAGAACCATTCGATGAACACCGTCAGGGGAAGCGCGAATTTGCCGACGTTCTGTCGCGCCAATTCCTCGAACACCCTCTGCCATGAGCGGCGCAGCCGGTAGAGCCAGTTCCCAAAACGGCCATGGCTCCGCGAAAGATGGCCGAACTCATGGGCCAGGACGGCACCGAACTCCTCCCGAGCGAGGGATTGCATCAGGGGCAGTCCGACCAGCAGATAATTTCGGTGCCACCCCAGGATGCCGAGCCGGGGGATCTGAACCACCGCCGCATTGTAATCCTGAACAATCAGGACTTCATGAAACACCGGCGCCTGCATGCGTTTCCCGATGTCATCGACGAACTCAAGCAAACGGGGTGCATCGCCCGCCGTTAGCCTCACGCCTTCCGGCGGATCGATTCGGACCCAAAGTCCGCGGCCGATGGCGAGGGCAACGCCGCCCGCGGCGAGGATCAGGAAAAGTCCGAGCTTGATGGTGACCCCGCTGGGGGCGGCGAAGATGGCTCCGATTGCCGCGAGTGTGAGGGCGCTCATCAACAAGAAAACCCCCATCATGTAGGCGAAACCAAACGCGGCGAACGCGCCCACTTCGAGCTTCATCCGGCCGGGGGCAGCCTGGGCGCGCCGGGACTGTTGTTGGACGAGGGTATCGAATTGCTCCCGAGTCATGAGAGCACGTTGGAAGCCGGGGAGATTGTCCGCCAGCGAATTTCCGGGTCGAACTCTGGGGCGCCCCTTCAGCTGGGAAAC